>CAIORQ010000110.1 GCA_903860745.1 uncultured Actinomycetes bacterium | reverse complement strand
TCCCGTGGCCGGCGGAGAGACCTTGTAGACGAGCTTGGTGCCCGGGCCCGAGGTGATCGAGGTACCGCTCGAAGCACCGGTCGAGGTGAAGCCGGTGTCGCCCGGGGTGGTGTCGGTGGCGGTGAAGGTGTAGTTGCCCGAGGTATCGAGCACGATGGAAGAGAACGTGGCGACGCCACTCACGGCGGCCACATTGGTGTAGGTGGCGGGCGCCGAGTTGAAACCGCCGGGGCCACTGGCGACCGACAGAGAGACGGTGTCCGTCGAACCGGCACCACTCGTGATCACGTTGCCGTTGCTGTCCTCGATGGCCACCTTGAAGGTCGTGAGAGCCGATCCAGCGGTACCGGTGGCGGGCGGCGACAAGAGGTACGCGACCTTGCTCGCGGGGGACGCCACGATGGAGAATGCGGGAGTGCTCGCCGCGGTCGCCACCGCGCCCGAGGAATCGGTGGCCTTCAAGGTGTAGCTGCCAGCCGCTCCCGTGCCGCTGATGGCGCAGCCACCGAAGGTGACGACGCCACCCGATTCGTTCCCGACACAGCCCGTGACATTCCCTTGGGTCGAGCCACCCGACGTACCCGCCGCGTAGGAGTTGACCGAGAGGCTGACCGTCGACGAGTCACCGGTGACGAGGTTGCCGCCCGCGTCCTGGACTTGTACGACCGGCTGGAGGGTCAGTGCGGTCCCCTCGGTAACCGAGCCTGCGGGGTTCTGCGAGAAGACCAGCTTGGCGGCGGGTCCGACGCTGACCACGAAGGAACTGCTCGTCGATGTCGCCACCGTGCCCGAGGAATCGGTGGCCAACAAGGTGTAAGTACCGGGCTTGTTGATGGAGCATCCGCTGAAGGTGACCACTCCGTTGCTTTCGGACTGGCTGCATCCACTGATCGTCGCTCCCGAGGTGCCCGAGTTGATGGACAACGAGATGGTCGAGTGGTCGGTCAAAGCGACGTTACCGAAGACGTCCTCGACGGTCAGCGCCGGCTGGAGCGACCACGCGACGCCACCCGTTCCCCCACTTGGCTGAGCGGAGAAGACGATCTGACTGGGCGCTGCGGCCACGACGCTGAGCGGGCTGGTGGTCACCGTTGAGGAGATCGGCAAAGCGCCTTCGGAGGAGTCGGTGGCGGTGAGGACGTAGGTGCCCGCGACGTCGATCGATTCACCCGACATGGTGGCGATACCGGCCACCGCCGTCAGTGTCACGTTCGGCGAGGGCAGGAGCGAGACGTTTCCAGGATTCCCTCCCAGGGAGACCGACAATTGGTCGTTGGATCCGGCACCCGTGGACACCAGGTTGCCATAGCTGTCCTCGATCGAGAAAGAGATGCCCGAGAGGGACGTACCCGCGACCACCGATCCAGAGGGGAAGGAGGCCACTGCGATTTGCGCGGGAGCACCCGCCGCCGTCGGCGAGAAGGTGGCGCTCGTCCCCGAAGTCAATCCGGTGGACGTAGCCGCCAACGTGTAGTTCTGGCCAATAACACCGCTGAACTGGCAATTCGAGACGGAGACCACGCCGGCCACCGAGGTCAGGTTCGCACAGCCGTTCAAGGAGCCGCCGCTGGCGCTGAGGCTGACCGTCACGTTTGACGCGGTCGTCAGGTTCCCCGCGACGTCCTCCACGAGGAGCACCGGCTGCTTCTTGAAGGCCGATCCGGAGGGGCCCGCGACGGGACTGACGGCGAAGACGACCTTGGCCGGTGCGCCGGGTCCGCTAGGACTGAAGGTGGCGCTGGGTGAACTCGTGAGAGCCCCCAAGGTCACCGTCATGGTGTACTGAGTGGCCTCGGAACCGACGAAGGAACACGACGTGAGACTGATGTAGCCCATGGTGGGAGAGAAGTCCGTACAACCGGTCACTTGCGGCTGAGGGACCCCTGAGTCGGTCGGCGTCACCGTCGGTTGCGCCGACATCGATGCGGTGTCGGCCGTCACGACGTATCCATTGGCGTCGAAGATGCCGATCACCGGCTGGGTGACGAAGAGAGATCCTGAGGGGCCGGCCTGCGGCTGGGTCGTGAACTGCAGACTGGACGCGGGCCCCGTGACATTGAACGCGGTGCTCTTCTGGGTGATAGCCCCCAGGGTCGCCGTCAGGGTGACCCCCTGGGCCCACGCCGATGCCGAACACGAGGTGAAGGTGGCGAATCCCAGAGTGAACGACGCGTTGGGGCAACTACTCAGGGTCTCGGGGATCGTCGTTCCCGACAGGTTGGTCCCTGGATTCACGCTCAGGCTGACGCTACCGGACGCCCCGGTCGCCGTGTTGCCCCACGAGTCGAGCGCCTGGATGACGACCGGTAGTCCTGAAGTGGCGATGGGCACGGGCGTCGAGGACGAGGAGCCCCCAACCGGTTCGGTGGAGAAGGCCAGTTGCGTGGCCGCTCCCGGACCGGTCACGCCAAAGGCGGCGCTCTGACCCGGCAACACCGCCGGCGAAGAGCCGGTCGGTGAGCCGGTGGCGGTCATCGTGTAGTAGATCGGCGAGTTGCCGTTCACGACGCTCACGCCACCCTTGAAGTAGCACCCGGAGACCGAGAACACGCCGGCCGTCGGACCGCTGATCGTGCAGTTGCTCAACTGATTGATGCTCGTCGACGAACCCGACATCGTCAGGGAGATGGAGCCCGTCCAACTGGTCAGCGTCGTCGTGCCCTGCTTCACGGCGATCTGGAACTGGGTCCCGCTCGTGGGAGTCATGGACGCACCCGAGGCGCCCGGGGTCGGCGTGCTCAAGAACACCAATTGCGGCGACGCTGTCGAGCTGGACACCGTGAAGGACTGATTCGACAGGAAGGGGGAGTTCGAGATCGACGTGTCGGTCGCCTCGAACGAGAAGCTGGCCGATGTGACACCGGTCTTGAGGGTCACCGTGCAACCTGAGAAGTCGACGATGGCATTGACTTCGGGTCCCGCGCAGTTTCCCAAGGTGCCATTGGTGGACGACACCAGCGACAAGAGCACCGGCGAGGAGTCATTGATGACGGGGTTGCCCGCCGCGTCTTCCACCTCGACGACAGGCTGGTCGGCGGTGTCGAAGGCCGTGCCGGAAGCGAAGGTGGCCGATGTCGACGGCAACTGCAGGAAGACCAGCTTTGAGGGGACCGTGCCGACGGCCCCCTGGGAGCCCGTACTGTCCAGAGGGTACTGGATGATGAGTTGCGTCGAATACGTACCGCTGGGGCCGGTGACTTGCAACGTGACCAATTCAGCCGAACCCGCCACGCAGCTGGTCGTCCAACCGTTTCCGTTCCACCACTCGACGTAGTCGAGTTTGGCCGAGAGCGCCGGGCTGCCGGGGTTCGAGGGAACAGTGAGCGTGACGTACGACTCGTAGTTCGCGATCGTCATCGGGCAACTGAAGAGCGCCAGTTGAGCGGAGATCTGAGACTGCGCCTGCTGCTCCACCGCCTCCAGCGCCACGGTGGTGGCCGCCAGGTTCCGGTGCGTCGACGACGCGTTGATCGAGGTGGAGAAACCGAGGAGGAGGGCCACGGTGGCGAGCGACAGGACGATGAGGGCCAGGAGGATCTCGACCAGGGTGTCGCCACGGTCCGAACGATCACTCAAGCGAGGGGTCACCCGCGGCGACGTCACTGCCGTCCTCGGACGGGCACCCACGTCCCCTCGGCGCCCCATCATCACGAGACTCCCGACAACAGCAGGCCGACAGAGATGGCCTGCTTTCCGTTATAGGTTCCCATCGTCACCGTCAAGCTGGAAGGCGTGACCGCCTCCACCATGCCCGCGCCGTCCTTTTGACCCCCGGTCTCACGCTCGCTCCCCATGATGGGATTGCACGTGATGGAGCTCACGCCGCCGGTGTTGGTCTGCACCAGTCCCACGTCGGGCTGGTCGTCCAAGCACGCGATGCCCCAGTAGTCGGGGCTCCCGCTGGTCGGAGTGCAGTTGTCCCAGGACTCGCCGTTGCACACGGGTGTCAAGGGGGTCGCCGACGGGGTGGACCAGGTGATGTATTCGGCGGCGATCGAGTCGGTCGATTCGGCGTCGGCGCTGATGATCTGCCAGCCCGTCGCGGCTCCCCCCGCCGCGTTGTTGAGGTGGATGTTGGTCAGCGAAATCGTGGCGGTCGTGTTCTCGGCGAGTTTGAGCGAGTTCAACCAGATTGCGGGGCTCCCCGCGATGCCGGTGTAGAAGGGACTGGTGCACGCCCCCGTCGGATAACAGCCACCCAGGAAGGCCAGGTAATAGTTGGGAAGACCGGTGGGCGCGACGCACGGGGCCGCGGGACCGTTGGTCCCCGCGGCCAGGCAGGCGGTGGGCGTGAGCAAGGTGGCCGGCTTGGGCGTCACCGAGATACGCAGACAGAAGTACAGGGTCTCGCTGCTCCCGACGGTGGCGGACATCTGGGCGCCGCAGTCACTGCCGGTGGTGGCGGCCGCCCAGAGGGCGGGGTTGGTCGCGAGCTGGGCGAAGTCCACGAAGCAGAGGTTGGACGCCAGGCTGCCCGAGCCCGGATCGGCGGTGTTGCACGAGGTCTGGGCCTTGAGCGACACCCCGGTGCCGCTCGAGAACGACGTGGTGCTGTTCACGGGGCTCGCGGTCAGACTGTAGATGTAGCCCGTGGCTTGTTCGGTGATCGCGTAGGTGATGTCGTTGACGTAGACCGTCGACAGCCAGCCCGCGCTGGGGTCGCTCTGGCAGCTACCCGAACCCGAGCAATCAACGGTCGGTGGAGGGGTCGTCGCCGAGACGTCGTAGGCGAGGATGGTCGTACTCGACGGCGTGGGCGAGTTCACTCCGTTGCAGGCCAGACGCTCGAGGTCGTAGGTCACGGGGCTCGAGTTGGCGTTCTTGACCAGCACGTAGGAGATGACCGGCAGGGTCCCACCCACCATGTCGACGTTGTCGTCGAGACTGAGCACGAGAGTGCCCGTCCCCGCTCCGCACTGGGGGTTGGTGTTGGCGTCCGTCGTGACGTACTGGGCCGCCGTGATGTCCTTGGAGTACACCGCCGAGACCTGTTGGGAGTCCGTGGTGTCACCGAGGCGATTGGAGACACTCGACTGGAGCTTGAAGACCGCCACGATCCCCACGGCCAGGGCCCCGATGATGAGCGGGATGATGGTGGTCACGAGCAACAGCTCGACCAGGGTGAAACCCTCGTCGTGCCCTTTGGTGGCCCAGGGACGCGCCGGTCCCCTCCGTCGCAACGAGCGGCGCCCCGAGGGACCGTTCACGCCAGAGGAGGACCCGTAGACCACTACTTCACCTGATTGTAGATTCCGTACATCGCCGAGATGAGGGCGACCGCCACGAAGCCGACGACAATACCCATCACGATAATGACCGCCGGCTCGAACAGCGATGTCGCCTTGTCGAGCTTCGTCTCGAGTTCGCGGTTGTAGTAGGACGCCGCCACCTCGAGCTGCTGGTCCAGTGAACCCGTCTCCTCGCCCACGCGGAACATCTGACGAGCCGCGCCCGGGAAGAGTCCGGTTCGGGCGATGGGCCCCGCGAGTCCCTGTCCCTCCATCATCTCGTCACGAATGCCGTACAACGCCTCGCGATAGACCGTGTTGTTGGCCGAGTCGGCGGTGATGGTCATCGAGCGCGGCAGGTCCACCCCCGCGCGCAGCATCGAGGAGAGGACCCGACAGATCCTCTCCAGGATCGCCGTCTGCGTGAGGTCGCCCACCACCGGGAGCCGCAGGAGGATCCGGTCGAGGATGCGCCGACCACCCGGCGACCGACGCATGGCGATGAAGCTCGCCACCACCGCCACGATGAGGGCCAAGATGACGTACCACCACTGGCTGAAGAAGGACGATGCGCCCAGCAGCATGCGGGTGGGCAAGGGCAACTTCGCGTGCAGGGAGTTGAAGAACACGACGAAGCGCGGCAGCACGAAGACTCCCAACACAACGACCGTCACCACCGACATCACGGAGACCACCATCGGATAGACCAGGGCGGCCGAGATCCGGCCACGGGCCTTGGAGTCACGGTCGATGTAGTCGGCCAACTGATTGAGGACGCCGTCGAGGTTACCGGTGAGCTCCGCGGACTCCAGAATGCCCACGTAGAAGGCGGGGAAAGCCTCGGGGTGACTGGAGGCCGCCGCCGCGAAGGTGTCACCGGCGCGCAAGTCGTCGATCATGTTGATGAGGATCCCCTTGAGCAACTTGCCCTGGGTCTCCTCCACGATGACTTCGAGGGCCTCCATGATGGGGACCCCCGAACGGATGAACACGGCCAGTTGGCGCGTGAAGTTCATCACGTCCTTGCGCGGGACCTTCTTCTTGGTGATCTCCAACTGCATGAGGTTGGGCTTCTCCGTGACCTCAATGGGCTGGAAGCCCTTTTCGAGCAGCCCGAGGTGCACCGCGCCCGCCGAGATGGCGGTCTCGGTGCCCTTGACCTTCGCCCCGGTGGGGTCGACGGCCTCGTAGCGGTACTTGTTCAGTGTCTTGTCACGGCTCATAGGGTGTACATGCTCCGAATCACTTCCTCGATGGTGGTGATGTCCTGGTCCACGAGGTCGATGGCCTCCTGGCGCATGGTCCGCATCCCCTGGCGCACCGCCATGGAACGCAACTCTTCCTGTGTCGCCCATCCCACGACGAGACGACGCAACTCCGGCGTCATGATGAGAAGCTCGTAGACGCCGATCCGGTCCTTGTACCCGGTGTGGCTGCAGAAGTTACATCCGGTACCGGTGTAGAAGACGCTCTTGTTCGTTCCACCAGCGTCGTGGTAGAAGTCCATCTCCTCGGGGGTCGGCGTGTAGATGGTCTTGCACGACGGACAGATCCGACGCAACAGGCGTTGTCCGACCACTCCCAGCACCGAGGAGGCGATGAGGAAGGACTCGATGCCCATGTCGAGGAATCGGTGCAGCGCCGACACCGAGTCGGTCGCGTGCAGGGAGGAGACGACGAAGTGTCCGGTCAAGGCCGACTGCACCGCGACGCGCGTGGTCTCGACGTCACGGATCTCACCCACGAGGATGACGTCGGGGTCCTGGCGCAGGATCGACTTCAGACCGGTGGCGAAGGTGATGCCCGCCTGGTCGTTCGTCTGGATCTGGTTGATGGTCGGGAAGACGTACTCGACCGGGTCCTCGATCGTCATCACGTTGAGCGTGGGGTTCGACACCTCGCTCAGGGTCGCGTAGAGGGTCGTCGTCTTGCCACTACCGGTCGGCCCCGCGCAGATGACCATGCCGAAGGGCGAGCGCACCATCTTGGAGTACGCGAGGTGGGTGTCCTTGGGCATGCCGAGGTCGTTGAGCCGCAGCACCGAACGCGTCTTGTCGAGGATCCGCATCACGCAGCTCTCGCCCTGGATCGTCGCGACGGTGGCGACGCGCACATCCACCTCGACGCCGTCGATGTCGATGGTGAGCTGGCCGTCCTGGGGGCGACGTCGCTCGACGATGTTCATGTTGGCCATGATCTTGATCCGGCTCACCAACCCGGGGCCGATGGCCGCGGGCAACGTGAGGATCTCCTTCAGGGCGCCGTCGATGCGGAAGCGCACGCGCACCACGTCCTCGGAGGGCTCGATGTGCACGTCCGACGCTCGGTCGCGCATCGCCTGGGTCAAGATGAGGTCGACCACCTGGACGACCGGCGCGTCGTCACCGACCGTGACGTCTTGCACGGGTGTCTCGTTGACGCGTCGCCGGGACCCCTCGACCGACTCGAAGGCTTGCACCAGTTTCCCGACGGTGCCGATCGCTTGGTAGTTCGAGTCGATGGCCCAGCGGATGTCACTGAGTGGCGCGATGCGCAGTTGCACCGTGCGGCCCACGATCTGGCTCAGCGCGGTACGGAGTTCCTCGCTCGGTTCGGCGACGGCCACCTCGAGAGAGGTCCCGTTCATCCGGATGGGCACCGCCATGTACTCGCGGGCCACGTTCTCCGGTACCAGCGTCAAGGTGGCGGGGTCGACGTTGTCGCGGCGCAGGTTCGCCACGTCGAAGCCGAAGAAGGCGGCCAGGGCGTGGGCCAGCGCCTGTTCGGTGAGTACCCCCATGCGCACCAGGACCTCGCCGAGGCGTCCGCCCGACGTCACCTGGTCGGCCAGGGCGGCGTCGAGCTGCTCCTGGGTGATGAGACGCGAGCCAATCAACTGTTCGCCGAGCCGCTTGGTCGACTGTCCGTTGTTCGAGAGCTTGGGCGGCGGAGGTCCGCTCACGGCCCTCGGCGGCGCCGGATCGGTCGCCGATGCGTCCTTCACGGTGGCGACGTTGCTGGTGGAAGTGGTCGAGACGTCGCGAGCCGTGGGGACATCGGCGTCTTTCCGATTCTTTCGCACAAAGGCCATGTCCACATCTTACGAAGGACCTCCGGAATTCTGGGAATTATCTGAGAAAGCCACTCAGTTTTGTGCTGTGAAAGGCGATATTTGACCTTCCATTGACATTCGCGAGGCTGTTTTGGCGCTCTCGCCCCATCACTGCGTCGGGACCGGGCTGACGACGGCACTCCTACGATGGGCTCGCCGCCACGGTCGAGGTCTCAAAGTCGATGACGACCGGCCGAACCAGAGCGCCGTCGCCGGCCCCGTAATCTTTCTACGTGAGCATCCCACTACGCGGCGACGAGATCCTCTCGTGTCGTCATCGCGTGTGTCTCTCGAGGGACGATCGAGTCGAGAACACTCGCGCTCCGGTCTCGGACGAGATGGAATACCGTCGTCGACTCGCCGACGATTTCCGCCACGAGGTCCTCGCCGAACTCGCCCGATTTCCAGGCGCCGTGGCGACGACCTCGACGCAGACCACTCGCGAGGCCCTGCACGAGGGGGTCGCCCTGATCGTGTCGCCGCGGCTTCCCGACGACCCCCTCGGCACTCGCCGCGCCTCGGCACACGCACTGGTGCGGTTGGGGCGTCGCGACGATCGCTTCGTCTACGCACCGGTGCTCGTGAAGAACGCCGAGGTCGTCGAATCGTCGAGTACCCGTTCGTTGCGGGTCTCCTCGCTCCAGGCCCTCTCCCCCGTCGCGGCTGAGGTGCGCACAGGAGTGGGGCTGCGCTCCACGCTCTCGGTCACCCGCAGCGGTATCGCCCTCGCCCACGCGACGCGCGTGTTGCAGTCCCTCGGCCACGGCGATGAGCTCGCGCGTGTCGCGCTGGTCGACCGCAAGGCGAACGCGTGGTGGCTCGAGTTGGGGACCTCGCAGCACCCACGGTTCAACCTCGCGACCTACGACGCGCTCTTCGCCGAACGGCGCGCGCTGGTCGACGCCTTCGAGGAGTGGCGAGCCTCGGGCGGCGACTTCCCCACCACGCCCTACTGGCACCGCGAGTGCGCCGAGTGCGTCTATCGCGATCGCTGTCGCGACGAACTCGAGGAGCGCGACGACGTCTCGCTCACCCACTACACGAACTTCGAGCAGCAACGTCTCCTCCACGAGTTCGGGGTGCACACGCGCGCCGATCTCGCGCGCCTCGACGTCAACCTCGCACGACTGGCGCGGCGCGCCTCGAGCGACTCCGCGTCGCGCGAGGCGGTGCTCGGTCTCGCCATCGAGCGTCTCGATGACCTCATCTACCGTGCCCGGGTCCACTTGGCGGGTTCGGTGCTGCGCTGCGTCGAGAGCGACGCGATGGGCTGTCCCGTGGCCGACGTCGAGGTCGACGTGGACATGGAGAGCTACGCCGATCACACCTACCTGTGGGGGGCCAGCGTTCGAGCCACCCGAGCGCTCGAGGGCATCGCCGAGGGCTACCGATCCTTCGTCGTGTGGGAGGGACTCGACGACGAGAGCGAGGCTCGCGTCTTCGCCGACTTCTGGACCTGGTTCACTCAGTTGCGCGCGACCTGTGAGCAGCGCGGGCTCTCCTTCGCGGCGTACTGCTTTTGGGCGCAGGCCGAGGACGGGGCGATGAACCGGGCGGTCGATCCGGCCCTGCCCGAGGGCCCCACTCGCGAGGACCTCGACGCCTTCCGCTCGACGCGACCCGCGCAGTGGATCGACATGCACGAAGTGGTCAAGTCGCAGATACAGACGGGTGGACCACTCGGTCTCAAGGTCCTGGCGCGCGCCGCGGGCTTCGAGTGGCGCGACGACAACCCCAGCGGCGAGGCATCGATGCGTTGGTACGAGTCGGCGCGCGACGCCGGCGACGACGCCACGGCGTGGCGCCAGCGCATCCTGGACTACAACGAGGACGACTGTCGAGCCACCCAGGCCCTGCGTGACTGGCTCAACGGGGCCGCCCGCGACCTGGCGCACCGCGACGACGTCGGCGTCGACTGAACGATGGTCGCACGGACACCGCCTCGACGCCCCGTCGTGACCGGGGGCGCTCCGTCCGTCGCCGCGGTCGTGGGCGCACTCGCGACGGTCGTCGGCCTCGCCCTCGCGCTGGTCACTGCGCTGGCGTTGGACGCTCTCGCCCACGGGCGCGTCAGCCAGGGACTCGCCCTCCTGGCCCTGGTCGTCGCCGGACGGTGGTCGAGCGCCGAGGCGCTCGAGGCGTGGTACTCGCGCGGGTCCCGTCGCGCGCGCCAGTACTGGCGCGCCGCCCTCGTCGATCTCTTCGTCACCCCCTCGGTCAGGCCGCGCTCCCCCGTCGAGATCACCGACGCCGTCGACGCCATCGTCGACGAGCCCCGTCTGGCCGTCCTTCGGGCCAGCGCCCGAGCCTCGGTCCTCGCCCTGGTCGTCGTGTTCCTGGCCGGGGGTTGGCAGCCCGTGGGGATCGTCCTGTTGCTCCTCGCCGTGGCGGTACCGATGTACCAGCGCGCCGGCGTGCGGGCGGCGGCCCTCGACGCCGAGTACCGCCAGCGACGGGCCCGCCTCGCCGATCGTCAGCTCGAGCTGCTCATGCACTCGCTGGAGCTGCGCGCCCTCGGGGCGGTCGGCTACGGCGCCGCCGAGATCGGGGCGCTGTCGGCGGCCGAGCACGACGTCGCCCTGCGGGCGATCCGCAACGCCCTCGGCTCGTCGCTGGTGACCGAGTTCCTGGGCGGCGTCAGCGTCGGACTGGTCGCGATGGACGTGGGTTTCGGTCTCCTCGACGGACGGATATCCCTCCTGCCCGCCCTGTGCAGCGTGCTGGTCACCAGTGAGTTCTTCGCCCACGTGCGTCGCTACGGCGTCGAGTTCCACCGTCGCGACGCGGTGGACGCCGCCCGCGAGACCCTGAGCGTGGGTCCCGCGCGCGACCAGCGGGGCGACGACCTGCTCAGGGCCCGGGAACTGGTGACCGTCGCGCACCCCGATCCGGTGAACCTCAACGTCGAGCCGGGCGACCGGGTGGCGATCCTCGGCGCGTCGGGCACCGGCAAGACCACCCTGGCGCACACGCTGCTCGGTTGGCGCGAGTCGCGCGCCGGCCGGGTGGACCGCAGCGGCGAACCCGTGGCCTACGTCAGCGCCGACACCGCACTGGTGGAGGGGACCCTGGGCGAGAACCTGCGCCTCGGACGCGACGTCCCCGACGCCGCACTCCGCGACGTCCTCACGGCGCTGGGCCTCACCGGTGAGAGCTTCGAGGACCTCGACACCCCGGTGAGGGCCGACGGCGAGGGCTTCTCCTCGGGCGAACGGGTGCGTCTGGTCGTCGCGCGAGCCCTCCTGCACGACCCCCGTCTGGTGATCCTCGACGACGTCGCGGGACTGCTCGACGAGGCCTCGCGCCAGGCGCTGCGCGCCGAACTCGAGCGCCGACACGACCTCGCCGTCATCGAGATCTCCGTGGACAACACCTTATTTATTAGCGCCACGACACGAGTGCACCTCCCATGAAGGACCTCCAACGCCTCTGGACCTGGCTGAGACGGGCCGCGCCACGCAAATATGACCTGGTCAGAGCGCTTCTGATGGCCACCGTCGCCCAGCTGGCGGGAGTGGCCCTCTTCGTCGGCGCGCTGGCGCTGTTGGTGGTGAGCGCCCAGCGTCCCGAACTGCGGGCGATCGGGGCCTTCCTCGTGGCCATCGAACTCGTCGCCTTCCTGCGCTCCCCCCTTCGTTTCGCCGAGCGCCTCTCCACCCACCGCCTCGGCTTCGCCGCCGTCTCGCACTGGCGACGATGGCTGATGGTGACCGTGGGGGGCTGGAGCTACTCGCGCTGGCAGCGCTACGGCGCGGGCGACGTGCTCGAGCGCTCCCTCACCGACACCGAGGAGCTCCAGGACCTCTGGCTGCGCGGGGTCGTCCCGGCGCTGTCGGCCGTGGCGGTCAGCGCCGTCGGCGACGCGGCGATCGTCCTCATGCCCCCACGGGCGCACTGGTGGCTCGTGGCCCTCGGGGTCGCCCTGGTTCAGGCCGTCGGCGTCGCCGCGCTGCTCGGTCGCATCGGCGCCCAGGTGCGCGCCGACGAGCAGTTGCGCGCCGCCCGGGGCGACTACGTGGCCACCCTGGTCGGCACCGGCGCCGCGGCCCTCGAGATCGAGAGTCTCGGCGCGAGCGACTTCCTGCGGGGTCGCGACGCGGCCGCCGTCGAACGACTCAGCCGGGCCGAGGAGCACGTGCGACGCGTGCGACGCCGCGACGTCGCCGTCGTCGTGGTCGGGCCGCTCGCCGCCCTGGCGGTGGTGGGCGCGGCGCACCCCCACGGCGCCAGCGTCTGGCTGATCGTGGCCGCACTCGTCGCGATGAGCAGCGTCGACACCCTGGCCACGGTGCGCGCGGCGGTGCACACCGCGGTCGCGGTGACCGGCGGGGCCCAGCGCCTCGACGACCTCAGCGACCCTCGCACGACGCCCACCGCCCCCTGGCCCACCGACTCGACCGTGAGCTTCCAGGACGTGGCCGTGTCCACCCTCGCCGGCGCGAGCGCCCCGGTCTCGGGTGTGGTCGCACCGGGCCGACGCCTCGGGGTCCGCGGGCCCTCGGGTGCGGGCAAGTCGACCCTGCTGCGCGCCCTGGCCGGGCTGGACGACGCGACCGGCCGCATCGACGTCGGCCCCACGCCCCTCGTCGAGATCGCCGAGGAACAACTGCGTTCCCACCTGGTCCTCGTGCCCAGCGAGCCCGCGCTGGTCCGTGGCTACGTCCGTGACGTGGTGACGATGGGGTCGACGGGCCACGACGAGGTCGTCGCGGTCCTCTCGCGACTCGGCATCGACGCCACCTTGAACCAGGAGTGGACCGAGCTCTCGCGCGGCGAGCGCCAGCGCGTGGCCATCGCGCGCGCGGGCCTGCGCTCCCCGGACGTCTTGCTGCTGGACGAACCCACCAGCGCCCTGGGCGAGACCGAGACCACCGTGGTGCTCGAGTACCTCTCGACCCTGGACGCCAGCGTCATCGTCGCGTCCCACGACGACCGGGTGCTGGGCTGGTGCGACGAGGTTCTCGACCTCTCCGCACCGCGCGGCTAGGCGTCGAGGGTGCCCATCGAACGCTCGGGGTAGCGGTCCCCGGCGACCGCGCCGCGCGGGATCGCCGCCGCGAGCGCGGCGAGTTCCTCGGCGCTGAACTCGATGTCGGCGGCGGCGATGTTCTCGCGCAGCCAACGACGACGCTTGGTGCCCGGGATGGGCACGACGTCCTCGCCCTGGGCCAGCACCCAGGCGATCGCCAACTGGGCGACGGTGACCCCCTTGGCGCGGGCGAGTTCGTGCAACGGCTCGACCAGGCGCAGGTTGTTCTCGCGCGCTTCGCCCGAGAAGCGCGGGTGCCCGGCCCGGAAGTCCTTCTCCCCGTCCCCGAGTTCGGCGGCCTGGTCGCTCAAGAAGCCTCGCCCGATCGGGCTGTAGGCGACGAAGCCGATGCCCAGGCGCCGGCAGGTGGCCAACACGCCATCCTCGGGGTCACGGGTCCACAACGAGTACTCGCTCTGCAGCGCGCAGACCGGGTGCACCGCGTGCGCTCGCTCGATGGTGGCCGACGAGGCCTCCGAGATCCCCAAGAAGCGCACCTTGCCGTCCTCGACGAGGGACTTCATCGCACCCCAGGTCTCCTCGATGGGCACCGTGCGGTCGACGCGGTGCTGGTAGTAGAGGTCGATCACGTCGACCCCGAGTCGCGCGAGGGAGGCGTCACAGGCCCGCCGGACGTACTCCGGTCGCCCGTTGACGCCCAGGAAGGCGCCGTCGGCCCCACGCTCGTTGCCGAACTTGGTCGCGAGCACCACCTCGTCACGGCGCCCCGCGATGGCCGCGCCCACGAGTCGCTCGTTGGTGAAGGGACCGTACATGTCGGCGGTGTCGAGGAAGTTCACCCCCGAGTCGAGCGCCTCGTGGATCGTCGCGGTGGACTCGGCGTCGTCGCCCACGCCGTAGAACTCGCTCATGCCCATGCAGCCCAGACCGAGGGCCGACACCACGAGTCCCTGTCCCAATTCACGCTGTTGCACGTCGCCTCCTCTATGTGAAATTCGTCACAAAGCAGAATTTCACGGCTTCCGCCACGAGAGTAGTCCCCGCGGACGTACTAAATTGCTTTCTATTGGCTGGGGGGGCCAAACGTCG
>CAIORQ010000109.1 GCA_903860745.1 uncultured Actinomycetes bacterium | reverse complement strand
GGGCGGCAGTGCGCAGGCCGAGTCGCCCGAGTGCACGCCGGCCTCCTCCACGTGCTCCATGATCCCGGCGACGAAGATGTCGCCCGCGGCGTCGCGCACGGCGTCGACGTCCACCTCGGTGGCGTCCTCCAAGAAGCGGTCGAGCAGGATCGGTCGGCTCTGGGACACTCCCCCCTCGCGCGCCAGCGAACCCGTGGCGCTGGTGAGATCGGCCATGACCCTCGCCAGGGCCGTGTCGTCGTAGACGATCTCCATGGCGCGCCCGCCCAGGACGTAGCTCGGCCGCACCAGCACCGGATAGCCGATGTCCTTGACGACGGCGCGCGCCTCGGCGAGGGTGAGCGCCACGGCCCCGGGGGGCTGGCGCAGACCGAGCCGGTTGCAGATCGCCGACCAGTGCTCGCGGTCCTCGGCGGTGTCGATCGCCGCGACCGGAGTGCCCAGCACCAGTTGCGGGTCCACGCTGTGCGCCAGCTTGAGCGGCGTCTGGCCGCCGAGTGACACGATCACGCCGCGCACGCGCGCGCCGTCGGTGCAGGCCGCCTGTTCGGCCTCGATGACCTCGGCGAGGTCCTCGGGTGTGAGGGGCTCGAAGTAGAGGCGGTCCGAGGTCGAGTAGTCCGTCGAGACCGTCTCGGGGTTGCAGTTGACCATCACGGTCTCGTAACCCATGGCGCGCAGGGCCTGGGCGGCGTGCACGCAGCAGTAGTCGAACTCGATGCCCTGGCCGATGCGGTTGGGGCCCGAGCCCAGGATGATGACGCGGTCGCGCGGCGAGGGGCGGACCTCGGACTCCGACTCGTAGGTGCTGTAGTGGTAGGGGGTCAGCGCGTCGAACTCCGCCGCGCAGGTGTCCACGGTCTTGAAGGTCGTCACGACCCCCGCCGCGCGGCGCAGTCTGGTCACCTCCGCGGTGGACGCACCGCTGAGCGAGGCGATCTGGGGGTCCGAGAAGCCCGCCTGCTTGAAGCGGCGCCAGTCGCGCGCGTGCATCCTCACGAGGTCGACCTCGAGCAGTTCGCGCTCGAGCTCGACGATGCCGATCAGCTGTTCGACGAACCAGGGGTCGATGCGCGTGCGCGCGACCACCTCCTCGAGGGTCGCCCCGCGCCACAGCACCTCGTGCAGGGCGTAGAGCCGTTCGGGGGTGGCCACCACGCAACGGTGCCACAGGTCCGCGTCCTCGAGTTCCGAGAACTCGTTGGCCGGCCCCGGCGCGAAGCCCAGTCGCCCCTGCTCGAGGGAGCGGATGGCCTTCTGCAGGGATTCGCGGAAGGTGCGGCCGATGGCCATCACCTCGCCCACCGACTGCATGCGCGTCCCCAGTTCGGGCGTCGCGCCCGGCAGTTTCTCGAAGGCCCAGCGAGGGATCTTGGTGACCACGTAGTCGATGACCGGTTCGAAGGAGGCCGGCGTCAGCTTGGTGATGTCGTTTTGGATCTCGTCGAGGGTGTAGCCCACCGCGAGCTTCGCGGCGATCTTGGCGATGGGGAAACCCGTCGCCTTCGACGCCAGGGCGCTCGAACGGCTCACCCGCGGGTTCATCTCGATGACCAGGCGCTCACCCGTCTGCGGGTTCACCGCGAACTGCACGTTGGACCCGCCGGTCTCGACGCCGACGCGCCGCAGCACCGCGAAGGCGTCGTCGCGCATCGCCTGGTACTCGACGTCCGAGAGCGTTTGGATGGGCGCCACCGTGATGGAGTCGCCGGTGTGCACGCCCATGGGGTCGAAGTTCTCGATGCCGCAGATCACGACGCAGTTGTCCGCCACGTCGCGCATGACCTCGAGCTCGTACTCCTTCCAACCGGCGATCGACTTCTCCACCAGGATCTCACCGATCGGCGAGGCGTCGATGCCCTCGGCGGCGAGCCGGGTGAAGTCCGCCGCGTTGTCGGCGATGCCCGTGCCGGCGCCGCCCAGGATGAAGCTCGGCCGGATGATGATCGGCCAGCCGATCTCCTCGGCGATGCGCAGCGCCTCGTCGACGGAGTGCGCGAAACCCGACCGGGGCACCGCCAGTCCGATATCGGCCATCGCGGCCTTGAAGAGCTCGCGGTTCTCCGCGGTGTCGATCGCCTCGGGACGGGCCCCGATGACCTCCACCCCCAGGCGCTGGGTGACGCCGCGACGCACGAGTTCCATGGTCAAGTTGAGCGCGGTCTGTCCGCCCAGTGTGGGCAGCAGCGCGTCGGGCCGTTCGCGCTCGAGGATGTCGGTGAGCACGTCGGGGTCCAGAGGTTCGACGTAGGTCACGTCCGCGGTGGCCGGGTCGGTCATGATGGTCGCCGGGTTCGAGTTCACCAGGATGACCTTGAAGCCGTCGGCGCGCAGCACCTGGCAGGCCTGGGTGCCCGAGTAGTCGAACTCGCAGGCCTGGCCGATGACGATCGGGCCCGAGCCGATCACCAGGATGCTCTCGATGTCGCTACGTCGGGGCATCAGTTCTTCTCCATTCGTCCGGTACGCAGCAGGGTGTCGAAACGTTCGAAGAGGTAGCGCGCGTCGTGGGGGCCCGGACCGGCCTCGGGGTGGTACTGCACCGAGAAGCAGCGCTGGGCCGCGGCGGCGATGCCCTCGATCACGCCGTCGTTCAAGTTCACGTGGCTCACCATCGCCGCGGGCAGCGACGCGGGCGCGACGGCGTAGTTGTGGTTCTGGGCGGTGATCTCGATACGACCGGTGGCGAGGTCCTGCACCGGGTGGTTCGAGCCGTGGTGACCGAAGGGCAGCTTGTAGGTCGTCGCCCCCAGGGCGGTGGCCAGCAACTGATGACCCAGGCAGATCCCGAAGATCGGCACGGTGCCCACCAGGTCGCCGATCACGGCCACCTGGGCCCCGAGGGCGGCGGGGTCGCCGGGTCCGTTGGACAAGAAGACCCCGTCGGGCGTGAGGGCGCGGACCTCCTCGGCCGAGGTCCACGACGGCACGACCGTGACGCGCATGCGCTGGGCCAACTGCTTCACCATGGTCTCCTTGATGCCGTAGTCGAAGGCGACCACGTGCAGGTCGCCCTCGCCGCGGACGTAGGCCTGGCGGGTGCTCACCTCGGCGACGTAGTCCTGTCCGTCGGTGCCCGTGGCGGCGAAGGCGGCGTCAGACACGTCGGTGACCGGCCCGTGGCCGAAGGCGCCCGGCAGGGCCCCGTGCTGGCGCAGGTGGCGCGTCAGGCGACGGGTGTCGACCCCGGTGATGACCGGGATCCGGTGACGCACCAGGAAGGCCTCCAGCTCTTCGCTCGAGCGCCAGTTCGATCGCAGTGCCGAGAGTTCGCGAACGACGACGCCGCGGCACCAGGGGCGCTGCGCCTCGTCGTCGGCCGCGGTCACCCCGTAGTTGCCGATGTGGGGATAGGTGAAGGTGATGACCTGACCGGCGTAGGACGGGTCGGTGATGACCTCCTGGTAGCCCGAGAGCGCCGTGTTGAACACGAACTCGCCGGTGGTGACACCGCTCTCGGGCAGGTAGCCCGCGGCGTATCCCGTGAAAGCGCTGCCGTCCTTGAGGACCAGGGTGGCGTCTGGCCGCCTCACTGGAGCTGTCCTTCGTGCAGGACCAGTCGACCCTTGGCGATCGTCGTGGTCACCCGACCGAACATCTCGCGACCGTCGTAGGGGGTGTTGCGCGAGCGGCTCTGGAGCGCGTCGGCGCGCGCCGTCCAACGCTGACGCGGATCGAAGACCACGAGATTGGCGTCCTCACCCACCACGACGTCACCGCCGTGGACCTGGTGGCGCAGCGGTCGGTCGAGCGCGCGCAACTGGGCGACGCGCGCCGGACCGCGGCTGAGCACGTCGAAGAAGCGCCGGGGGTCGCCGTCGTGGGCGCCCAGGGCTTCGTAGGTCAACGAGGCGGCGTGCTCGAGTCCCAGCATGCCCGCGGGCGCCTCGTCGAAGGCCCGGTCCTTGAGCTCGGGCGCGTGGGGCGCGTGGTCGGTCGCGACCGCGTCGACCGAACCCTCGCGCAGCGCCTGACGCAGGGCGGCCACGTCGGCGCTGGTGCGCAACGGGGGGTTCACCTTGAATCGCGCGTCGAAGCCGGCGCAGGCGCTCTCGTCGAGGGTGAAGTGGTGCGGGGCCACCTCGCAGGTGACGTCGAGCCCCTCGCGTCGCGCGGCCACGACCATCGCGATCGACCGGGTCGTCGACAGGTGCAAGAAGTGCACCGCTCCCCCGGTCAGACGGGCGAGCTCGATGTCGCGCACGACCATCAGCTCCTCGCCCAGGGCCGGACGACCCACCAATCCCAGCCGGCTCGAGACGACCCCCTCGTTCATCGACCCGGCGTCGCACAGGGACGCGTCCTCGCAGTGCTGGGCCAGGCGCACGCCCAGGGGGCGCGCGTACTCCAGGGCGCGGCGCATCAGCGCCGCGTCCTGCACTCCGGCGCCGTCATCGGTGAACAGGCGCACGCCCAGGGCCGCCATCTCGGCGAGGGGGGCCAACTGCTGGCCCTCGCGGCCTCGCGTGATGGCCCCGGCCACCGCCACGTCGAGCAGGCTGCGGCTTCCCTTGTCGAGCACGTGTGAGACCAGGGCCACGTTGTCGAGGGCCGGCTCCGTGTTCGGCATGGCCACCAGGGCGCTGTAGCCACCCACCGCGCCGGCGCGCGCGCCCGACTCCACGGTCTCGGCGGCCTCGCGACCCGGCTCGCGCAGGTGGGTGTGGACGTCGACGAAGCCCGGTCCGACCCAGCAGCCCTCGGCGTCGACCTCGAGAGCCCCGGCCGGTGCCGAGAGACGATCACCGACGTCGACGATCCGTCCGTCGCGTACCAGCACGTCGGCCACCGTCGCCGAGGTCGGGCCGACGACCAGCCCCTGTCGCAGGATGTATGTCACGAGTTCTCCTCGGCTATTCCGGTGACGCTCAGGTAGAGGACGGCCATTCGGATCGGCACGCCGTTGGCGACCTGGCGCTCGATGACCGCCGCGGGCAGGTCCGCGACGGCGGAGTCGATCTCGACGCCACGGTTCATCGGCCCCGGGTGCATGATGATGGCGCCCGGCTTGAGCCGACGGGCGCGCTCGGTGGTGAGTCCGTAGGTCTCGGTGAACTCCGAGAGGCTCGGCACGAAGGAGCCCGTGCCACGCTCTCGCTGCAGACGCAAGACGCCGACCACGTCGGCCCACTCGAGCGCCTCCTCGAAGTCGGTCGCGACCTCGACGGGCCAGCCCTCGAGCGAGGCGGGCAACAAGGTGCCCGGCGCGGCGAGACGAACGCTCGCCCCCAGGCGCGTGTAGGCCGCGATGTCGCTGCGCGCGACCCGGCTGTGGCGGATGTCGCCGACGATCAGGACGTTGAGACCCCTGAACAGCTCCGCCCCCGTCTCCGAGCCCCGGGCGTGCGCGCGCTCGGCGAGGACCTGTCGCACCGTGAAGGCGTCGAGCAGGCCCTGGGTCGGGTGCTGGTGGAGTCCGTCGCCCCCGTTGATCACCCGCACGTGAGGGACGTAGCCCGCCACCTGGTGCGCCGCTCCGCTGGACTGGTGGCGCATCACCACCGCGTCGATGCCCAGGGCGTCGATCGTCGCGATGGTGTCGCGCAGGGATTCGCCCTTCTTGACGCTGCTCGAGGCGATGGCCAGCGACAGGACGTCCGCCGACAGTCGCTTCGCCGCGGTCTCGAAGCTGAGGCGCGTGCGCGTCGACTCCTCGAAGAAGAGCGACGCGACCACGCGGCCCTTGAGCGCCGGCACCTTCTTGATGCTGCGCTGGTTGACCTCCACGAAGCGCTCGGCGGTGTCGAGCACCTCGAGGATGGCGGCGTCGGACAACTCGTCGAGGCTGAGCAGGTTGCGGCCGCGGATGGAGGTGATCATGAGGGCCTCCGCTCACCGATCCACACGCCCTCGAGCGTGGCGACGACCGACTCCTCCTGGGAGGTCGGGAGGTTCTTTCCGACCACGTCGGCGCGGATCGGCAGTTCGCGGTGCCCGCGGTCGACCATGACGGCCAGTTGCACCGCGCGCGGGCGACCGTAGTCCGACAGGGCGTTGAGCGCCGCGCGCACCGTGCGCCCGGTGTACAGGACGTCGTCGACCAGGATCACCGTACGGTCCGTGAGTTCGTGATCGATCGTGGTCGGTGAGGTGACCGCCAGCGGGGCACGGCCCACGTCATCGCGGTAGAAGGACACGTCGAGCATCCCCACCGGGACGTCCTGACCCGAGATCTCGCTGAGCAAGCGGGCGAAGGCCTCGGCGAAGGGCCGTCCGCCGCTCTGCAGTCCCACCAGTGAGACGCGCTCCAGGCTCTTGTTGCGCTCGATGATCTCGTGGGCCATGCGCCGCAACACCCGACCGACGTCGTCGGCGGACATCAGCTCGCTCTTCACGACGAACGCCGGATCGCCCTCAGGCGTCCGGCGTTGAGCACTTCTCGTCATCACTCTCCTGTCGTACGGGCCTCACGGGACCCGCTTTACGACATCCCCCCGGCCGGCCCAGCCGGCCGGGGGACATGTTGTACCTAGAGTTTATTCACCATCACGGTGAGCAGGGTGGTCACCAGGGTGGAAATCGCCACCCAGACCCAGAAGATCCTCACCAGTCGGGCCTGGAACCACTTCTCACCGGTGATCGCCCCGCGAGCGGAGCGGATCGCCAGTCCCAGACCCAAGAAGGCCAGGATGATGAAGTGGACCATCGACACGCCGATGATCATCATCATCGCCGAGGAGTACCCGGTGTAGGCCATGACTTGGCTGTCGTTGTTGGCCACGAAGATCGAGGGGATGTGGCGCAGTTGGACAATCGACAAGATGACCGCCAGAAGCACCACCACGGTTCCCAGCAGGGCGATGTTGGAGAAGGCCTTGGCGTTCTTGGACTCGCGCAGCAACTTCTCCGCCCACCAGATGATCCCCGCACTGACGGCCACCACGAGGGCGACCAACCAGATCAGGCCGGCGGACATGGGACCGACGTGGATCGTCGTCGCCGCGGGCAGTCCCGCGGAGCTGTTGAGCGCGTTCTCGTACCAGGCGTAACTGTGCCCCTGGTAGCCCAGCATGCTCATCCAGTGACCGTCGGTGTTGGTGCCGCGCATGTAGAGGTAGGTGAACCAGATGGCCCCCAGGGTGACCATGTCACCCGCGATGAACAGCCACACGCCGAAGCGCTCGCGACTGTCCACCACCTCGGGCGCCTCGTGGTGCCCGTGGTCGTGACCCTCGGAATGGGTGGAAATGGTGTCGTCGAGACTCATCAGTGGTCCACTTTCTCAGCGAAGTTGTAGGGGTCTTCAGTAATGACGGGCAGCACGTCGAAGTTCTCCAGCGGCACCGGGGTCGGCACCATCCACTCCAGCGAGTTGGCGTGCCAGGGGTTCGGGCCCGAGGCCTCGCCGTGCTTCCACGAGGTGATGACCGCCGCCAGCAGGACGAGCATGCCCGCCATGATGGTGTAGCCACCGATCGTGGTGATGAAGTTGGTGTGCTCGAAGAGCATGCTGTAGCTCGAGTAGCGCCGCGGCATGCCCTTGAGACCCGAGAGGAACATCGAGATGAAGGTCACCTGGATACCGATGAAGGTCAGACCGAAGGAGATCCGTCCCATGGTCTCGTTGAGGAAGCGACCCGTCACCTTCGGGTACCAGAACGCCAGGGCCGCCACGGCGCCGAAGAGCACCGAACCGGCGAAGACGTAGTGGAAGTGCGCGGTGACGAACATCGTGCCGTGGAACTGGTTGTCGATCGGGATGTCCGAGAGGTAGATGCCCGTCACGCCGCCGATGACGAAGTCGAAGATGAATCCGTAGACCCACAGGGTCGGCAATCGGAACCAGACGTTGCCGCGCCACATGGTGGCGATCAGCACCAGGAAGAAGATGCCCGTCGGGATCGAGATCAGCTCGGTGGTCAACATGAAGGGGCCGCCCAGCGTCGGCGCCCAGCCCGTGGTGAACATGTGGTGCGCCCACACCAGGATCGACAGGCCCGCCAGGGCCACCATCCCTCCCACGGCGGTCTTGTAGCTGAAGACCGGCTTGCGCGACATGACGGCCGCGATCTCGAAGATCGCCCCGACCGCGGGGAGCAGGATCACGTAGACCTCGGGGTGTCCCATCATCCAGAAGAGGTTCGCCTGCAGCCAACCGGTTCCGCCACCCGAGGCGACGTAGAAGCTGGTCTGGAAGTTGCGGTCCATCAGCTGGAGGACCTCGGCGAGCAGGAAGTACGGGAAGGCGTACAGACCCAGCGCGGCGGCGATGATCGAGCCCCACACGAAGATCGGCAGACGCGTGAAGGTCATGCCCTTGGTGCGCATCTTAACGACCGTCGCGAGGGTGTTCACACCCGCCACCGTCGTCGAGACGGTGAACACGACGATGGCCATGGCGAAGAAGTCCATCCCGACGCCGGCCTGGTTGGTGATCGGGGCGAGGATCACCCAGCCCACCGGCAGGCCGCCCACCGCGAGGGTGGTCAACAACAGTGCGGCCGCGGCCACCAGCGTCCACAGGCTCAGGGCGTTGAGACGGGGGAAGGCCATGTCGCGCGCGCCGACCATGATCGGCACCACGAAGTTGGCCCAGGGACCCGCGACCGCCACGATCATGCCCAGGATCATCAACATGCCGTGCATGGAGATGAAGCTGTTGTAGACCTGCTGGTTCACGAAGTGGTTGCCCGGGGTGATCAGGTTGGTGCGGATGGCCATGGCCAGGATCCCGCCAGCGCCCAGCAGGACCATCGTCATCACGATGTACTGCACGCCCACGACCTTGTGGTCGGTGGTGAACTTCCAGTAGCGCGACACGCCGAGGTTCTCACCGGCGTAGTACAACTGGTCCTCTCGGGTCTGGTCACGTCCGATGAGCCAGCGGAACGGGCCGTTGAGCGCACCGATTCCCAGCCAGAAGCCGAAGAGCCAGCCCAGCGTCACCGAGGTCGCGGTGAGGTCCGAGAAGCTCCGGCTGGACTGGTCGCCGACGAGGCGAGCGATCCACCAGAAGAGCCAGGCGAAGATGATCCCGCCGACGAGACCGGTGAGGAAGTTCTGGCGGCGCGCCAGCCCCCCACCACTCGCGTTGCCCTTGTGGACGGTCTTTTCAATGGTTGACGTGGACATTCAAGCCTCCTAAATCGTCGCCGGCTGTGACGTCAGCCACTTCTGGAAGTTCTGGGGTGAGACGACCTCGCCGGTGGTGACCATCGAGGAGTGGTTGAGCCCGCAGAACTGCGTGCACCGGATGTCGAAGGTGCCGAGCTTGTCAGGCGTCGTGTGGATCTCGGTGAAGACGCCCGCGTTGGCGTCGACCTGCACGGCCATCTGGGCGATCCAGAAGCCGTGGGTCACGTCGTCGGAGGTGATGCGGAACTGCACCTCGCGGTTCTCGGGCAGGACCAGCTGGGTGGTGTTGACGTCGGTGCCCGCGTAGTGGAAGGTCCACAGCCATTGCTGTCCGGTGACGTCGACCACCAGGGGGTTCTTGCCCGTGGAGCTGTTGTCCACCGCCAGGGCGCCAAGGCCCCAGACCAGCAGGAAGACCGTCAGCACGCTCGAGGCGATCAACCACGCCGACACTAAGGTCGTGTTACCGCGAACGGCCTCGGCCGCCGGCGGCACGCCCTCGCCACGCCAGCGGTCGTGACGGATGTTGTGCAGCGTGGCGGCGTAGATTCCCGCGGCCACCGGTGCCGCGCAGACGGTGAACACCTGGATCGTCAGGATCGAGAGGTGCATGTTGCCGCTCATCGACGCCGGCATGAACCGACCCGGCGCCCAGAGACCGATGACCACGCCAACGACCGTCAGGATTCCCCAGGTCCAGTAGAAACCGACGAGGGACTTCTTGTTTTCGGATTGTGACACCATCGCTCCTTATCGAACCGTCAACGTGCCGGACATGTACCCGTAGGTGGACATCGCGAAGCCGAACTGGCCTTCGCGCGACCCGCCGCAGGGGAACTCACAGTTCCACTCGTAGACGCCCTTGCTGCCCGTCTTGAAGGAGAAGGTCACGACCACCGGCTTGGCGTACTGTCCGGAGCCGAGGGTGACCGGCGTGCCGGAGTTCCCGTCGGCCGGCAGCGGCACCGACACCAGGATCGGCGTGCCGTTGCCCGGCATGCCGCGCAGCGTGAAGGTGTGCCCCACGTTGTTGGGGTCGACCTTGGTGACGGTCTTGCCGTCGATCTTCGCGACGCCGCCGATCGTGCCGATCACGGTGCCCAGGTACGCGTTGTTGAGCGACCCGCCCGAGTCGTACTGGTCGATGGTGACGTGCACCACGGTGTTGGCCGGCACCACCAGGTCGTCGTTGGAGTACGACACCCAGTCGGGGTGGGGGCCACCGTCGCTCCCGTGCTCACCGGCGAGGGAGTCGGGGAACACCGAGAAGTTCAGGTTGCAGGAGTTGGCACCCGACGAGACACACTCGAGGGCCTTCTGATGCGGCGTGGCGCTCGCCAGTGCGAAGCCGGCGAGCGCCAACACGGCGCCACCCAGCACTATCGATACCAGCGCGACGACTATCGATCTCGATCGATTCATCTATCCCCCTCATCCAGAAACGTCACGAACATTCACGACACCGACACGCCACATTGCGTGTTAAGCGACCGTTAATTGTTGCATCAATTTATTGTGAAGCGAGTATAACGATTCAGGAGGTCAAGTTAAGTAACCGGCCAGTAAGTCACGGAGTGCTAGGGTCCCGACAATGTCGTCACGACGCGAGAGCGCGACCTGGATCCACGTCGGTTTGGTCGTCGCCGAACTCATCTGCATCCCGGCCTTCCTCTTCGAGTTGAAGCGCGCCCTGTCGGGCAACGAGCTCTCCTGGGCCTACGTCTTCGAGTGGCCGCTGCTGGGCGGCTACGCCGTCTACGTCTGGCGCAAGCTGCTGCGCGAGCTCCACGACGAGCAGGCGACGGCGGCCGCGGCCGAGCGCGGCGAGCCCGACCCCGTGGCCGCCGAGCGTCGTCGTCTCGAGGACGCCGACCCCGAGCTCAAGGCGTGGAACGACTACCTGGCCAAGGTGCACGCCAAACCGACCGAGACGGAACGCACCGACCCCTAGGCGCAACGATTCAGCGCAGGCCGGTGTTGTTGAGCAGTTGGCGCAATTCGCTGACCGCCGACCCCTGGAGCTTCGACGAGTCGATCGGGTCGTCGGGGATGACCCAACGGATACGACCTCGGGGATCGATGATGAACATCAGGTCGGAGTGGATGCTCATCACCGAGGACGGACTCGGCTTCACCTGGATGCCGTAGCGGTCCCAGATCTGTCGCAGGGTCGGCGTGGGTCCGGTGACGAAGTGGAAGTTCGGGGTGCTCGTGAGCCCGTGTTGCGCGACGAAGTGGCGCACGTTCGCCAGGGTCTCGTGCAGGGGATTGGCGGCCACCGCGACCAGGTCGAGCGGGGCCCCCGGGAAGTCGCGGCCCACGTCAGCCAACTGCTCGCCGATCAAGGGACAGTCGGTCCAGCAGACGGGATCGAGGAAGGTCAACAAGGTGTAGCGGCCCGCGTGTTCGCCGAGGTGGTAGCGACTGCCGTGCTGGTCCACCAGGGAGAAGGTCGGGGCCTTGGCGTCGGCGGTGGTGGCGCTGCCGTTCTGGGCGATGAACAGCGTGGTCTCCGCCGGCGACAGGGCGGCGACGCCCATCGAGACCACCGAGAAGACGACCATCGCCGAGGCGAAGGACGCCACCACGGCGCCGGTGCTGGAGCGGAACTCGCGCGGCAGGCGCCGCGGCACTGGCCCACGCTCCACGTGGGCCGGCGAGGCGACCCAGATGAGCACGGCCAACGGGAAGAGGGAGTTCAGGTCGGTGGCGAGTCCGCCGAAGATGGCGACGTCCTGCACGGTCACCCACAGGTACAGACAGCCCGCCACCGCCGTCCAGACCGGCCAGCGCCAGCCCCGCAGGCTGGCCATCCACAGGCCCCACGCGACCAGGGCCATCCACATCACGATCACGAGGTTGTAGCCGCCGCCCATGGTCCCCGCCAGCACCCCGACGCGTCGAACGACGACGGCCAGCCAGTGCGGCTGGGGCGTGGACACCATCGATTGGGCCATGGCGGTCAGGGAGTTCGAGTTGCCGCCGTGCCAGGCGCCCGTGGACGGCAGGGACTGCACCACGATGGCCACCGCGAAGACCGCGCTCACGATCCTCAGGGTCACCTTGGAGAACCTCTCGGGGAAGACCCCGGGATCGAGTGCCAGCCAAACGCCGGCGACGACGTAGAACAACGTCGCGCCGGGCCATCCGAAGACGAGGGAGTTCCCGGGCGCGAAGAGACCACCGGCTCCGTTGCCGATCAGCCAGATCATCGCCGCCCACCCGGCCGAGACGGCGGCGGCCACCCGGCCCACCGACCCGTTCGACACGAGGAGCAGGATTCCCAGACCCACCTGTATCCACGCGGTGCCGTCGGCCAGCGCGATCGGGTGGTTGTTCCAGACCAGGATGCCCTGGTTCATCAGGCTGTGCAACCACTCGGGCGTGCCGGCGGTCGCCGGCAGCACGACCTTGTTGGCGAGACCGAGCGGCATTCCGACCTGGAACTGCAACATCCCGTCGAAGAGCCAGATGAGGCCGAAGGCCATGCGCAGGTAGGTGCGGTTGCGCGCTTCGCCCAGTCCGCGCTCGGACAGGTTGAAACCGGTCACCCGGCGCGAGAGGATGGCCGCCACCATGAACACCACGCCCAGCGCGACGATCCACATCACGCAGGTCACGTAGACGCTGTGGGAGAACAAGGTCGTGACGAGGGGGTTGTCGACGCTGTAGTTGTTCGAACCCATGCCGGGCATGCGAGCCCCCTTAGCCGTTCGTCAGGTCATCGGCGATCGACGACAGGACCCCGTTGACGAAGCCCGGGGACCCGTCGGTCGAATAGGTCTTGGCCAGTTCGACCGCCTCGTCGAGCACCACCGCCACCGGAGGCGCGTCGCCCATCAACAACTCACAGGTGGCCAGGGTCAAGATCAATCGGTCCAGGAGCGCCAGCCGGTCGACCGGCCAATCGATCGAGAACCGACCGATGAGCGCCAGGGCCCGATCGGCGTCACGCGCCGTCGCTTCGAGGAGGTGGACGGTGTAGGGGTCGGGTGGCGCCGCGAGTTCCCCCACCACGGTCAAGACGGGACGGTCCTTCATGGCGGCCTCGTAGAGCAGCTCGAGCGCCCGCTCCCGGGCCCGGTGACGCGCGGCGCCGAGTTCGCCCACTAGGCGCGCGTCATGTACTCGCCGGTGCGAGTGTCGACCTTGATGACTTCGCCGGGTCCCACGAAGAGAGGCACCTGGACGACGAAGCCGGTCTCGAGCGTCGCGGGCTTGCGCGCGCCCGACACCCGATCGCCCTGGATGCCCGGCTCGGTCTCGGCGATGGTGAGTTCCACCGAGGCCGGCAATTCGACGCCGATGATCTCGTCGTCGTGGCTGATGATCATGGCCTTGCCGGTCTCCTTGAGGAAATTGGCGGCGTCGCCGAGGCTCTTGGAGGACACGGGGAGCTGGTCGAAGTTGTCCTGGTCCATGAAGATGTAGTCGTCGCCGTCGCGGTACAGGTACTGCGTGTCACGCTTGTCGATGATGGCCTGCTCGAGACGCTCGTCGGAGCGGTAGGTGCGCTCGATCACGGCGCCGGTGCGCGCGTTGCGCAACTTGGTGCGCACGAAGGCGCCGCCCTTTCCGGGCTTGACGTGCTGGAACTCGATCACCGTGAAGAGGCCGTTCTCGACCTTGAGCGTGATGCCGTTCTTGATATCGGATGTGGAAATGGCCGCCATGGGCTCAACTACCTTTCGTGCAACTCAGCCTCGCCAGTCTAGGCTTTGGCCCGGCCTTCGGCACTCGCCCAGCTCAGACCGAGCCCAGCAGTGCCACCACGGCGTCCACCGCGAGCAGGTAGCCCAGGACCCCCAGGCCCGCCAGGGAACCATTGACCACCGGGGCCAGGGTCGAGAGATGCCGGAAGGGCTCGCGAGCGGCCGGATTCGACAGGTGCACCTCGATCTTGGGACCGGTGAAGATCGCCAGGGCGTCACTCAGGGCCCAGGAACTGTGCGTCAGCGCTCCCGCGTTGATGATCAGACCCGCGGCCGACTCGCGGGCCCCGTGCACGGCCTCGATGAGCTCGCCCTCGAAGTTCGACTGACGATGGCGAAGGGTGAACCCGGCCGCTGACGCGCGCTCGCTCGTCGCGGCCACGATCTCCTCGAGGGTCGCGGTCCCGTAGATCTCGGGACTGCGAACCCCCAACAGGTCGAGGTTGGGCCCCGACAACAACACGATCTCTGGCATTAGGCCTCCTGGAACCTCTCGAGTTCGTCGCGCACGACGTCGGGGTCGATCCCCGTGACCAGCTCGCAGCCTCGCACACCGGCCAGGACGAAGGCCAGATCGTGGTGCGCCTTCTTGTCACGTCCCATGGACTCCATCAATTCCGGGACGTCGAAGCTCGTCGACAGGCGCCGCGGCAGCGAGAAGTGATCCAACACGGCGTCGGTCTCGACGACCGCCTCGTCGCCCACGCGACCCAGTCGTCGCGCGAGGCGCGCCGCGAAGGCCAAGCCGATGGACACCGCCTCTCCGTGACGTAGCTCCTCGGGGTCGCGCGCCAGGGCCACCGCCTCGATGGCGTGACCGAGCGTGTGCCCGTAGTTGAGTAGGGCCCGCTGTCCACTGAGCTCGAACTCGTCCTGCGCCACGATGCGCGCCTTCAACGCCACCGACAGCTCGATGAACTCATCGAGGCTCGTCGCCGCCAGGTCCGCCGCCGCCCGACCCTCGAGCAACCAGCACTTGGCGACCTCGCCCATCCCCGAACGGCGTTCGCGTTCGTCGAGCGTGCCCAGGGTGAGGGTGTCGCACCACACCCCCGCGGGCTGGTGGAAGGCGCCCACCAGGTTCTTGCC
>CAIORQ010000108.1 GCA_903860745.1 uncultured Actinomycetes bacterium | reverse complement strand
TCGCCATGGCCGAGACCTCGCTGGTGCGCATGAACAAGAGCCGCGCGCGCTCCTTGAAGGAGCAGGACCGCCGCGGCGCCACCTCGCTGGTGTCCCTCGCCGAGGCGCCCGAGCGCTTCCTCAACCCGCTGCTCCTGCTCGTGCTGATCTGCCAGCTGGTGTCGGCCACCATGGTGGGCGTGCTGGCCTCGCGGCTCTTCGGGGCCGCGGGACTGCTGATCTCGACGGTGGGCGAGGTGGTGGTCATCTTCGTCATCTTCGAGGCCATCCCCAAGAACTTCGCCGTGCAGCACCCCGACTCGGCCGCCCTGGCCACCGCGCCGGTGGTGCAGGCCCTGCTCAACTTCTGGCCCATCAAGTGGCTTTCGACGCTGCTGCTCTCGGTGGCCCAGTGGGTCATCCGTCTCTTCTTCGGCGGCGGCAACGGCGTGTCGCGGATGACCGAGGACGAGGTGCTGGCGATGGCTGACGTCGCCCACGAGGACCAGGCCATCGAGAGCGACGAGCGCAACTTCATCCGCAGCGTCATCGAGTTCGGCGACACCATCGTGCGCGAGGTCATGGTGCCGCGCATCGACATGGTCGACGTCTCGTCCGAGGCCACCATCCGCGAGGCCCTCGACACCGCGGTCGAGACCGGGCGTTCGCGCCTGCCAGTGCTCGGCGAGGGCGTCGACGACGTGGTGGGCATCGTGAACCTGCGCCACCTCGCCGCCCTGCTGGCCGAGGGCAAGGGCGAGGACCTGGTGCGCGAGCACATGGGCCAGGCCTCCTTCGTGCCCGAGACCAAGCGCGTGGCCGCCCTGCTCACCCAGATCCGTCAGGGCCAGAGCCACCTCTTCGTGGTGGTCGACGAGTACGGCGGCACCGCCGGGCTGGTCACCCTGGAGGACATCCTCGAGGAGCTCGTGGGCGAGATCACCGACGAGTCCGACCGTCCCCAGGACGACGAGGTCGCCGTGCTCGACGGCCAGGGCCTGGTGGTGAGCGGACGCCTCAACATCGACGACGTCAACGACGAGTACGACCTGGACCTGCCCAAGGACGGCTGGGACACCGTGGGCGGTCTGGTGCTCGACCTGGCCGGCGGCGTGCCGGCCCGCGGCGACGTCTTCGAGCTCGAGACCTACACCCTGACCGTCGTGCGCATGGACGGGCGACGCATCGAAGAGGTGCTCATCGAGAGGCGGCACGACGCGTGAACCACTCCGGATTCGCGGCCATCATCGGACGCCCCAACGTGGGCAAGTCCACGCTGGTGAACCAGCTGGTCGGCACCAAGGTGACCATCACCTCGGCCAGCCCCAACACCACGCGCAACGCCATCCGCGGCATCGTCACCGAGGGTGACGTCCAGGTGGTCTTCGTGGACACGCCGGGCATCCACCGTCCCAAGACCTCGCTGGGCAACCGCCTCAACGAGACGGCGCGGGCCTCGGTGGACGGCGTGGACGCGATCCTGGCGGTCGTCGAGGCCGGCAAGGCCATCGGACCCGGGGACCGCAACGTGATCGGCACCATGCTCGACCACTGTCGTCACCCCGACGGCCCCCAGGGGGTGGTCGTGGTGAACAAGATGGACAGGACCGGCCGCGACGCCATCGCCGCGCAGCTGATGGCGGCGCACGAGGCCGTGACGATCATCGCCGAGGAGAAGGGCATCCCCGAGGCCGCCACCAGGGTGGAGTACTTCCCGGTGTCGGCCAAGACCGGTGCGGGGACCCAGGACCTGGTGCGCTTCGTCCAGCGGCTCATGCCCGAGGGCGAGTTCCTGTTCCCCGAGGACGAGGTCTCCGACGTCCCCGAGGCGATGTGGGTGGCCGAGCTGGTGCGCGAGCAGCTGGTGCGCAAGACCAAGCAGGAGCTGCCGCACTCCATCCACTGTCGGGTCATCGAGTTCGAGTGGCCCCACATCACGGTCGAGATCCTCGTCGAGCGCGAGTCCCAGAAGGGCATGGTCATCGGCAAGGGCGGGCAGCTCCTCAAGGACGTCGGCATCGCCGCGCGCCGTCAACTGCCCGAGGGCTGCTTCTTGGAGCTCAAGGTCTCGGTCGAGCCGGGCTGGCAGAAGCGCGACGACGTGATGGACCGCTTCGGGCTCTAGGCCCGGACGCTCAGGCCTGCGCGACCGCCTCGTCGATGATCGCAGGGGCGTCGAAGGTCGGCACGTTGGCCGAGCGGATCGCCACCACCGTCGCGGCCACCAGGATCACCACGGCCGCCACGCCCAGCGCGTCGACGGGCAGACCCACGTACTTGAGACCGCTGAGCAGCGCCACGCCACCGAGGTAGGGGCGAAGGGTCTTGGTGAAGGCCCGCGAGGAGAGCAGGGAGCCGAGCACCACCGCGGGCACCGAGCCCACGATGATCGAGGCGGTCACCGCCAACTGCACGTGGCCGAACAACAAGGTGCCCACCGTCGCCGCGGCGGTGAGGGGGATGGACTGGGCCAGGTCGGTGCCGACCAGCTGGTCGGTGCGGATGTGGGGGTAGACCAGCAGCAGCGCCACGATGATCAGCGATCCGGCGCCCACCGAGGTGAGGCCCACCATGAAGCCGCCCACGACGCCGATGCCGATGATGACGGGGCGGTTGATCGTGAGGGGACCGTCGGCCACCTTGCGCGTGGGGAAGAAGGCGCGCGCCACCATGGCGGCGGCCCCGAGGATCAGGGCCAGACCCAAGATGAGCTCCAGGTGCTTCTCGGCGGCCTTGGTCGACCCGAGCAGGTGCATGCAGTAGGTGCCCAGTATCGCCGCCGGCACCGAGCCGTAGCAGAGGTAGCGAACGAGCTTGGGCTGGATGGTGCGCCGGTGCCAGTGCACCGCGACGCCGAGGGGCTTCATGAACAGGGCGGCGATCAGGTCCGAGGAGATGGCCGCCGACGGCGTGACGCCGAAGATCAGGACGAGCATGGGGGTCATCAGCGCCCCGCCGCCCATTCCGGTGAGGCCCACCAGGAAGCCGACGACGACGCTGCCCAGGACGAGGGCGAGGTTCAAATGCATAGTTATACCTGACTGAGTAGGGCTAGGTTGACTGACCTAACTAGATTTGCTAGTGAAATAGTAGCAGAACTAGAGAATTCCGTGCTCGATGGGTGAGGGTCTTTCGAGCCGACCGGGTAGCCGGTCCAGGAAACCTGATCAGGGGATGGGCTCGCCGGGGCTGGCGTCGCGCAGTTCGCGCAGGAAGGCGGTGACCTCGGCGCGGTCGCGCGTCCTCTTCATCGGCGGGAGCTTCTTGAAGAGCAGGGACTTGTAGCGGGCCTCGGCCAGGCGAGTGTCGAGCACCGCCACCACGCCGCGGTCGCTGCGGTTGCGGATCAGTCGGCCCACGCCCTGGGCCAGCAACATCGTGGCGCGCGGCAGGTCCACCTCGAAGAAGGGGTTGGCCGAGCGCTCCTGACGCGCCTTGAGGAGCGGGTCGTTGGGGACGGAGAAGGGCAGGCGGTCGATGGTCACCAGCGAGAGCGAGTGGCCCGGCACGTCGATGCCCTGCCAGAAGCTCGTGACCGCGAAGAGGCTAGCCTCGGCGGAGTCGCGGAAGAGCTCGATGATCCGCGCGCGCGAGAGGGTGCCCTGGACGAGCACCGGGGTCTCGATGCGCTCCTCGACCGCTTCGGCCACGCGGCTCATGACCGAGCGATTGGTGAAGAGGGCGAGCGTGCGTCCGCCGGCGGCCTCGATGAGGGTGGCCAGCTCGTCGATGATGGCGGCCTCGGCACCCGCCTCGTTGCGCCCGGGGAAGCCCGCGGGCACGTAGAGCAGGGAGTGGTGGGGGTAGTCGAAGGGGCTGGCGAAGCTCTGCACCCTCACGTCGCCCAGGCCCAGCTGGGCCGGCAGGCTGTCGGGGATGGTGGCGCTGGTCAAGACGGCGGTCACCTGGCCCCAGAGGTCCTCCTGGAGCCGCGGTCCGACGTCGACCAGGTTGACCTCGAGGTCGATCTCGCGCTCGCGGCGCGACAGGTAGAGGATCTCGCCGACCTGGGGGTGCGCCACGCGTGCGAGGTCGTTGGCGAGGTGCACCCCGGGCCCCAGCGCGCGGATCTTGCGGGCCTCCTCGTCGGGACCCGAGACCTCGGTCGAGCGCAGGGCCTCGACGAGGCGCGTGGTCAGGGCGCTGGCCGTGTCGATCTCTCGCTGGGCGTCGGGGGAGAGTCCGGCGAGCTCCTGGGCGTCGTACTGGATCTCCAAGATGGTGGCCAGGCGGTCGGCGCACTTGACGAGGTCCTCGGCGCTCTCGGCGAAGGCCGGGCCCACCAGGGTGCGCGCCACGGTGGCGAAGGCCCGCAGGCGCGAGGCGTTGAGCGTCGTGCCGAGCAGCGAGGCGAAGATGTCGAGGACCTCGTGGGCCTCGTCGAAGACGACGTAGTCGTGCGCGGGCAGCAGCATCGAGCCCGAGGCCAGGTGCGCGGCGTAGAGGTGGGTGTTGACGATCACGATCGAGCTCTCGGCGGCGCGGTCCTTGGCCAGCTCGTGGAAGCAGTTGTGGCCCTGGGGGCACTGCGCGCGACCCAGGCACTCCTGGGGGGTGACCGACAGGCCGCGCCAGGCCCGCGGGTCGATCTCGAAGCTCAACTCGTCGCGGTCACCCGTCGCGGTCTCCTCGGCCCAGCGCAGCACGCGACGCATCTGGTCGGCCACGCCCTTGGGCACCGCCGAGCCGTCGTCGAAGCTCAACTGGGCCCCGCCCCCGCTGGCCAGGGCCCGGTTGCGACAGAGGTAGTTGCTCTTGCCCTTCAAGACCGCCACGCGGGTGCGCGAGGACACCTCGGCCACGGTGGGGGCGTCCTTGGTGGCCAACTGGTCCTGGAGGTTCTTGGTCGCGGTGGCGACGATGACGCGTCGGTTCGTCATGGCGGCGGGCACGAGGTAGGCGAGGGACTTGCCGACCCCGGTGCCGGCCTCGATCACGGCGTGCTCGCGGCGCGAGAAGGCCGCCGCGACGGCGGCCACCATCTGGCGCTGGCCCTCGCGGCTCTCCCCGCCTCCGGGCAGGTGCTGGGTGATGCGATCGAGCAGGGCGAGGGCGCGCTCGACGTCGATGTCGACGAGGTCCGCGTCCAGTTGGACGCCGGCCTCGGGGTCGACCTCGACGTAGGGGGACTCGTCGTCGGGATCGAAGGACTGCACACATCGACGTTAATGGCGTCGTGGGGCGCGGCGGGGACCGGGCGCGGTTCCTCCCGACTTCTTATCTTGGCGAAGTAAGTTCTCTACGTGCCCGACCCCCGTCCGACGCCCATCCCCGAGAACCTGGACATGACGATGATCCCCACCCACGTGGGCGTCGTGATGGACGGCAACGGTCGCTGGGCCACCCGCCAGGGGCTCCCGCGCACCGAGGGGCACGGGGCGGGGGAGAAGGCCCTGGTCGACACGACCTACGGCGCGCTGGCCATCGGGGTCAAGGCGCTGACCGTCTACGCCTTCTCGACCGAGAACTGGCGCCGGCCCATCGACGAGGTGCGCTACCTGATGAACTTCAACCGCGGCCTCCTCGAGCGTCGCCAGCACGAGCTCCACGAGGTGGGCGTGCGCATCACCTTCTCGGGGCGCCGTGACTGGCGGGTGCCGCGCGGCGTCTTGAAGCGCATGGACGAGGCCGCCGCCCTGACCAAGGACAACACCGCCCTGGTGCTCAACATCGCCTTCAACTACGGCGGTCGCGCCGAGATCGTCGACGCCGTCAGGCGTCTCGTCGAGGACCGCGTGCCGGCCTCCAAGGTCGACGAGAAGGCCATCCGCCAGCGTCTGTACCACCCCGAGCTGCCTGACCCCGACCTGGTGGTGCGGACCTCGGGGGAGTACCGCACCTCGAACTTCCTGCTGTGGGAGATGGCCTACTCCGAACTGGTCTTCTCCGACGTGCTCTGGCCGGATTTCCGGCGCGAGGACCTCTACGACGCCATCGCCGAGTACCAGCGACGCGACCGGCGCTTCGGCGGCGTCGAGACGTGAGGGTCACCCGCGCGACCGCCGTCGTCCTGGCGCTCGTCTACGTGTTCTTCTGGGTCGTGGCCCTCAACGGCGCGTCGAGCTTCATCCCGCTCCTCGCGGTGCCGGCCATCCTGGCGGTGCTGGTGGCCTTCGGCGTCTGGCTCAACCGCTTCATGGGCATCACCCCGCGCGCCCAGCACTTCGCCGAGCGGGGGGGCGACGCGCCAGCGTCTCCGAGTGACGCAGCGCCTCCGGTGGACGACGAGTCGACCGGATCGGGCGAAGAGGCGGACGGGTCCGCACCGCGGCCCGACGCGACCGACGACGGCCCGGCGGACGCGAGCGCGTGAGCGAGCTGCGCGAGCTCCGCGACGAGGCCGTCGTCCTGCGCACCTACAAATCGGGCGAGTCCGACCGCGTCGGGGTGCTGTGGACCCGCGCTCACGGCAAGGTGCGCGTGCTCGCCAAGGGCGTGCGCAAGACCACGAGTCACATGGGCGCTGCGCTCGAGCCCCTGGCCCACGTCAAGGTCGACCTGGTGCGGGGTCGTGGCGACCTCTTCATCACCAAGCACGTGGCGCACCTCGAGCGCTTCACCGTGCTGCGCGCCGACTACGCGCGCATCACCGCCGGACTGGCCGTGGTGGAGGCGGTCGACGCCATCCCCGCCGACGAGGCCGCCGACGAGGGCATCTTCGAGATGGTGCTGCGGGTGCTCGCGACGCTGGACCGTCCCGAGTTCCACCCCGACCTCGTCGCCGCGTCCTTCTTCTTCAAGCTCCTCGCCTACGACGGCTCCGAGCCCGTCGTGGACGCCTGCGTCAACTGCGGCTCGCCCGGGCCGCTGGTGGCCTTCAACGCCGAGGTCGGCGGGACGCTGTGCGCGCAATGCCGTTCGGGAACCGCGCTGAGCGCCGACGCGCTGGTGCTCATCCGACGCATCATGGGCGGGGAGCTGGCCGCGGTCCTGCGCGAGGAGTCGCCGCCGGGCTCGGGCGAGGTCATGGCGCTGGCCCACGAGGCCGTCGAGGTGCATTTCGGACGACGTCTCAAGGTGTCGCGCTCGTCGGCGCCCCTGGCGCCCCTCGCCACGGTGGCCGAGGTGCCTCCTGGATCGACGACGTGAACCAGCCGCGTGGCGTGAGATACTCGGGTCGATGAGACGCGCGATTCCCTTCGCCGAACTGGCGCTGATGACGGTCCTGGCGGTGCTGGCCCTCACGCTGAGCGTGAGCCGCAACGAGAGGTTCTCGACCTTCGCCGCGCCCCCGGCGGGCAACCCCGCGGTCGTGAAGGTCTTTCGCACCGTGCTGACCCGGACCCTCGACGCGTCCAGCTTCACCTTCGCCCACTCCATCGACTACCAGGCTCCCGACCGCACCCGGATGGCCTTCATGGTCGCGAGCGGCGTCGACGCCTACGTGGTCATCGGGGACACCGAGTACGTGGGGATCCGCGAGGCGAACGGCGAGACCTGGGGCGCGACCCCCTTGACCAAGACGAGCGACGCCCTGGTCGGTCCGGCGGCCGCCAAGGCCGACCTCGAAGGACTGTTCACGAGCGACGCCGTGACCCAGAGCGGCGACCACTTCACGGTCACCAGCGTGCTGTCGGCCTCCACCTTCTACTCCGAGGACCCCGGACAGGTCGAGCTGATCCAGACCGTCTTCGTGGAAGACGACTACGTCACGTCGATCGCCGACCGTCTCGTCGGCTGGGTCAGCGTCCCCGTCGCCCAGCGCAGCGGGGGGTACACCCTCGGACGGGTCGATCAGCGCAACCTGGGGTCGGTCGACTACGGCGACTACGGCGAGGTCCAGACCATCGCCGCGCCCCCCGCGTCGCGAGTCGTCGAACTGGTCACGTGCTCGAACTCCCCGGGACAGACCCCCGTGCTCGGCCTCGGACTGCACGACCTCTGCCGTCACGACTAGGGCGACCCGCCTCGCACGTCGCCTCCCGGGGAGCTCTTCGGTGGCGGCGGACCCCGCGACCCTGATAGACAAAGGGTTGAGTCGTCCGCCGAGGGCGGACCCGGCGGGCCTCGAGGGCCCCGGAAGGAGCGTCATGTCTCGATACAAGGGCGTCGCGTGGCGAGCGCGCACACTCATCGCCGGTGCGGTGCTGAGCACCGGACTCGCGGTGCCGATGGTCTCGGCGGTGACGCCGGCCGCTGCCGCGGGCTCGAGCGGTTTCTGCAAGGCGATCTTCGCGTGGGCGTACCACCCGGCGATCCCGCCGACCAGGATCACCCTGACCTCGTACCGGGCGTGGGCCAAGATCGAAGTGCCCTACTGGAAGGCCATCGCCGCCGCGGCGCCCAACGGCAACGACCGCAAGGTGGCGGGCTTCGTCGCCACCGTCTTCAAGGAGTACGCCTCCTTGACCTCGTTGAGCAAGTTGGCCGCGTACGAGAAGGCGCACAACGCCCAGTTCCAGGCCGACGTGAAGGCCTTCGCCAAGGACGTCGCGGCCTGCGCGACCGCGGGCATCAAGCTGCCCTAGCCGACGGGAGTCGCCGCGGCCGGTAGAACGGTGGGGTGAGTGCGCCCGCCATCTTCTGGTTCCGTCGCGACCTGCGACTGGGCGACAACCCCGCCCTGGTTGACGCCTTGCGTCGTGGACAGGGATCGGTCGTGCCCGTCTTCGTGCACGACCCGGCCCTTGAGTCGGCGGCGGGACCCGCGCGCTGCGAGTACCTGCGGGTCACCCTCGACGCGTTGAGCGAGTCCCTGGGCGGGCACCTGGTGCGCCGCCGTGGCGACCCGGCCAGGGTGCTGGCCGAGCTCTGCGTCGAGACGGGGGCCCGCGAGGTCGTGGCCACCGAGGACTTCGCCCCCGCGGGTCGCCGGCGCGACCGGCGCGTGGGCGAGGCGCTCGTTGCGGGCGGTTTCGCGCTGCACCTGGTGGACTCGCCCTACGTGGTGCGCCCGGGAACGCTGACCACCCGGACGGGCACCCCCTGCAAGGTCTTCACCCCCTTTCGGCGGGTCTGGGATCAGACCGAGGTGCCCGCGCCGCTGGCGCCGCCGACGGGTGCGACGTGGATCGGAGCCCCGTCGGAGACCTACGAGCCGGCGTCGCGCGACGCCGGAGGGCGACCGGCCTACTTCGGTGATCTGAGTGACGTCCCGCCGCGCTTCGATCCGCGCGTCGGCGAGGCGGGAGCCCACGAGACGCTCGTCGCCTTCGTCCGCCGCGTCGACGCCTACGACGGCGCCCGCGACCGGCCCGCCGCGGAGGGGACCTCGCGGCTCAGTCCCCACCTGCACTTCGGCACGCTCCACCCGCGCCAGGTCCTCGCGGCGGTCACCTCCGCCTCGCGCGGGGCCGAGGTGTTCCGCTCCGAGCTCTGCTGGCGAGAGTTCTACGCCGACGTGCTCTGGCATCGTCCCGACTCGCGCTGGCGCGCGCTGCAGCCCACCTTCGAGCACCTGCGCGTCGACAGCGACGCGGCGGCGGTGCGGCGCTTCCAGGCCTGGGCGCGTGGCGAGACGGGCTACCCCCTGGTGGACGCCGGGATGCGACAGCTGCTGGCCGAGGGCTGGATGCACAACCGGGTGCGAATGGTGGCCGCGTCCTTCCTCGTCAAGCACCTGCACCTCGATTGGCGCTGGGGGGCGTCGTGGTTCCTCTACCGCCTGGTGGACGGCGACGTCGCGAGCAACCAGCACGGCTGGCAGTGGGTGGCCGGGACGGGCACCGACGCCGCGCCCTTCCATCGCGTCTTCAACCCGACGCTGCAGGCCGAGCGCTTCGACCCCGCGGGCGACTACGTGCGCCGCTACGTCCCCGAGCTCGCCGAGGTCGCCGCCCCCCAGTGCCTGCGGCCCGGCGCGGGGGAGGGGCTCCTCGCCCCCAAAGGGTATGTTGCTCCCATGATCGACTTGGCTGCGGAGCGCGACGAGGCGCTGGCGCGCTTCGCCGAGGCGCGGGCCCTCTTCGCGGCCGAGGCGGCCCGGTGAGCCCCTTCGGCGTCTACGTCCACGTGCCCTTCTGCGCGCACCGCTGCGACTACTGCGCCTTCGCGACCTACGACGACCGCGACCACCTGCGCGACGACTACGTCGAGGCCGTCCTGGCAGAGATCGCCTGGGAGGTCGAGGCCGGCCTCGAAGCGGCCAGCTCGGTCTTCTTCGGCGGCGGCACGCCCTCGCGCCTGTCGCCCGAGCAGCTGGTGCGCATCCTGGCGGCCATCCCGCGCACCCCCGACGCCGAGGTCACCGTGGAGTGCAACCCCGAGGACGCCAGCCTCGAGCGCCTCCTCGTCTACCGGGCCGGGGGAGTGAACCGCATGAGCTACGGCGTGCAGTCGACGCGTCCGGCGGTGCTCGCGGACCTGGGGCGCCGCCACGGCACCATGGCGCACGAGGAGGTCTCGCGCGTCACCCACGAGGCGGGCTTCGCGACCTGGAACATGGACCTCATCGTGGGCTCGCGCGCCGAGACCCTCGACGACGTGCGCGCGACGCTCGCCGACCTGCTCGGCCTAGAGTTCGCGCCCCCGCACATCAGTTGCTACGCCCTCACCCCCGAGCCCGCGACGCCGCTCGGGCGCGACCCCGCACGCCATCCCGACGAGGACGAGACCGCCGACGCCTACGACCTCGTCGGCGAGGTCCTCGAGGCCCACGGCTACGAGTGGGAGGAGATCTCGAACTGGGCCAAGCCCGGGCACGAGTGTCGCCACAACCACGTCTACTGGGACCACGACGACTACGTGGGCTTCGGCTCGGCGGCCCACTCGCACCGTCACGGTCGCCGTTACTGGAACGTGCGTACCCCCGAGCGCTACATCGCCATGGTCCAACGCGGCGAGCGCCCCCTCGGCGGCGAGGAGCTGCTCGACGAGGCCACCCAGGCCTTCGAGCGCGACTCCCTGGCGATGCGCACGCGACGCGGCGTGGCCGTCGAGGCCTTCGAGTCGCTCGAGGAGATCCGCCACCTGGTGCACGTGAGCGAGGGGCGCGTCACCCTGACCCCCCGGGCGCGCCTTGTCGCCAACCAGGTGATCATCCGCCTCAAGTCCTCGACCTAGCGCCGCCTCCAGGCCGAGGTCGGGTCGTAGAGTTTGACGATGGAATCGGTGATCACCCCCCGGCGACCGGCCAAGTTGCGAGCGGGGGACCGCGTGGCGGTCGTCTCGCCGTCGTGGGCCGGCGCGGGGGTCTTCCCCGAGGTCCACGAGAGGGGTCTGCGCGTGCTGCGCGAGGAGCTCGGTCTGGTCCCCGTGGAGTACCCCACAACGCGCCAGGTCGGCGCCACGGCGCGCGAACGCGCGCGCGACCTCAACGCCGCCTTCGCCGATCCGACGATCAAGGCGCTGATGGCGACGATCGGCGGGTCGGACCAGATCACCGTCCTGCCCCACCTCGACGCCGGGGTCATCGCCGCGAACCCCAAGGCCTTCTTCGGCTACTCCGACAACACCAACCTCCTGAATTACCTCTGGGGGCTGGGGATCGCCGGCTACCACGGGGGCTCGACCCTCGTGCACCTGGCCCGCCCCGGTGGAGTGCACCCGGTGTTCCTCGACTCCCTGCGCGCTGCCCTCTTCGAGGAGGTCGACCTGGAACTCAGGGCGCTGGAGCGCTTCACCGACCTGCAGCCGCGCTGGGAGGACCCCTCGACCCTGGCCGAGCCCCTGGCCACCACCGTGGAGAGCGGCTGGACCTGGCACGACGCCGGTCGCGTGGTCTCCGGGGCGACCTGGGGCGGCAACCTGGAGATCCTGCACTGGAACCTCGCGGCGAACCGGTGGATCGGGCCCAACGAGGCCTACGCCGGGTGCGTCTTGATCCTGGAGACCTCCGAGGAGATGCCCCCCGCCACCGAGGTCTTCTCGATGCTGCGCAACATGGGCGAGCGCGGCCTGCTCGAGCAGTTCCCGGCGGTGGTCGTCGCCAAGGCCAAGGCCTGGCACACGCACGCTCCCCTCGCGGAGGACGAGCGCGGCGCCTTCCGCGCCGAGCAGGCCGAGGCGGTGGCCAGCGCGCTCGCGCTCTACAACCCCGACGCGCTGTTCGTCTACGGACCCGACTTCGGCCACACCGACCCCCAGTGGGTCATCCCCTACGGCGGGACGATGAGGGTGGACGGACCCGCGCGGCGCATCACGGTGTCCTACTGAAGCGCCGCGACCTCGCTCGGCGAGCGCCCTCGGGCCCGGGGGCAAACTCCTTCGTCCGGTAGCCTTGGGAGATGCCGTCCGAACCCTCCGCGAACCCCGAACTCCTCGACAAGGTCATCAACCTGGCCAAGCGCCGCGGCTTCGTCTTCCAGTCCGCCGAGATCTACGGCGGCTTCCGCTCCACCTACGACTACGGCCCCCTGGGCGTCAACATGCTGCGCAACGTCAAGGCGGCCTGGTGGCGCGACATGGTCCAGATGCGCCAGGACGTGGTCGGCATCGACGCGGCCATCCTCGGCCCGCCGGCGGTCTGGGCGGCCTCGGGCCACCTCGAGACCTTCACCGACCCCCTGGTGGACTGCCGCAAGTGCAAGGAGCGCTACCGCGAGGACAAGATCGACGGCGTCTGCCCGAACTGCGGCTCCACCGAGTTCACCGAGGCGCGCGCCTTCAACCTGATGTTCAAGACCCAGGCGGGTCCCGTCGAGGGTGAGGGCGCCACCGCCTACCTGCGCCCCGAGACCGCCCAGGGCATGTTCACCAACTTCAACAACGTGCTGGCCACCATCCGCAAGAAGCCGCCCTTCGGCATCGCCCAGGTCGGCAAGTCCTTCCGCAACGAGATCACCCCGCAGAACTTCGTCTTTCGCACCAGGGAGTTCGAGCAGATGGAGATGGAGTACTTCGTGCCCCCCGCCGAAGCCGACGAGTGGTACCGCTACTGGATCGACCAGCGCTACAACTGGTACCTCGGACTGGGCATCCCCGAGGCCCAGCTGCGCCTGCACGAGCACGCCAAGGAGGACCTGTCGCACTATTCGCGCGGCACCACCGACGTGGAGTTCCTCTACCCCTGGGGTTGGGACGAGCTCGAGGGCATCGCCAACCGAGGCGACTACGACCTCACCCAGCACTCCAACGCCTCGGGCACGAAGCTGGAGTACTTCGACCAGGCCGCCAACGAGCGCTACACCCCCTACGTGATCGAACCGGCCGCCGGCGCGACGCGCGCGATGATGGCCTTCCTCCTCGCCGCGTACCACGAGGACGAGGTCGAGGGCGAGACCCGCACAGTGCTGCGCCTGGACTGGCGCCTCGCGCCCTATCAGGTGGCGGTCCTGCCGCTGTCGAAGAAGCCCGAGCTCGAGGGCGTGTCGCGCGAGGTGCTGGCGGCCCTGGCCCCGCAGTACTCCTGCGACTACGACGTGACCCAGTCCATCGGTCGGCGCTACCGCCGCCAGGACGAGGTCGGCACGCCCTGGTGCGTCACCGTGGACTTCGACTCCCTCGAGGACCGCTGCGTGACGGTGCGCGACCGCGACTCCACCGAGCAGGTGCGCGTCCCCATCGACGCCCTGCTCGCCACCTTGCGCGAGCGCACCGGCCAGTCCTGAGCGGGGTCCGACGTCGCGTCGTGCGACATGTGACCGAGGTCCGTGTTCTCGCGGGGATGCTCGACGTCGATGCGCGTAAACTGGTCACTGGCCAACCAGGTTTGGCAGCGGGGCAACCCGCTGGCGGCTGTCGGCAGTCCCGGCAGCTAAAGAGCTGACTTTCGCGTCTCTCGAAGTGGTTCGAATCCACGATTGGCCGCCATGACGACGAAGCGCCGCTCGCGGCGTGAACGCCGGCGACGGCGGCCAGCAGCCGGAGGAGCCTCCTAGGTTCCCCCCAGTTGCAGGCGCATCACCCAACGCCATTTGGCGATCCGGCGGTCACGGACGAAGCCGAAGTCGGTGAAGAGCGATTCCGGCCCGGTGTGCAGGTAGGCGCCGCGCTGGGGCGGCCGGTCCTCCAACTGCTCGGGGTAGGCCTCGACGACGCCGCCGCCGCGGGCACGGATCGCGTCGAGCGCCCCCTGGAGCGCGGCTCGGGCGACGCCCTGTCCGCGGTGGGCGCGGTCGGTGAAGATGCACCCGATCCGCCAGTCGGGGAGTTCGACGAGCTCCTTGGCGTAGGACGCGGCGTTCTTGATGTTCGGCAGCTCCGCGGGGGATCCGTACTGGCACCAACCGACGCAGCGCTCAGCGTCGTAGACGAGGACCTGATGAACCGTGGCGTCGTCCACGTGTCGGCGTTTGAGGTCCCGGTTGCGTTCTGCAGTGGCGTCCGAGGGGAGACCCTCGGGATGAAAGCCGATGCACCAGCAACCTCCCCAGACACCGTTGTTGGCCTCGACCAAGGCGACGAAGTCCGTCCAGGTCCCATCGGTTAGTTCGCGCGTCGTGTAACGCGTTCCCGGCGCGGTCACTGCACCTGCGCCATCGATGTCGGGAATCTCGTGGCGGAGGGAAGAAGGCTGTTTTCGGGGACCATCCACGCCATCGCCTCGAGTGTGAACCAACCGGCTCGAACGGCCGGGTCGGCCTCGAGCCGCGCCAGGGACTCGGCGACGTCGGTCGTGAACACGCACACGCCTCGGATCCGCTCGTCGATACAGGGGCCGGCGACGATCAGCACGCCCTCGTCGTGCAGTGCGGCGAGGTGGGCCATGTGACGGTCTTGGACCTCGCTCTCCTCGTCCGCCGCACGCGTGACCTCCGGGTTCGCCACCAAGAAGACCAGGGTGTAGTGATCGAGCCTCACCGTCTCAAATTAGCGAAGCGGCGCTGCGGGCACGACGTTCGCGTCGTCGCGCCACAGCGCGGCGGGGACCACGGCGCCCAGACCGAAGAGACCCCCGACGGCGCAGGTGCCGTCCCAGCCCCAGTGCGCGTAGGCGTAGCCGGCGAACAGTGAGCCGAGCGAGGCGCCGGTGAAGAAGCAGACCATGTAGATCGAGTTGATCGTGCTGCGCTGGGCCGGCGCCAGGGAGTAGATGATCGACTGGTTCGAGACGTGCACGCCCTGGGCTCCGGCGTCGAGCAGGATGGTGGCGGCGATGAGGGCGCCGACCTGGTCGCGGCCCAGGAAGGCGACCAGGTAGGCGAAGGGGATCAGCACCGCGGCCGAGGTCGTCGCCAGGCGAGTGCGGCCCTGGTCGGCCAGGCGGCCCGAGGTGTTGGCGGCGGCGATGCCGGCCAGTCCGAAGAGGCCGAAGAGTCCGATGACGCCCGAGGAGTAGTGGAAGGGCGCACTCGAGAGGTGGAAGGCCAGGGTCGACCACAGCACGCTGAAGGCGCCGAAGGCGGTCGCCCCGAACCAGCCGCGCCGTCGCAGCTCCGAGGAGTCGAGCATCATGCGCACGCCGCCGGTCACCAGCTCGCGGTACTCGAAGCGGTTGCGCGGACGCTCCTGGGGCAGGGCCACGAAGAGCACGACGGCCATCACGACGAGCGCCGCCGCCGAGACCAGGTAGACCCCGCGCCAGCCGATGGCTTCGGAGACCACGCCCGAGAGGGTGCGCGAGAGCAGGACGCCCGCGAGCAGACCGGTCATGAGGCGCCCCAGCACGCGACCTCGCTGCGCGTCCGGCGCCAGGTCCGCCCCGAAGGGGATGATGATCTGCCCCGCCACCGAGGAGAGCCCGATCACCACGGTGAGCACCGCGAAGAGGGCGAAGGAGTGCACGAAGCTGGCCGCGGCCATCACCAGGGCCGCCACCACGAAGACGCTCACGATCAGGTTGCGCCGCACGAAGAGGTCCCCGAGGGGCAGCAGGAAGAAGAGGCCCAGCACGTAGCCGATCTGGATGAGGGTGATCAGCAGGGAGGTCGACGCGGTGGAGATGTGAAAGTCGCCGCGCACCTGGTGCAGGAGGGGCTGCAGGTAGTACAGGTTGGCGACGATGACCCCGATGGCCATCGCCATCACGGTGACCAGGCCAGTCCCGAGCCGTTGCTGGGTGTTCGACACGAAGGCTGTCTAGGCCACTTTCTTGTACTTGGCGGTGGCGAGGGGTCCGAGGAGCGCGATCAGTCCCACGGACCAGATGATCGACACCCAGATCGCGGAGCCCGCACTCGGCAGGAGGCTGTTGGGGCCGTCCATCAGGTAGCGCACCGCCTTGGTCACTTCGCTGACCGGCTGGTAGGTGGCGAAGCCCTGGAGCCAGCCCGGCATCGAGGAGACCTGCACGAAGATCCCCGAGGCGAAGGTGAGCGGGAAGATGAGCGGGAAGGTCATGGCCTGGGCGGCCTCGGAGTTGGGCGCGGCCAGACCGATGAAGGCGAAGCCCCACGAGAGGCAGTAGGCGAAGAGCAGGGTGATCAGACAGGCCAGCACGTAGTTCACGAAGCCGCCGTGGGGGCGAAAGCCCACCAGGAAACCGACGCCGGTCATGATGAGCAGCACCAGGACGTTGCGGCCCAGGTCGGACACCGTGCGTCCGGCGAGCACGGCCATGCGCGACATGGGCAGGGCGCGGAATCGCTCGATCAGCCCGTGCTGGAGGTCCTCGGCCAGTCCGATTGCCGTGCCCACCGCCCCGAAGATGGTGGTCTGGACGATGATGCCCGGCAGGAGGTAGTTCACGTAGCCCCCGGGGATGTTCACCGCGATGGCGCCGGCTCCGAAGATGTAGCGGAACAGGAGCACGAACATGATGGGCTGGAGGATGGAGAACACCAGGGCGGTGGGGATGCGCACGATGGCCAACAGGTTGCGCCGCGCCATGGTCAAGACGTCGCTCACGGCCCAGCGCAGGCTGCTCTTCTCGGCGTGGATGGTCTCGGTGACGACGCTCACGACGCACGCCCCTTTCGCTTGGCGGTCGCGTCCTCGGCGGTCGCGACCTCGTCCTCGGCCTTGTGGCCGGTGAGGGAGAGGAAGACGTCGTCGAGGCTCGGCTCGCGCAGGGTCAGTCCCGCGAGAGCCACGTTCGCCGCGTCCAGTCGACGCAGGGCCTCGGCCGCGGAGGCCGGCCCGCCCTCGACGGTCAGCTCGACGACCGTCCCCTCGATGTTGGCGGGCTTGGGCGAGACGTCACGGATGAGCTCGAGACCGCGCGCGGCGTCGAGGGTGGAGTGGAAGGTGAGCGAGAGCACCGTGGCGCCGAGACTGGTCTTGAGCTCCTGGCTGGTCCCCTCAGCGATGATCGAACCCTTGTCGAGCACCACCAACTGCTTGCAGAGGCGGTCGGCCTCCTCGAGGTACTGGGTGGTCAGCAGCACCGTCGTCCCGCCCTCGACGAGGGTCTCGATGATGGACCACAGGTCCTGGCGGCTCTGGGGGTCGAGGCCGGTGGTGGGCTCGTCGAGGAAGAGCACCGGCGGGCTCGCCACCAGGGCGGCGGCCAGGTCGAGGCGCCGTCGCATGCCGCCGGAGTAGGTCTTGACGTTGCGCCCGGCCGCGTCGGTCAGCCCGAAGTCCTCGAGGAGCTCCTTGGCGCGGCTGGCCACGTAGGGCTTGTGCAGGTGGTTGAGGGCGCCGATCATGCGCAGGTTCTCGAGCCCCGTGAGGTTCTCGTCCACCGTGGCGTACTGCCCGGCCAACCCGATGCGCCGGCGCACCTCCTGGGGTGAGCGCACGACGTCGAAGCCGTCCACCGTGGCGCGACCCGAGGTGGGGGCGAGGATGGTCGAGAGGATGCGCACCATGGTGGTCTTGCCCGAACCGTTCGGTCCCAGCAGCCCGAAGACCTCGCCGCGGGGCACGCGCAGGCTCACGCCCTTGAGGGCCTGCACGTCACCATCGTTGAAGGTGCGCACGATCGATTCGGCTTCGACGACGTAGTCAGACATGGGCGGAAGTCTAGGGGTGCGTCGCGTGCATTCCGTGCGCCCGCAGCCCTGTACGGTCTTGGTATGGCACTTTCGGAGGCGGAGATCGCGCAAGTGCGCGCGTCCACGGACATCGTGGCCCTCATCACCGAATACGTGGCCCTCAAGAAGTCGGGGCGGCGCTGGCAGGGGCTGTGCCCCTTCCACGCGGAGAAGTCGCCCTCCTTCTCGGTCAACGCGGAGGAGGGCCGCTACTACTGCTTCGGCTGTCGGGCCTCGGGCGACCAGATCACCTTCGTGCGCGAGATGCAGCACCTCGACTTCGTCGACGCCGTGCGCCTGCTGGCCGACCGCGCCGGCATCGAGCTCCACGAGGACGACGCCGCGGGGCCGGCACGCAAGGAGCGTCAGGAGTTCCTCGCCGCCATGGACCAGGCCGTCGCCTGGTACCACGACCGACTGCTCAACGCGCCCGACGCGCGTCCGGCGCGCGACTACCTGCGCAGCCGCGGCATCTCGGGCGACATCGCGCGACAGTTCCGCCTCGGGTGGGCGCCCGACGACTGGGACGCGCTCTCGACCTCGCTCAAGCTCTCCGAGAAGGTGCTCGAGGGGACCGGGTTGGGCTTCGTCAACAAGCGTGGTCGACGTCAGGACGCCCTGCGCGCGCGCCTCATCTTCCCGATCTTCGATTCGGCGGGCAAGGCCATCGCGGTGGGCGGGCGCATCCTGCCGGGACGGCCCGAGAACCCCGACGGCTTTCGCGAGGCCAAGTACAAGAACTCCCCCGAGACGCCGATCTACTCGAAGCGGCGAACGCTCTACGGGCTCAACTGGGCCAAGGACGACATCATCCGTTCGGGCGAGATCATCGTCTGCGAGGGCTACACCGACGTCATCGCCTTCTTCCAGGCGGGCCTGCCCCGGGCGGTGGCGACCTGCGGGACCGCCCTGGGGGAGGACCACTTTCGCACCATGCGCAACTTCGCCAAGCGCATCGTGCTGGCCTACGACGCCGACGCCGCCGGCCAGAGCGCCGCGGCCAGCGTGTATCAGTGGGAGAAGCTCCACGAGGTCGACGTCTTCGTCGCGAAACTGCCCAAGGGCATGGACCCCGCCGAGCTGGCCCAGCGCGACCCCGCGGCTCTGGTCACCGCGGTCTCCGAGGCGCGCCCCTTCCTGCAGTTCCGTCTGGACCGCGTGCTCGAGGGGGCCAACCTCGCGACCGCGGAGGGCCGCGCCCGCGGCGCCGAGGCCGCCCTGCGGGTGCTGGCCGAGCACCCCAGCGACCTCGTGCGCGACCAGTACCTGCTCAAGGTGGCCGACACCCTGCGCCTCGACCTGGTGACGCTGCGCCCCCGGGTGGCGGAACTCGTTCGCAACCCCCAGGCCAAGGTGACGGTGGCCGAACGGCCCATCGCCCCGCGCGTCACCGGACCCCTGCCGCGGCCCGGTCTGGAGGCCCTGCGCCTCACCCTGCACTTCCCCGACGACGTGGCGGGCCGCTTCGTCGCCGCGTACTTCGTCAACGAGGTCCAGCGCGAGATCTTCGAGGGCCTCGCGACGGGCCAGGGCGTGTCCGAGGTGGTCGACCACCTGCGTCGACAGGGCGAGGACACCGCCGCCGACGTGCTGAGCGAACTGGCGGTGGACGAGTTGGACCGCGAGTACACCGCGGCCGACGTCACCGCGGTGGTGGCCCAGCTCCTGCGCGCCGCGGTGGCCGAGCAGTTGCGCGAGGTGGAACGCGAATTGCGCAGTGGGGACCTCGCGCCGGACCTCGCGATGGCGACCATCCGTGACGTGAAGGAGCGCCTCGAACTGCTCGACACTCCCCGGGGGGCCCAGGCCGAGGAGGACCTGCGCACCTGGCTCCTCGAGAGGACGGCCGGGAGTGGCTGAGGCCCTGCGCACGGTGGGGGGACTCAAGATGCTCAAGCCCCTCACGGTCGACGAGGAACGAGCCCTGTTGCCGGTGATCACCCGTGGACGTGAGGCGGCGCGACGCCTCGACGCCGGCGGGCTCGACGCGGCCACCACGCGCGCCCTGCGCCGCGAACGCGAGGAGGGCCAGCATGCCGAGTCCACGCTGCTGCGCGCCACCTGCGGCCTGGTGCGTCTGAGGGTGGTCGAGCGCGGCTACCGCTTCGGCAACGAGGAGCTCGAGGCGGCGGGGGTCGAGGGGCTCGTCAACGCCCTGCACCGTTTCGACCCCGGCAAGGGGAACCGCTTCTCCACCTACGCCAACTACTGGATCATGAAGCTGGTCAATCAGGCGATCCGCCAACAGGCCGGTCTGAGCGAGTCCGAGATGGAGTACGTCTTGAGGCTCCAGAAGCTGCTGCGCAGCGACCTGGCCAAGAAGTTCTCGACCAAGGAGGTGGCCAACGCGCTTGGTGTGTCGCTGGCCAAGGCGCGCGACATCGTCCAGATGAACCGCGACCTCGTGAACCGGCGATTCGAGACCGGCGACTTCGAGCGCGGTATCGAGGCGCGACCGTCGCCCGACGTGAACGAGGCGCCCCAGTGGGTGATCGAGGCGCTCAAGCGGCTCTGCGGGGAGGACTTCGACGCTTTCTGGCAGTACGCCTTCCAGACGATGTCGATCGAGGAGATCGCGCGCTCGCGGGGCATCTCGCGCCAGGCCATGAGCAAGCGCCTCGAGAAGTGCCGCAAGGCGGTGCGCGAGAGCGCCGAGGCCCAGCGTCTCCAGGACTGGTTCGACCAGCAGTAGGGCGGACGGAAGCCGCAGAACGCGGTGCTAGAGTTGCGATGCCGTGCCGCATTCCCAGATAGCTCAATTGGCAGAGCAAGCGACTGTTAATCGCTAGGTTGCAGGTTCGAGTCCTGCTCTGGGAGCCCTTGTGCGTATTAGTTCGGGTCCCAACTGACGAAATACATTCGGCACGTGCTTGACACGACTTCGAGACCTGCTTGACAGGGTTTCGGGACCTGCTGGACACCACGACCGCTTCCGGGCCTTGCTCTTACCGAGCGGGAGGTGGCCCACGATGTGGGAGACCAGCAAGATGGAGCAACGTTACGACGCCGTGCTCACCGTCATCGAATGGTGAGGGTGAGCACGGCGCCCTCGTGGCGCGCACCGCGACGTCGCTGGTGTGCCGAGGTGGCGTCAGGTCCAGCGTGCGTAGAGCGTGACCGTCTTCTTGAGCAGGTAGGGCGACTTCACGACCTTGCCGCCGCGAGCCGCGCTGAACCAGGCGATGAAGGTGTGGCCCGTCCTCGTCGGCACGGGGAGCGTGACGATGTTGCCGCTGTCACCCTTGAGGTTCGCCACCTTCGATCCGCCCTTGGACTCGAAGTGAATCGTCACTGGGTGGGTGGTCATCCACGTCGCCGTCGTCGTGAACTCGTTGACGGCCTGGTCGGCCACTTCACTGGTGGGGAAGGGGCCGTAGTCCATGGCGCTCCAGTAGGCCACGTGACCTGGGGGGTCGGCGAGGGTCACCGAGTCGTCGTAGAAGGCGTCCTGCTCGATGGTCGTCAACGACGCCGGAACCGTGATGGGGCCAGCGAGTATGTAGTCGTCCTCGAAGGCGCTTTCTCCAATCGTGGTGAGCTTGGGGCCGAGGGTCAGCGTCGTCAAGACGTAGTCGTCTTCGAATGCCTCGTCACCGATCGTGGTCAATGAAGTCGCTCCCGTGACGGACTTGAGCGCATAGATGCCGTAGAACGCGTACTGGCCGATGGTCGTCAGCGACACCGGGATGACGAGGTGGGTGAGCGCGTAGTCGTCCTCGAAAGCCTCGTCCCCGATGGAGGTCACGGTATCGGGAATGGTCAGATCGCTGAGGGCGTAATCCTCGTAGACGGATTTGGCCCCGATCGACGTGACCGAGTAGTTCTGGCCGCCGTAGCTCACCGTCGAGGGAATCTTGAGCGTGCTGGTCCCGGCGGGCACTCCGGCGAGGGTAGCGACGTAGGGGGCGGACCCCGAGAGGGTGAAGACGAGCCCCGCGGCGTCGTCACAGTTGGGGCCGCTCAGGGTGCAGGGGTCGGGACTCGGTGGTGCCACCGTCTTGAGGGCGCTCAGGTCACCGCCGAAGGCCGTCGCGTCGACATTGGGGTCCGCGATGAGGTTGGTCGGTTCGACGAGTCCGTAGTCGTCGTAGAAGGCCTCGGAGCCGATCGTCGCGGTGGGGTCGCCGACCTTGAGTGAGGTGAGTGAATAATCCTCTTCGAAGGCGTTGGCGCCGACGGAGGTCACCGAACTGGGGATGCCCAGTGACGTGAGTCCGTAGTCACCTTCGAAGGCGCTCGATCCGACGGAGGTCACGCTCGAGGGGATGTCGAGAGATGTGAACGAACTATCGTCCTCGAAGGCGGTCGAGGGAATCGAGGTCAGGCCGCTGTCAATCTTGAGCCCGGACATCTTGTAGTCGTCGTAGAAGGCTCCGTCGCCGAGTGAGGTGAGTGTCTTGGGCAGTGTGACGGGGTTGGTGAAGGGGTCGTCATAGAAGGCTTCGGACCCGATCGACTGGACGCTGTCGCTCAAGTGGAAGCTCTGGACGCTGTCGTCGTAGTAGAAGGCGTAGGCGCCGATGGTGGTCACCGAATTGGGGATGTCGACGGCGGTGAGGAGGTAGTCGTAGGCCACGGCGTACTCCCCGATCGACGTCACCGAATTCGGGATGGAGAGCGAGACGAGATTGGGAACGTAGTAGAAGGCGTCAGGGGCGATCGCCGTCACCGTGTAGTTCACGTTGCCCTTGGTGACGCTGCGCGGGATGACCACGGAGGTCGACGTCCCGTTCCAGCCCGACACGGTCGCGGTATGCGGACCCGAGGTGGACAAGGCGTAGTCGATGCCGTTGACGTCGGTGCAGAATCCCTTCACCGTTGACACGCAGTTGTCGGTCGCGGCGGACACCGCCGGGGCGACGAACACGGCGACACCGCCGACGAGGGCCGTGGCGCACGCCAGTCGGGCCAGGGTCGCCGAGCGGCCCTGGCGGGCACCCGACATCCGGGGGAGACTCTTCATCGTTGCTCCTTCGTAGACGATCGTGGTCGTTCACCCACCGGGGCAACCCGACTGCTCGGATGAATGCTTATGGCTCCCAGGGGCGCTTTCTTACTGGGCGAGCTTGCCGTCTGCTCAATGGCCGATGGTAGGCCCCCGGGCCTCCTAAGTCCAGGCTCTTGCCTGAGACTCCCCTCAGGTGTGCGGAGTCTCCTGATTGGCTCTGCGGTGACCCGCTCGTGAGCTGCACGGACCAAGGGTCCCAAATTGAGAGGATGACCAGCAGGGTTCTGGCCGAACGACGGGCGCCCCGGGTCCTCAGGGTCGTTCCGAGACGAGCGAGACCCGCCCCGCCGCCGAGTCGCAACGTCGTCGATGGTGATACCTCGACGCTGGCGCATCAGTGGCGGGGCGGGCCGAACAGCGGCCCTTCACGGGCGCGGACTACATCGCCAAGGCTTCGAAGACCTCGACCGAACCTCCGGCCTCGAACACCGGGCACGACGTGACGAGTTCGCCCGCGTGCTGGAGGCTCTGCGCCTCGACGATGGTGTATCCGGTCAGCGAGGTGGAGGCGTCGCCGACCGCACCGTCGGCCTCGAGCGACATCGATGCCCCGAAGGGATTGCCGAAGTCGGTGACCGCCGGTCCCAGAGAACCGAACCACGCCATCCACTTACCCATGATGGCTTCCTGCGCCTCCGGCGACTCGGCCATCGCACCGCCCTTGTAGACAACGACGAACTTTCCCATGATTCTTCTCCTTCAGCCGTGATCGGCTGATTATGTTAGAGGCTACTTACGCAAGCGGATGCTAACATATTGATATGGATGTGCTCCTGAGAACCCTCGGCGAACCCAAGCGCTGCGAGATCGTCCGACTCGTCTGGAGCGATGAGTTGGCGGCGTCCGACATCGCCGCGCACTTCCCCGACGTCACGCGCTCGGCCATATCACAGCACCTCGGCGTGCTGCGTCGCAGCGGCTTGGTCAAGGAGCGTCGTGACGGAACGCGACATCTCTATACGGTGAACCGCTCGGAGGTCGCGAGACTTCGCGCCTTCCTCGACTCGTTCTGGACCGACAGCCTCGAGAGGCTTCGCGACCTTGCGGAATCGGAACAACAGCTGAAGGGAGACAGATGAGTTCAGACGTCGTCAAAGAGGTGGTGGTCAACGCGACGCCGGAGACGATCTTTCCGTACTTGGTGGACTCCGCGCGTCTCGTCGAGTGGATGGGGACCTCGGCCACCCTGGACCCGGTGAGCGGGGGAGAGTACCGAGTCCTGTGCGGCGGTGTGAACCCCAGCGCGGGGACCTTCCTCGAAGTGGTCAAGGACGAGAAGGTCGTCTTCACCTTCGGCTGGGACCTACCCGGTCACCCGATCCCCGCGGGTTCGACACAGGTGGAGATCACCTTGACGCCGACGGGTGACCACACCGTCGTTCGGCTGGTCCATCGGGGTCTGCCCGACGATGCCGTGCAGGACCATGGACACGGTTGGGACTACTACCTCGCTCGTCTCACGCAGGTCCTCGACGGCCAGGACCCCGGACCAGACCGTCCCGATCTCGGGGGGTGACCCCGATCCGCGGCTGAGCGCGGGGTCGCCGTCTCCTCAGTTGTTCGCTCCTTATTCCTCGGGATCGTCGTCCATCTCGATGTCGTCGTCCTCCCACGATGCGACCTCGTCGGGAGACAGTACGACCACGTCCTCGGGGCGCCATTCGAACTTCGATCGCCGTGGGGACTCGTGGTCCGGAACACCCTCATCCACTCGACACCTCCTCTGGTCTGTCACGTCGGAAGTCTGCCAGGGGACCGCGACACGACGCTGACGCTTGAGGCGTTCCACCACCCTCGCGAGAGCCCTCCCGTGGTCGCCCCACGACCCGGCGGCCAGCGCCCTCGTCCTGCGTGAAGGACGCTTCCGCGTTCGTGGGTCATGATGGAGGGCACGACGAGGAGGATGTGGTGGCGTTCTGTACGAATTGCGGCGCGGCCAGCGGGTCGCTGCAGGGCTACTGCGCAGTCTGTGGACACCAGCTGAGTTCCTTGCCCGCCGCGCCGCCGCTGAGTGCGGGCGAAGTGATGCGCGGCGGCGGGTCGGCGCGGGTGGTGGTGGGCCTGGCCCACAAGGCGCCTCGCCAGTCGCGTGTGAAGGTTCTCGTGCGTGGCTTCATCCTGGTGCCCCTGGCGCTGTGGTACTTCGTGCTGTCGATCGCCTCGTTCTTCATGATCCTGGCCGCCTGGTTCTCGTCGCTGGTCCTTGGTCGAAATCCCGACGGCATCCAACACTTCCTCACCGACGTCTTGCGCTACCAGTCCAAAGTCAGCGCCTACGGGGCCCTGCTGACGGCTCGCTGGCCGGGGATGAACCTCGCCGCGCAGTCGCGTGACCAGATCAGTCTGGAGATCGACCACGTCCGCCTGAACCGTGCGGCGGTCCTCTTCCGCCTCATCCTGGCGGTGCCGGCATTGGTGGTGTCGAGCCTGCTGGGCGTGGGATCGTCCCTCATGACCTTCGTCATGTGGTGCTGCGCCGTCGTCACGGGACGGGTCCCTCAGGCGCTGCATGAAGCCCGCGGACTGATCTGGCGCTACACGACACGCACATCGGCCTACGTCGCTCTCTTGACGCCGACCCAGCCCTTCGACGGTTTCTTCGGCGACCCCGCCGCCGAGACGCCATCGCCGCCAACCGCGCTGTCGACGCCCGGCTCACCCGTCTTGTCCACTACCTGGACCCTCTCGACGGCGGCGCGAGTGCTCTTCATCCTCTGCTTGATCCTCGGCGCCTATTTCCAGGTCCAGCCCTCGCTCCTGCGCTGGCCGACCGCCCAGGTCATCGACCGGGCGGCGGGTCGCGTCTTCGTGGACTCGATGAACGCGACGCTGGTCGACGACCTCTCGCGGTACCAGGCCCCGGGGACCACCTGTGTCACGCCCGCACTGTCCGGCGGCTGCGACCTCGATGCATCAAGCGCGGCCCGGGACGTCCAAGTAATCGTGACCAGCCTCCGGACCTTCCAGCCCTTCGCGGTGCGCGGCCGCAACGAGTACGGCGTCTACCTCGCCGACGTCGAACGCCTCGAGTTGACCCTGACGCAGCTGGCCAATTCGCCCAGCCCGGCGCAGCAAGAGCTTCTCGCGCGAAACTACGGCGCCGAGGACGGCGAACTCTCCTCGCTCTTCCACGCGCTTCGTCAGGCGATCTGAGAGCTCAGATCGAGAAGTCGTCGCCCGACCAGATACCCGTGCTCGAGGGGCGGACCTCGTGGGAGTGACTGCGCACGCCGACCTGCTCCTCGAGCTCGTGGAGGCGCTCGAAGAGCGACTCCAGGCTCACCCCGACCGGGTCGGGCGCGAGTTCGCCCTCGCCCTCGATGAGCGGGTCGCTCGGCAGGCTCCGCGAGATGATCTTGCCGGGGATGCCGACCACGACTGAGTTGGGCGGCACCGAGTGCACCACGACCGCGTTGGCCCCGATGCGGCTGTCGTCGCCGATGGTGATGGGCCCGAGCACCTTGGCGCCCGCACCGACGACCACGCGACTGCCCACGGTGGGGTGGCGCTTGCCGTGCTCGAGGCTGGTCCCCCCCAGGGTGACTCCCTGGTAGATGGTCACGTCGTCGCCGACCACGGCGGTCTCGCCGATCACCACGCCCAGGGCGTGGTCGATGAAGACCCGTCGCCCGATGACCGCGGCGGGGTGGATGTCGACGCTGGTGAGCACGCGGGCCGCCCACGAGAGTGCGCGCGCGGCCGTGCGCCGGTCGGTGGTCCACAGGTGATGGGCGAGGCGGTAGGCCCACAGGGCGTGCAGCCCCGGGTAGGTGAAGGCGGTCTCGAGCAGGCCGCGTGCCGCCGGGTCGCGCTCGCGGACGGCGGCGAGGTCCTCGCGGACGTGGCCGATCACTAGTCGGTGAGACCTTCGAAGAGCGCGGTGGAGAGGTAGCGCTCGCCGAAGGACGGGATGATCACCACGATGCGCTTGCCCGCGTTCTCGGGGCGCGCGGCCACCGTGATCGCGGCGAAGAGCGCGGCACCCGAGGAGATCCCCACGAGCAGGCCCTCCTCGTGGGCGGCGCGGTGCGCGGTGTCGAAGGCGTCCTGGTTGGCCACGGTGATGATCTCGTCGATGACCCCGGTGTTCAAGATGTCGGGCACGAAGCCCGCGCCGATGCCCTGGATGGGGTGTGGGCCCTTGGCACCGCCCGACAACACGGGCGAGGCGGCGGGCTCGACGGCGATGATCTGGACCTCGGGGTTGCGCTCCTTCAAGACCTCGCCGACTCCGGTGATGGTCCCGCCGGTGCCGACGCCGGCGATGAAGATGTCGACCCGGCCGTCGGTGTCCGCCCAGATCTCCTCGGCGGTGGTGACTCGGTGGACCTGGGGGTTGGCCGGGTTCTGGAACTGCTGGGGGATGAAGTAGCGCGGGTCGGCGGCCGCGAGCTCGTTGGCCTTGGCGATGGCGCCACCCATGCCGTCGGGACCGGGGGTCAGGAACAACTCGGCGCCGTAGCCGCGCAGCAGGGCGCGACGTTCCTTGGACATCGTCTCGGGCATGGTGAAGGCGCACTTGTAGCCCTTGGCCGCGGCCACCATGGCGAGAGCGATGCCGGTGTTGCCGCTGGTGGGCTCCAGG
>CAIORQ010000107.1 GCA_903860745.1 uncultured Actinomycetes bacterium | reverse complement strand
CAGAATGCTTGGTGCTTCGCTTGACTACAGGCTCGCTGAGGGACGGGCCCCAGAAACCCGCCGACTGCTGGCCACTCGGGCCCACTTGATCGTCTCGCCGACCATGCGCCGAGCGCTGGCTGACAACTGGCTAGACCTCCTCGTCCAGACTCGCAAACCGGCCGGGTTTCTCAACTCACGCGCCCCGTGTCACGGCGTCGTACGGTGGAGTCTGGAGGAGTAGGAGATGGGCAACTGGGGCACGAGCCAAGTACTGGAGACCCTCGCTTCGTTGGACGAGGAGGAGTTGCCGGACGACTTCATCGATGTTCGAAACGAGGAGTATCGACTGATCCGCTATCCGGATCGATTCATCTCGGCGACGTTGCCCGCGGCGCAAGTCGTGTGGTCGCGGACACATCGACCACTCGACCTCGTCGTTGACGAGATCGCATCCATGGTGACGGACTGGGGACTTGACGCCCTCCATTGGTGGGTGACGGCGGCAACGCGACCTGTCGAGACCGAGGCGTACCTCGTGAGCCGAGGTGCGGTAGTGAGCGACCGGTATCACGTCCTCGCTCGAGAGCTCGGGGACGATCCGGTGGAAGGGTACCCGCCGGGCGTCAACGTCAGCTTGGTCGATGACGAAACGACCCTCCGTGACGCCGCGGTCGTCGAGAGCCGCGGCTGGGGTCGGGCGGCAACCGCCGAGGATGAGTTGGCGGACCGCCTTCGCCAAGTCCTCGCCGATCTCGCGGCAGGACGGGTGGCCCGGTTCGTCGCCTACGTCGAGGGAGAACCCGCCTCGACGGGCGTGTGTCGGGTCGATCAGGAGGTGGCCCGCCTCTACGGAGCGGTGACCTTGCCGGAGTACCGGTCCCGAGGTTGCTACCACGCCATCCTCCACGAGCGGCTCCGTCACGCTCGCGCCGGCGGCGCGTCGATCGCCATCACACGAGGACGGCCTCAGTCATCGGGCCGGCTGCTGGTGAAGTCGGGTTTCGTGATCCACGGGGTGGAGACGTGTCTGCGCTTGTCCCTCAGCTCAGCAGGTCGCGCACCATCGGGATGACGCGGCTGGCGTAGAGCTCGATGCTGCGCATCAGAAGGTGATGGGGCAGGCGTCCGACGCTGTACTTCATGTCGAATCGCGACAGGCTGAGGGCCGACGCCGTGGCGGCGATCTTGCGGGCCACGGTCTCGGGCGAACCGACGAACCAGGCACCGTCGGGCCCGGTGTCGCGTTCGAAGTCGCCTCGCCCGACGGGCCCCCAACCGCGCTCGGCGCCGATGCGGTCGCGCATCTCCTTCATGTAGGGCCAGACCTGCTCGAGGGCCTCCTCGTCGGTGTCGGCCACGTATCCCGGCGAGTGCACCGCGACCGGCAACGGCGCGGAACCCAGGGAGTCGAGCGAGCGCCAGTAGAGGTCGACCAGGGGACGAAAGCGCACCGGGCTGCCACCGATGATCGCGATCACCAGCGGCATCTTCAGTCGCGCGGCTCGCGCCACCGATTGGGGGCTGCCGCCGATCCCGATCCAGGCGGGGATGTGACCGGTCTCGCTCAGGGGGAAGACCCGCTGGTCACGCAGCGAGGAGCGGGTCGTGCCCTGCCAGGTGACGGGGCGCTCGGTGAGGAGCTGGGCGAAGAGGGACACCTTCTCGTCGAAGAGAATCTCGTAGTCGTCGAGGTCGTAACCGAAGAGGGGGAAGGATTCGATGAAGGAGCCTCGCCCCAGGATGATCTCGGCGCGGCCCGTCGAGAGGCCGTCGAGGGTCGCGAATCGTTCAAAGACCCGTACGGGGTCGTCGGAACTCATCACCGTCACGGCGGAGCCCAGATGCATGCGCGAGGTCTTGGCGGCGATCGCCGCCAAGACCATCTCGGGCGAGGAGATGGCGAAGTCGGCCCGGTGGTGCTCGCCGATCCCGAAGAAATCCACGCCGAGTTCGTCGGCCAGCACTCCCTCGTCGATGACGTCGCGGATGACTCTCGCGTAGGGCGAGAGCGTGCCGTTCTCGTCGTCGGTCAGGTCCCCGAAGGTGTCCAGTCCGAGTTCCAGTGTCATGGTGTCGTCTCCCGTGTCACCACGACGCTAGCGAACCCCGCTGGCGGCTCGGCCATCGTTGGCGCGAGGCGGGGCTGAGTCCCAGCGTCGAATCGAGGGCACCACGGCGTTCGACACGCGTGAATCGAAGAACGTGTTCCACGAGTACTACACCGCCACGACCACGCCGCGCGTCGTCGCGGCCCCGGAGCATGACGGTGCCCGAGGTATCGGGGCGCGGTGACCCCGCGACTACACCGGACTTCGGCCAGGCGATCACCGCTCCGTCCGCCACCCTTACGGCGTCCAGTTGGCGCCGGCGTGAGGGGGTGGCGCGCGACTGTGCGCGTGTGCCCCTGGGGGCCTCTTCGAAGAGTAGGGGCACGCTTCTGCCGCGCTGGTACTGCGCGACGAGTGGCGCAGGACTCTGATGTCTGTGTAGCCCGACTCGCTCGCCGACGCGCAACTCGACCGAAGTCGTCACGCTGCGCGCCGGCGACACCATGCCCCCGCCGTGGAACTGGTGAGCCTGACGAGCTTCAGAGAGAGCCGCGGCGCGTGGTCCCTACGCGAACGAGGGCGTAGCCATCGCGGCTCGGCACGACCTCATCGGAGGGCGTGGCGACCGACTCACGGGCCACCACCACGAGGTCCACCTGAGCGACCTCCAGAAGTCGAGGACGATCCTGCTCCAGCCCCTCGTCGAAGCGAGCGCGGACTAGGCGACGTCCGAGGCTGATTCCTCCTCGGTGGCGGCGGGGGGAGCCTCCAAGTTCGTGACCGACGCCGCGGGCTTGGCGAGCAGTTCCGATCGCGGCACCGGGTTCAGCGCCGCCGCCAAGAGCGACGTCATGGTCTCGCGGTTGCGGGGGTCGGGCGCGAGACGGTGGTCGTCGAGGCGAGTGACCTCGTCGTCACCTTCGGTCCCGAGTCGGTTGATCAACACCCCGCCAGCCCTCCGCCATCGATGCGGCGCTCACACGAACGCACTCTTGAGGTCACGTTATGCCCTCGAAGGCAGAAAGTGGTGAATCTGCGCCGCGGTCCCGCCGGTAGCGGTGAAAGTCCTGGTGGGATTCGTCGGCGAAAGCCCCCCGGCCCTCGGTGCACGGCGAGAGGCGCCCGGCGTCGCCCTTGGGTCCCAGTAACGTGGTCATGATGTCTGAATTCAACAACGAGTCTGTGGCCGCGATCGAGGCGACGCTCAATGACGTGGACCGCGTCCTCGAGCGTCTGCGTCGGGGCACCTATCGCCAGTGCGAGGTCTGTCAGACACCGCTGGACGAAGCGCAGCTCCTGGCGTCGCCGTTGGCGGCGCAGTGCCCGGCCCACCTCGACATCAACTGAGCGACGTCGAGCGACGTCGAGGTGGGTGTCACCGCGACTCACGCCACCAGCGCGAGTTCTTCGTCCTCCGAGACGAGCTCGTCGGTGTTCTTGGTGTCCGTGGTGGCGGGCCGGTCGTCGGCCCTCATCCCGAGGATGATCGGGGCGCTCGCGACGATCATGCCGATCACGACAAAGGGTAGGGCCAGTACGTAGTTGCTCATGTGGTCTTCGTCGGTGTGTCCCTCACGCCGACTTTCCTCCTCGCAACCATCTAAGGGGACGTGGATGAGAGGAAGATGAGACGACCGTGACGGCGTTGACAAAGTTCCTCAAGAAGTCGTTAAGGGATCACCGCGGCGTGGTCGAGGAGACTCCGAGGACGTCCCCGACGCCGGCACGAACAACAGGCTGGTGTATTCGATCTTGCCCTCGGCGCGCCAATGCAGGGTCAGCCAGGGCTCGTCGAAGCTGT
>CAIORQ010000106.1 GCA_903860745.1 uncultured Actinomycetes bacterium | reverse complement strand
GTGACATAACGTTGAGTGGTTGAGGGATTTTGATGAATTGCAATCGCAAGTACCGAGAAGGTAAGAATTGCAAAGAAGATTCCACGAAATATTTTGATAGTGAATTCTCCCATGTACGGCTGAGTTTTCTATCCATATTTAGTGAGAGAATGCTGTCATGACGCTTCTCTCGCTCTGTACCACCGAGACGATTATTAGCGCCGCTTCTGCACTTCGGAGTGGACAATTAGTCGCTTTTCCAACAGAGACCGTGTATGGCCTCGGCGCAGATGCCTCTCATCAAAGTGCTATCGCACGCCTCTATGAAACAAAAGGTCGCCCCGCAGATCACCCCTTGATTGTGCATATCGCCTCTCTCGATGGAATGGGAGAATGGGCGCGCGATATTCCCGAATATGCAATTACCTTGGCTCGTGATTTCTGGCCCGGACCCATGACTTTGGTACTCAAGAGATCAGAGCTGGCACAGGACTTTATTACTGGTGGACAAGACACCGTCGGCCTGCGAGTTCCCGCCCACCCAATTGCACTTGCTCTTATTAAGGAATTCATCAGCCAGGGCGGTGCGGGCATCGCAGCTCCTAGTGCAAATCGATTCGGTGCAGTCTCTCCTACAACTGCATCGGCAGTGGAAGAAGAACTTTCACAATATTTATTACCTAATGATTTGATTTTGGATGGTGGCCCATGTCTAGTGGGAGTTGAATCCACCATCATCGATTGCACTGGCCCCGCTCCCATGATTCTGCGCCTTGGTGCAATTACACCACTTATGGTTGAGGAGAGGAGTACTCGCGTCGCTTCCACGCCATCGTCAACGACCTCACGCCCGAGTACGAACCCCTGGGTCTCGATGAGGTCTTCTGCGACCTGCGCAGTCTGCGTCGACTCGGCGTTCGCCCGCTGGACGCCGCCTGGGGTCTGCGGTCACGCCTGCGCGAGGAGCTCCAGTTGGACTGTGGGGTGGGCCTGGGGCGCAACAAGCTCTTCGCGAAGCTGGCCTCCAAGCAGTCCAAGCCCCGGGTGGTGGACGGCGCGTTGCGGGAGGGCCCCGGCGTGGTGTGGGTCAGCCCCGACCTCGAGCGGCGGTGGCTGGACGAGCTACCGGTGCGTGCGCTGTGGGGCGTGGGGCCCCAGACCGCCGCCAAGCTCCACCAGCTCGGACTGCGCTGGGTGCGCGATCTCGCCAAGGTCGACGAGGCCACCTTGGCCCAGCACCTGGGCTCGGCGATGGCCGCGACCCTGGTGGCGTACGCCCGCGGGGAGGACGAGCGCCAGGTGGTCGCGAACCGGGAGCTCAAGTCGCTGGGTCACGACGAGACCTTCGCGGTCTCCCTGGTGACCCTGGAGGAGGTCCTCGACCAGTGCCGCCACCACTCCGGCATCGTCGCGCGGGCCCTGCGGGGTCAGTCGCGGGTGGCGCGCACGATCAGCGTGGTGCTGCGTTTCGACGACCTGCAGTCGATCTCGCGCTCCCAGACCCTGCCCTTCGGCGTCGACGACGAGTCCGCCCTGTGCGCGGTGGCCCAGGCGCTCGTGCGCAGCGTGGACCTCAACCGACCCGTGCGGCTGCTGGGACTGTACGCTTCGTCCTTCCTGGACCGGGACCACAACCCGGTGCAGCTGAGCTTCGAGGTCGTCGCGCGGGGTGACGAGAAGCGTGAGGCGCAGGAGCGGTCTCGCGAGCGCCAGGTGTCCTCGGCGTCATTGCGCGACGCGCTCGACGACATCCGCCGCCGCTACGGCGAGCAGTCGGTGGGCGTCGCGGCGGAACTGACCCGAGGAGGCCTGCGAGTCGAGCGACAACGTGGCTCGCACGCCTTCGGACCCGAAGAGACGCCCCAGGACTAGGCGCGAACCGTTACCAGAGTCCCGATGGGGGTGTGGGGCCAGACGATCGCCGCCGAGGCGAAGGGCATCTCGACGCAGCCCAGGCTCTGCGGGTAGCCGTAGGACGAGCGGATGAAGCCGTGGAGTGCGTCGCCGCCGTTGAAGTAGGAGATCCACGGGATCCCCGGGTCCGAGTAGTGGGTGCCATCGGGGTTGGTCCCCGACATCGTCTGACTGGTGTAGCGCAGGTAGACGGGGTAGGTGCCCTGGGAGGTGGGCGCCACCGAGATGCCGGTGTTGACGAAGGTGCGGAACTTCCCGACGCCGTTCTCGTAGAGCACGAGGACCTCGGGTGAGCTCTCCGAGACGTCGACGTAGTTGTAGGTCGAGGGATTGACCTGGTGAGCCGTGGCGGCTTTGACCAGGGTGTTCCAGGTCGCGGGATTCACCACTCCCGTGGTGGGCAGTCCGTGGACGCTCTGGAAGTTCATGAGGGCGCCGGTGAGGATGACGCCGGGAACACCGGGTCGCCACTGGGCGATGAAATCGGCGGGCAGCAGCGGGAAGCGCCACGAGAAGTAACCCGGCACCTGTTTGGCGGGCTGGTTCGAGGTCGCCAGGGCGGTGAAGGACACCGGCAGGTAGTTCAGCTGGGCGAGGAGTTGCTCTTCCCAGGTGGTGTTGACGTTCACCGAGGTGGTGACGACGTGGGTGGCCACCACCCGACAGGTGGCGAGGCACTTGTACCCCGTGGGCAGGCTGATGGCGTAGGAGACCGAGGGGGTCGCCGCGCCCACGGGCACGGCCTGGACGTCGCGGGCGCCGATCTGCTCCCACTTGGTGGCCAGTCTCGGGCTGACCTGCAGCGCCGGAAGCATGGCGGTGGTGACCACGTGGTTGAAATGCAGGCGCAACAGGGGCATGGAGGGCACCAGAGTCGTCGAGACCTGGCTCGTGGCGGTGACGAAGAGGCCGGTCTGGGTGGGGCTGGCCGAGGCCGTCGGGGTGAGGGCCAGCGTGGCCACGGCGGCGGCCGCCGTCACTGTCGCTACCCACTTCCTCATGGCGCGCATCTTAATACGCGGGTGGTGGCGCTCAGCCCGTACTGTGTGAGGTGGGCGTGACGAGATGGAGCGGCGGATGGACAAGACGAAGGCGACGATAGTGGGCGTGGTCATCGCGATGGTGGTGGCTCTGGTGCTGGTGGCCGTCTTGACCAGTGTGATCAAGACGATCCTCGAGGTCGCGATCGTGGTCGGCGCGGTGTACGTGATCGCCCGGGTGGTGACGCGCAAGAAGTAGCACCCAGTAGGATGGACCTTCTGGCGGCGTGGCCGAGCGGTTAGGCAGGGGCCTGCAAAGCCCCGTACTCCGGTTCGAATCCGGACGCCGCCTCCAGAGCACTCCGAGAGGGCCACCGGGGCCCCTCGGAGGGTACCGCGCCCACGACGGTGGGACCCGGCGCGATGTGGTCCTTCGCCCCGGTGCGAGACGGCCGCGCAGGCCCCGGGACGGTTACCTTGGGAGGGGATGGTTCTTCTTCGACTCCTCGGGCGTTTTCTGCGACCCTACCTGCGGGCGGTGGCGTTCCTCGTCGCTCTCCTGGTCGCGCAGACCGTGGGGAACCTGTACCTGCCCAATCTCAACGGCGACATCATCAACAACGGGGTGGTGGCCGGCAATCTGCACTACATCGTCTCGACGGGGGAGTGGATGCTCGTCGTGACCTTGTTGGTGGGGGTGTGCGCGGTGGTCGGGACCTACTGGGCCTCGCGCGTCGCCATGGGGTCGGGCGCCGACATCCGCGCCGCGGTCTTCACGCGCGTGCAGTCGTTCTCGGCGCGCGACATGAACACCTTCGGCACGGCCTCGTTGATCACGCGCAACACCAACGACATCCAGCAGATTCAGATCTTCGTGCAGATGGCCCTCACCATGATGGTGGTGGCGCCCATCATGTGCTTCGGGGGCATCGCCATGGCGTTGCACGAGGACGCGCAACTCTCCACCCTGTTGCTGGTGGCGGTACCCGTCATGGGGGTCTTCTTGGGTGTGGCGTTCGTGAAGGTGGTGCCGCAGTTCCGGTCGATGCAGGTGAAGATCGACCGGCTCAACGAGGTCTTGCGCGAGCAGATCACCGGTGTGCGGGTGATCCGCGCCTTCGTGCGCAGCGAGTACGAACGTGACCGCTTCGGCGTCGCCAACCAGTCCCTGACCGCGACCTCACTGCGGGTGAACCGCGTCTTCGCGCTGATGCTGCCGGCGATGATGGTGATCTTGAACCTCTCGTCGGTGGCGGTGGTCTGGTTCGGGGGGCGTCTGGTGAGCGAGGGTTCGATGCCCATCGGCAACCTGACCGCCTTCTTGACCTACATCATGCAGATCCTGCTCTCGGTGATGATGGCGGTGATGGTCGCCATCTTGCTGCCGCGCGCGGCGGCCAGCGCCGAGCGCGTCGCCGCCGTGTTGGCCACCAGCCCGGTGATCGTCGACCCCGCCACGCCCCGGCGCCCCGCACGGCACGACGGCGAGATCCGCTTCGACCAGGTGAGCTTCGCCTACCCGGGCGGCGAACGTCCCGTGCTGGAGGATCTGAGCTTCACGCTCCCTGCGCGCGCCACCAGCGCGATCATCGGCGGCACGGGCAGTGGCAAGACGACCCTGGTGAACCTGATCCCGCGCTTCTTCGAGGTCAGCGCCGGTCGGGTGCTGGTCAACGGGCTCGACGTGCGCGAACAGCGCCTCGAGGAGCTGTGGGGCTCGCTGGGCATCGTGCCCCAGGCGGCCTACCTCTTCAGCGGCACCGTAGCCAGCAACCTGCGCTTCGGCCGCGAGGACGCCACCGAGGCCGAGCTGTGGGGGGCCCTCGAGGTGGCCCAAGCCGATGATTTCGTCCGCACGATGCCCGGCGGCCTGGACGCCCCCATCGACCAGGGCGGGACCAACGTGTCGGGGGGGCAGCGCCAGCGCCTGTGCATCGCGCGGGCCCTCGTGAAGCGGGCCCCGGCCTACCTCTTCGACGACTGCTTCTCCGCCCTGGACGCAGCGACCGACGCACGGCTGCGGGCGGCTCTGCGTAGCGGCGTGGGCGACGCGGCCCTGGTCATCGTGGCCCAGCGGGTCTCGACCATCATCGACGCGGACCAGATCATCGTCCTCGAGGACGGACGGGTCGTGGGGATCGGCACGCACGCTCAGCTCGTCGCCGGCTGCCCGACCTACCGGGAGATCGTGGTGTCCCAACTGGGCGAGGACGCGACGCGATGAGCATGCACATGGGTCCGATGCGCGGAGCCGGGGCGGGACCGCTGCGGCGCAGCCGCAACGCCCGCGCCACCGTACGACGCCTGCTCGAGCGCCTGGCCCCGGAACGGTGGAAGATGTCGGTGGCCCTGGTGATGGGCGTCGCCTCGGTGGGTTTCATGGTGTCGGGCCCGCAGATCCTCGGCAACGCGACGAACATCCTCTTCGACGGCCTGGTGTCCCAGCGCCTGCCCGCGGGCATGACCAAGGCGCAGGCCATCGCCTTCTTACGCGCGCACGGCGAGCACCAGCTCGCTTCGATGATCTCGGGGATGAACCTGATCCCCGGTCACGGCGTCGACATCAACGGCATGGGACGGGTCCTGGGCGTCGCCGCCGCCATCTACGTGGTGGGCGCCGCCTTCAACTTCCTGCTGGGCTACACCATGGCGGGCGTGACCCAGCGGGTCATCTCGACGATGCGTCGCGACGTCGAGTCCAAACTCGCGACGCTGCCGCTGCGCTACTTCGATTCGCACCCCCACGGCGACGTGTTGAGTCGGGTCACCAACGACATCGACAACATCTCCACCACCATCCAGCAGGGGCTCAGCCAGCTGATCACCTCCGTGCTCACCATCGTCGGGGTCATGGGGATGATGTTCTGGATCTCCCCGCTCCTGGCGCTGGTGAGCATCGTGACCATCCCACTGGCGTTCGTCGTCACCGCCGCCATCGCCAAACGGTCCCAGAAGCACTTCAACGAGCAATGGCGCTCCACGGGCACCCTGAACGGCATCGTCGAGGAGACCCACACGGGTCACAACCTGGTCCAAGTCTACGGCCGCGGCGCGGCGACGATCGAGGAGTTCGCGGTCCACAACAAGAGGCTCTACACCGCCAGCTTCCGGGCCCAGTTCCTCTCGGGCATCATCCAACCCTCGATGCAGTTCGTCGCCAACATCAACTACGTGGCCATCGCGGTGCTGGGAGGCTACCGGGTGGCCTCGGGCCTGCTCTCCCTGGGGGCGGTGACCGCCTTCATCCAGTACTCGCGCCAGTTCACGATGCCCATGACCCAGATCGCCAGCCAGATGAACATGCTCCAGTCGGGCGTGGCGTCGGCGGAGCGGGTCTTCGAGTTCCTCGACGCCGACGAGGAGGCCCCCGACGTGGCCTCCTCGCTCGAGGCGCGCCCCTTCGATGGTCGCGGCGCCTCGGTGCGCCTAGAGCACGTCGGCTTCCGCTACGAACCCGACAAGCCCCTGATCGAGGACTTCTGTCTGGAGGTGTCCGCGGGCCAGACCATCGCCATCGTCGGACCCACCGGTGCCGGCAAGACCACCGTGGTGAACCTGCTGGTCCGGTTCTACGAGATCGACGCGGGCCGCATCCTGCTCAACGGCGTCGACTACCGTGACCTCACCCGAGACCAGGTGCGCAGCGCCTACGGAATGGTGCTCCAGGACACCTGGATGTTCGCCGGGACCATCCGCGACAACATCCGCTACGGGCGTCCGGAGGCCAGCGACGAGGAGGTGGTCGCCGCCGCGGTGGAGGCCCGGGTCGACCCCTTCGTGCGGACCTTGCCCCACGGCTACGATACGGTGCTCGACGAGGACGCCTCGAACATGTCCTCGGGCCAAAAGCAGCTCCTCACGATCGCGCGGGCCTTCCTAGCCGACCAGAGCGTGCTGATCCTCGACGAGGCCACCTCCAACGTCGACACCCGCACGGAGGTCCTCATCCAAGACGCCATGGCCGAACTGCGACGCGGGCGCACGAGTTTCGTCATCGCGCACCGCCTCTCCACCATTCGCGACGCCGACGCGATCATCGTGATGGACCAGGGGCGCATCGTCGAGCAGGGTTCGCACGCCGAGCTCATGGCCGCCCAGGGCGTGTACTTCCGGCTCTACAACAGCCAGTTCGCCGGCGTGGAGACCTGAGGCCGCCACCCTCGTCGCCTACACTGGCGGGGCGATGGCCACCGCGTCGAGGCGGCTGGGGGCGTCGCGAGGCGAAGGAGTTGTCATGGCGGAGAAGAAGCCCACCTCGTGGCCCAACGTGCGCCACGCGTCCGAGATCGGGTCCTGGCTGCTCGACATGGACGGGGTCCTCGTGCGAGAGGAGCACCCCATCGAGGGCGCCAACCGCTTCCTCGACATCCTGCGCGAGAGCGGCACGCCCTTCCTGGTCCTGACCAACAACTCGATGTACACCCGCCGCGACCTGAGCGCGCGACTGGCCTTCGGCGGGCTCAACGTCCCCGAGGACCACATCTGGACCTCGGCGCTGGCCACCGCGAACTTCCTGCGCGCCCAGCGCCCCGGTGGCTCGGCCTTCGTCATCGGTGAGGTCGGACTGACCACCGCACTGCACGAGGTCGGCTACACCCAGTCCGAGAACGAACCCGACTACGTGGTGATCGGCGAGACGCGCACCTACAGCTTCGAGCGCATCACCAAGGCGGTGCGCCTGATCGAGAACGGGACCCGCTTCATCGCCACCAACCCCGACCCGACCGGGCCCAGCCTCGACGGCTCACTGCCCGCCACCGGGGCGCTGACCGCGCTGATCAGCCGAGCCACCGGCAAGGAGCCCTACTTCGTGGGCAAGCCCAACCCCTTGATGATCCGTTCGGCGCTGCGCGAGCTCTCGGCGCACTCCGAGAGCACCGCCATGGTGGGCGACCGCATGGACACCGACATGGTCGCGGGGCTCGAAGCGGGTCTGCACACGGTGCTGGTCCTCTCGGGCGTCTCGAGCGAGGCCGACGCCCAGCAGTTCCCGTACCGGCCGTCGCGCATCGTCACGTCGGTCGACGTCCTGGCGACCGAGCTCGAGGAGTTCCACGCCCGCCATTAGGTCCGCCGATGTGACGCCCTCGCGGTAGCATCGGGCGACAGAAGGTTGTTGCGTGCACAAGAAATACTTCGCCATCCCCGAGGTCCTGCTCGGCTTCGACACCGAGACCACCGGGCTCGACGTGGCCAGCGAACGGGCGATCTCCTACGGCTTCTGCGCCTACGAACGCGGCCGCCCGGTCTGGAGCGAGCACTTCTACGTTCGTCCCGACCGGCCCATCTCGCCGGGGGCCCAACAGGTGCACGGCGTCTCGATGGAGGAGCTCGACGCCAAGTACCGCTCCGGCGACGCGCTCTCGGTGCCGATGGGCCTGATCCGCGCCGTGGGGATCCTGCGCGAGTACCTGGGCCGGGGGGCGAGCATCGTGGGGGCCAACGTGACCTTCTTCGACCTGGAGATGTTGCGTCGCAGCTACGTGTCGGTGCTGGCGAAGAACCTCCTGGACGACCTTCGTGTCGAGCGGCTCCCGGTGATCGACGTCATCAAGCACGATGAGGTGATCGAGTCGCGCGCCGAGTCGCGGCGGCGGCGCAACCTGACCTCGCTGTGCCAGTACTACGGCGTGGCGCCGGGGGGACACAACGCCCTCTCGGACGCGCGCGCCTCGGTCGAGGTCTTCCTGGCCCAGGTTCTGCGTAACGACGCCGAACGGCGCGCGGCCTCGCCGCAGACCTCGCTGCCGCTGGAGTTCGACGCCACGGGACTGCCGGTGAGCGGGTCGTAGAGGGACCAGGTGGTAGGGTGGAACCCCTAGGGGCCGTTGGCGCAGTCTGGTAGCGCACTTCCTTGACATGGAAGGGGTCACAGGTTCAAGTCCTGTACGGCCCACCATCGTTTCGTATTTCAAACCGGCCATCTGCAGGGGTCGCAACTGCTTTCTGCTTGCACTTGTAGTCAATCTGCTCTGGGCTACGAAAGAAACTGCCTCGTCGCCCTGATCTGAGGCAGTTGAGCGAGTGTCGAGCACCTCATCGACTGCCTTCCGGATGTTGTCTTCAGCTTGCTGTGCTGCTGCCCGATGCAGTTCCTCGCTGAGGAGAACGTCGAATGGCGATGCGAGTTCACCGTTGACGTGGTATTCATCATCGATGAGCAG
>CAIORQ010000105.1 GCA_903860745.1 uncultured Actinomycetes bacterium | reverse complement strand
GAGGACGTGCGCTACTTCTCGCCCGAACAGGCCCGCGGCGACGTCGCCTCGGCCGCCTCCGACGTCTACGCCCTCGGCCTGATCCTCTTCGAGGTCGCCACCGGCACCTCGCCCTTCGAGGGCTCGTCGGTCGAAGCCATCCTGCACGAGCGCCAGCGGGCCCCGCTGCCCACCCGTCCCGAGCTCGGCGGCCTCGACATCGTGCTGGCCCTGGCCACCGTGCCCGACGCGCTGGTGCGCCTGACGGCCGAGGAGCTGACCCAGCGCCTCTCGGGAGTGGTGCCCGACGAAGGTTCCTTCGTGAAGTACGACGAGCCGCCGGCGTCCCTGCTCGGCGGCTTCACCCTGGCCGAGCCCCGCCAGTCGGTCGGGTTCCGTCCGCCCTCGCCCACGCAGATCGTCTCCTCGTCCCGCTCGTCCTCCACCTTCGCGCAGTCGCCGAGCGTGCGCCTGGGCGCCCCGCCGCGCCGGTCGGCGCCGGGGAGCTTCGACGACCTCGGACCCATCGGCGGTCGCCGGCGCCGTCCGCTCTACCTCGTGGCCGCGGCGCTGGTCCTGGTCCTGGCGGTCGGTGGGGGACTGGCGTGGAAGCTGGGGTATCTCTCCTCGAAGCACACCGCGCCGCCCCTGACCGGTCTGACGCTCGCTGAGGCCTCCACGCTGGTGAAGAACGACGGACTGACGCTGAGCGTCGCGGGCTACGCCGCGTCGGCGACGGTGGCGAAGGGGGACATCGTCAGCCAGTCACCGGCCGCCGGGACGAGCATGGCCGGCGGGGCGACGCTGTCGGTCGTGCGCTCGAGCGGCCCACCGCCCGTGGTCGTGACGATGCCCACCGACCTCGTGGGCAAGAGTTGCCCGGCGGCGATCGCGGAGTTGGCGACCCTCAAGGTCACCGCCACCTGCCCGGCGACGTCGACGACGCCCTCGAGCGTGGCGGCCGGACTGGTGGCCGAGGTCCTCTACGGCACGACGAAGAATCCGACGGGCGTCCCCCGCGGTGCCGCGGTGGTGCTGGTCAGCTCGACGGGGAGCGCCGCGGTGACGACCACGACCGCGGCCAGCTCGGTGACGACCACGACGGCGACGGGCGTGACCACGACGACGGCCGCGACGGCGCCCACGACGACCACGTCGGTCCCCGCGACGGTGCTGATGCCCAACGTGGTCGGGATGGACCAGGCTCAGGTGCTGGCCGCGATGAGGACCGCCAAGCTCTTCTACAAGACCCAGGGCCCGGGGCACGGGACTCCGACCTCCAACGGGACCTGGACGAAGGTCGTGTCGGAGATCCCGGCCGCGGGCACCAAGGTCCCGTACCAGTCGACCGTGACGCTCAATGTCACCCAGTAGCGGCTGCGAGCTCTGCGCCGACGAGAGTCTCACCACCCGCTACGCCCAGGAGCCCGAGTACTGGATCGCCGACTGCCTGGTGTGTCGGGTCCCGATGGTGGTGTGGCGCCGTCACGATCCCTCGCCGCCGACGCCGGTGCGCGAGCGCCTGGTCCAGGCGATCACCCCGGTGGCCGAGGACTTCTACCGCGGCGCCGCGTGGTACTACGACGACCACATGCGCAAGATCCCCGACCACTACCACGCTCACGCCCGCCGCGGGTGAGGACGGAGGGGTCGGGGCCAAAAGGTAGTCTGGTGCACTATGAGTGACGTGGTGATGCCCGGGGGCGAGACGTATTCCTCCCCCGGTGGCCCCCTGGGCGTGTTGGTCCTGCACGGGCTGACGGGTACCGTCTCGAGCGTCGTCGACCTGGCCCGGCTCTGCGCGCGGGCCGGCTACAGCGTGCTGGCGCCTCGACTGCCCGGACACGGGACCTCGGTCGAGGACCTGATGACGACGGGCTGGGCCGACTGGTCCTCGGCGGCGCTGGCCGCCTACGACGAGCTGGCGGCCCGCTGCGAGCGCGTGGCGATCATCGGACTGTCGGTGGGCGGGGGCTTGGCCGTGCACGTCGCCGCCCAGCGCCCCGACGTCGCCGCCTTGGTCCTCATCAACCCCTACATCAAGCACCCCGGTCCCGACTGGGACGACCTGGCCCAGGGCATGCTCGACGCCGGTGTGCTCACCTACGACTCGGTCGGTTCGGACATCAAGAAGGAGGGCTCGACCGAGACCTCCTACGACCAGACGCCCATCGGCCCCGCCCTGAGCTGGCTCAAGGCGGTGCCGGGGGTCAACGCGAGCCTGAGCGCCATCACCGCGTCGAGCCTGCTGTTCACCAGCACCATCGACCACGTCGTCGAGACCGACAACGGCGACGAGCTGGTCAACAAGTCCAACGGCCCCGTCGAGCGGATCTGGCTGGAGAACTCCTATCACGTGGCCACGCTGGACAACGACCGCGAGCTGATCGAGACGCGCACGATGGACTTCCTGGCCCGGGAGCTGGGACGGTGAGCGACGCCCTCTCGCGCGACGACGTGGCCAAGGTGGCCCGCCTGGCGCGCCTGACCCTGAGCGAGGCCGAGCTGGACCTCTTCACCGAGCAGCTCGGCCAGGTCCTCGAGCACGCGCGCGACATGAACAGCCTCGACCTCTCCGGGGTGGTGGCGACGGCGCACCCCTTCGGGCTCACCAACGTGGTCCGCGAGGACGTCGTCACGCCGAGCCTGGACCGCGAGGCCGTCCTGGCCGAGGCCCCCGACGCCCGCGACCACCGCTTCGCGGTGCCGAGCATCCTGGGGGAGGCCCCGTGAGGACGGCCGCACAGATCGCCGCCGACGTGCGCTCGGGCGCCTCGAGCGCCGCGAGCGAGCTCGAGCTCTCCCTCGAGGTGATCTCGCGGCGCAACGAGGAGCTCAACGTCTTCTTGCACGTCGACGAGGCGGGCGCGCGCGCCGCGGCCGCGGCCGTCGACGAGCGCCTCGCTCGCGGCGAGGAGGTCGGGCCCCTGGCCGGGGTGCCCATCGCCATCAAGGACAACATGTGCCAGACGGGGGTCCCCACGACCTGCTCGTCCCGGATCCTCGAGGGGTGGCGCCCCCCCTACAACGCGACGGTGATCGAGCGCGTGCTCGCCGCCGGCGCGGTGCCGGTCGGCAAGACGAACCTCGACGAGTTCGCCATGGGGTCCTCGACCGAGAACTCCGCCTTCGGTCCCACCCGCAACCCGCTCGACCCCAGTCGGGTGCCCGGCGGCTCCTCGGGCGGTTCCGCCGCGGCCGTGGCCGCCGCGATGACCTCGATCTCGCTGGGGTCGGACACCGGCGGCTCGATCCGCCAGCCCGCGGCCCTGTGCGGCCTGGTCGGCGTGAAGCCGACCTACGGGCTGGTCTCGCGCTACGGACTCATCGCCTTCGCCAGCTCTCTCGACCAGATCGGGCCCTTCGCGACCACCGTCGCCGACGCGGCGCTGTTGCTGGAGGTGGTGGCGGGACACGACCCGCGCGACTCGACCTCGCTGCCCGAGCCCGCGCCGACGCTGGTGGCCCACGTCGACGACGGGGTGGCCGGCAAGAGGGTGGGACTGGTGCGCGAACTCGTCGAGGGCGCCGACGAGTCGGTCGTGGCCGCGGTGCGCGCGGCCGCCGCGGCGCTCAGCGCCGCCGGCGCCGAGGTCGTCGACGTGTCGATCCCCGAGCTGGCCCTGACCCTGAGCGCCTACTACCTCATCGCGCCGGCCGAGGCCTCGTCGAACCTGGCGCGCTTCGACGGCGTGCGCTACGGACTGCGCGTCGACGCCGAGGACGTCACGGCCATGATGGAGGCGACGCGCACCGCGGGCTTCGGCGCCGAGGTCAAGCGGCGCATCATGCTGGGCACCTACGCGCTCTCGGCGGGCTACTACGACGCCTACTACGGCCAGGCCCTCAAGGTGCGCACGCTCACCATCAACGCCTTCAACGCCGCCTACGAGAAGGTCGACCTGCTGCTCGGCGCGACCACGCCGGGCGTGGCCTTCAAGTTCGGGGCCAAGACCGCCGACCCGATGACCATGTACCTGAACGACGTCTTCACCATCCCCACCAACCTGGCCGGCCACCCCGCGCTCTCGGTGCCCTTCGGTACCGGCGAGGAGGGGCTGCCCGTCGGCGTGCAGCTGCTGGGACCGGGACGCAGCGAGGCCCAGCTCTTCGCCGCGGCGCGCGTGCTCGAGATCGCCGACGGCCGACCATGACGCTGCCCGACGGCTGGGAGATGGTGGTGGGTCTCGAGGTCCACACCGAGCTGCTCACCAAGTCCAAGCTCTTCTGCGGCTGCGCGAACAACTTCGGTTCCGAGCCCAACACCAACATCTGCCCGGTCTGCCTGGGTCTGCCCGGTTCGCTGCCGGTGCTCAACCGCGAGGCCGTGGACTACGCCATGCGCATCGGCATGGCCCTGCACTGCACCATCGCGCCCTCGACCTTCCACCGCAAGAACTACTTCTACCCGGACCAGGCCAAGGACTACCAGATCTCCCAGTACGACCTGCCGATCAACTCCGGCGGCTACCTCGACCTGCCCGACGGCAGTCGGGTCTCCATCGAGCGCGCCCACATGGAGGAGGACACCGGCAAGTCCACCCACCTGGGCGGCTCGGGACGACTGGCGGGGGCGGACTCCTCGCTGGTGGACTACAACCGCTGCGGGGTGCCCCTCGTAGAGATCGTCTCGGGGCCCGACATCCGCTCGGCGGAGCAGGCCCGCGCCTACGCCAGCGAGCTGCGCGGCATCCTCATCGCCACCGGCGCCTCCGACGGGCGCCTCGAGGAGGGCTCGATGCGCTTCGACGCCAACGTCTCGGTGCGCCGCAGCGGCGAGCCCTTCGGCACGCGCTGCGAGATCAAGAACCTCAACTCCCTGCGCAGCCTGGGGCGCGCCATCGACTACGAGGCGCTGCGCCAGATCGAGCTGATCGGCGACGGCGGCGTCGTGCGCCAGGAGACGCGACACTGGGACGAGGGCCTGGGCGAGACCTCCACGCTGCGCGTCAAGGAGGACGCCGACGACTACCGCTACTTCCGCGACCCCGACCTCGTGGACCTGGCACCCGACCAGGCCTGGCAGGACCGGGTGCGCGCCGCTCTGGGCCCCATGCCCGCGCAGCGCCGCGCCGAGGTGGTCGCCCGGCTCGCCTCGCCCACGCCGGCCCAGCTCGACGCCGTGGAGGTCGTGATCGACCTCGGGCTCGAGCGCTACGTGCACGCGGTGGCCGAGGCCGCGGGTGACGTCGCCCTGGCGCTGTCGCGCGTGGCCAACGAGCTCGCCGGCGACCTGGAGAACGTCGAGCGCCTGTCCACGGAGGCCTTCGTGGCGACCGTGGCCATGGAGCAGCGCGGCGAGCTCTCGGCCACCCAGGCCAAGACCGTGCTCGCCGAGCTGCTGAGCCACGGCGGGGACCCCCGGGCCATCGCCGCGGCGAAGGGTTTCGAACAGCTCTCCGACGACAGTCTCACCGACACCGTCGACTCCCTGATCGTCGCCCACCCCGAGGAGTGGCGGCGCTACCGCGAGGGCGACGACAAGCTCGCCCAGTTCTTCATCGGCCAGGTCATGAAGCTGACCCGCGGCCAGGCCAACGGCAAGGCCGTCATCGCGGCGCTGCAGGCGCGGCGCTGAGTGGCGGGCCGCGCCCCGACACGCGCGGTCACCGAGACGTCGATGCGGCCATGAGCTCCCATCCGGTGCGCGCCGTGGTGGCCGTGGACAAGTTCCGCTCCACCGCCGAGGCCGCCGACGTGGCGGGCGCCGTGGCGCTGGGCGCCCCCATGAGCGTGGTGGACGTCGTGGCGATGTCCGACGGCGGCGAGGGCTTCCGCCGGGTCTTCGACGGCGAGGTCGTCATGCTCAGCGTGCGCGGTCCCTGGGGGGAGGTCCACCAGGCACCGCTGACCCTGCTCGCGGGGCCCGGCCGGCGCGGTGTCCTCGAGGTGGCCGAGATCGTGGGGCGGGGGCACCGGGCCCAGCCCAGCCCGGCCGAGGCGTTGGCCGCGACGAGTGCGGGGGTGGCCGACGCGCTCGTCGCGGCCCGCGAGCTCGACCTGGAGGAGGTGGTGATCGGCTGTGGGGGTTCGGCCACCTCCGACGGGGGCTGGGGCTGTTACGAGGCCCTGAGCGAGCGCGGCGGGCTGCCCCTGCGCGTCTCCTGCGCCACCGACATCACCGCGCGCTTCCTCGGCGCTCTGCGCTACGCCGAGCAGAAGGGCGTGGCGAGCGAGGACCTCGGACCGCTCGAGGAACGGCTGAGGGAACTGGCCACCACCTACCGCGCACGCGGGGGCGTCGACGTGAACGGACTCGAGCGCGCCGGGGCCGCCGGGGGGATCCCGGGCGCCCTGGGCGCCCTGGGCGCGCGACTCGTGGGGGGCTTCGACGTCGTGGCCGAGGTCACCGGGCTCGCGGCGCGGCTCTCGGTGGCGACCCACGTGGTGACCGGCGAGGGACGCGTCGACACGGGCAGCCTCGAGGGCAAGGTGGTGTCGGGGGTCTGTGCGCTGACCCGACCCGACCAGCGCGTGCTCGTCGTCTGCGGCGCGGCCGAGGAGCACGCCGTGGCGCAGTTGCGCGCCCGCTACCCCTGGGTCGAGGTGCGCGACCTGGTGTCGGCGGTGGGCGAGCGCCGCGCCCTGGGCGACACCCTGGCTGCGCTCACCGAAGTGTCGCGGGACTACTTCGCGAGGATCTAGGTCCGCAGCACCACGTTGAGCGGCTCCTCGCCGCGACGCAGGCGTTCGATCTGGGTGGCGATCAGACGCAGGACCCGTGGGCGCATGGCGCTGGTGGCGCCACCCACGTGGGGCGAGATCAGCACGTTGGGCATCGAGTACAGCGGGTGCCCCTCGGGCAGGGGCTCGGGCTCGACCACGTCGAGGGCCACGCGCAGGCGACCGGTGGCGGCACAGGCCACCAGGTCCTCGGTGGCCACCACGGGTCCCCGCCCGACGTTGACGAAGAGACTGTGGTCGGCCATGGCCGCGAGGAAGGTGGCGTCGACGAGGTGGTGGGTCTCTGCGGTGAGGGGCAGCGACACGATGACCACGTCGGCGTGGGGAAGCAGGGCGCCCAGCTCGCCGACGCCGTGCACCGGACCGGTCTCGGCGACCCGGGCGCGGTGCGCGACGCGCACGACGTCGACCTCGAAGGGCGCCAGGCGGGCCTCGATGGCGCGTCCCACCCCGCCGTATCCCAGGAGGAGCACGCGTTTGTCCGCCAGGCTCGGGTAGTAGTCGAAGGCCCAGCGACCGAGCTCGGCGGCGCGCACGAAGTCGGGGAGTCCGCGCTGGGCGGCCAGGACGAGGGCCAGGGCGAGCTCGGCCGTCGAGGTCTCGTGCACCGAGGCGGCGTTGGCGTAGACGACGCCCGGGGGCAGCAGCGCCGCCACGCCGTCGTAACCGATCATCTGGCTCTGCACGAGGCGACTGCGGACCCCGACCAGGTTGGCCAGGCGTGACTTGGGGGCGAGGTAGTCGGGGACCACGAGGTCGATCGCCTCGCGCGGGGCGGGGCCCTCGAGGTCCCAGCGCAGCACGTCGAGTCCCTCGTCGCCGACCAGGGCCTCGTAGAGGAAGTCTTCGGAGACGCTGACGCTCAGACGCGTTGACACAGTGCGAGCCTACCGACGGGCGTCACCGCCCGGGGCCACGGGCCGACCAGGTCGCCCTGTCTAGAATTCACGTCATGTCCGCCGACCCCCGCCACTCCACGACCGACCCCGCGAGCGCCACCGGGCGCCATTTCGCCGACATCAAGTCCTCGAACCCGGGTCGCGACGTCCAGCGCGTGGGCACCGCCCGATTCCTCGGCGAGGACGTCACCAAGATCCACGACCCCGTCTGGGCCGTGGTGGGCAACCTCGGCGACAGCCAGTGCTACCTGGGCGTCTCGGAGAAGGTGGCGGCGGTCCAGGCGGCCATGTCGGCGCGCATCGCGCGCGACGCCCTGGCGATCCGTCTCATCGCACCGACCTTCACCGTGGGGGTGTCGGACGGACAACTCAACGGCACGCCGCAGATGCGCTTCTCGCTCATCGGACGCGAGCTGGTCAACGACGCGGTCTCGGTGCACGTGGCCGCCAACCAGGTCGCGGGGCTCGTGGCCGTCGTCGCCTGTGACAAGCCCCCGGTGGGGACGGTGGCGGCCATGGTCGAACAGAACGTGCCCTCGGTGGTGCTCTCGGACGGCTCGATCAAGCCCGGACGCCATTCGAGGACCGGCGAGCGCATCGACCTCGTGGACGCCTTCCAGGTGGCCTCGAGCCCCGACGAGGAGCTGCGCGAGGAGATCACCCTGCACGCCTGCCCCGGCCAGGGCAGCTGCGGGGGCATGTTCACCTACAACACCATGCAGACCTTCTTCGGCGTGCTGGGACTCGAGCCCCTGCACATGGTGGCGCCCCCCTCGGACGACCCGCGTCGCCTCGAGCAGTTCCCCGCCGAGCTCGTCGACTGCCTCGTGACCATGACCGCGCGGGGCATCCGCCCTCGCGACATCGTGACGCCCGCCGCGTTGCGCAACGCGCTCACGGTGGCGATCGCCATGGGTGGCTCGACCAACGTGATGCTGCACAGCGTGGAGATCGCCCGGGCCGCGGGGATCGACCTGTGGGACGAGGTGATGAGCCAGCAGGAGTTCAACGAGCTGTCGCGGCGCCTGCCGGTCATCGTCAACATGCGGCCCTTCGGCGCCTATTCGATGGTCGACGTCGAGGCGTCGGGCGGGCTGCCTGCGGTGGTGGCGGAGCTGCTCGCCGCGGGCTACCTCGACGGCGCCACCATCACCTGCACGGGTGAGACCCTGGCCGAGCAGGTCGCCCGCCTGGTGCCGCCGCCCGCGGACCACGAGGTCATCTTCTCCTGTGCCCGGCCCTTCAAGCCCACCGGAGGCCTGCGACTGCTGAGCGGCAACCTCGCCCCCGAGGGCGGGGCCATCTTGAAGCTGGCCGGGGTGGAGAGCGGCATCGTCGAGGGCGTCTTCACCGGCACCGCGCGGGTCTTCAACGGCGAGCACGACCTGATCGCCGCGCTCGACGAGCGCGCGGACGAGTTCGCGGACAACGACATGGTGGTCATCCGCTACGAGGGCCCCCGCGGGGCGCCCGGCATGCCCGAGATGCTCGATCCCACCTCCAAGATCACCACCATCTGCCGCCAGCGCGGCATCACCATCGCGCTCATGACCGACGCGCGATTCTCGGGCGGCTCGGTGGGCCTGGTCATCGGCCACGTGGCGCCCGAGGCGTTGCTGGGCGGTCCCATCGCCCTCGTCGAGGACGGCGACACCATCGTCGTCGACGTCAACGCCGACCGGCTCGACTGCGTCGAGTTCCGCGACCCGGCGATCTTGGCGGCGCGCGCCGCGACGTGGCAGGAGCGATCCCGGGCCAACGGTGGCCAGCACCCCGACGCCGTCGACGTGACCCACCGCGTGCTGCGGCGCATGCGCGCGAGTGCTCGACCGGCCCTGGCGGGCGGGGGCATGGCCTCGGACTAGCGAGTCCCCCGGTCTCGCCGGCCCAATCCTGAAGCAGTCTTTGGCGCGATGAACGTGTTCTCCCCGGTCGCCGTACTAATGTCGCCAGCATTTGGGGAGGCGACCGGACGACGGGCCCGAGCAGTTCCGTGGTGACCAGGGGTACGCGGCGACACCGGCACGGGCGGTATCTGCGTCCCTTGGGCGCGGTGGCGATCACGGCAGCGCTGAGCGGCGTGGGTTCGGGTACGCTCGCCCCCGCCGGGGTCGCGGGCGCGTCGTCCAAGGCGGCGTCGGGCGCGTCGTCGATGACCTTCGCCCAGGCGCCCACGGGACTCCAGGCCGCGATCATGCGCACGCCGGGCCTGCGGCGGCCTCACCTCACCGGCGCCTCCCTCGTGAGTTCCACCCTGAAGGACCCGGGCACCCTCAGCGGTGACGACTTCGGTGGCTCGGTCGCCGTCTCGGGCCGCGACGCCATCGTGGCGGCGCCAGGGGGGCGGGAGTGGTCTACTTCTACCAGCTCGGAGCGAGCGGGTGGAGCCTCGTGCAGACCGTCAGCGACCCCGGGCACTCGTCGGTCGACGACTTCGGACAATCCGTGGCGATCTCGGGGGGCATGGCGCTGATCGGTGCTCCCGGCGCCCCGGTGGGCGGCGTGGCGTACTTCTACCAGTTGGGTGCGAGTGGCTGGCAACGGTCCCAGGAGGAGATCGACACGGTGGGCGTGTCGTCGGACGACTTCGGCGCCGCGGTCGCGATCTCGGGGGACAACGCGGTGATCGGCGCCTGGGGCACCACCTCGGACCAAGGAGCGGCCTACTTTTACCAGTTCAGGGGCGGGGGCTGGACCCAGGACGGGGAATTCAACGATCCTGGCGCGACCAACCTCGACGAGTTCGGCTCGTCGCTCGCCCTCTCGGGCACCAACGCGGTGATCGGGGCGGACGCCGACGACCTGGGCACCGGCGCCGCGTACTTCTACGAGTTGGGCGCGTCGGGGTGGACCCAGTTGGTGTCGCCGGCCGACCCCGGTGCCGCCGGTGACGGCTACGGCGGGGCGGTGGCCATCTCGGGGGGCACCGCGGTGATCGGCGTCAACGCCTCGGCCAACAAGAGGGGGGGTGCCTACGTCCTCGACTTCGGCGCCAACGGTTGGTCCATCGTCCAGGTGCTCAATTATCCCGACGCAGCGGCCGACGCCGACTTCGGGTACCGGGTCGCGGTGTCGGATTCCAAGATCCTGGTGGCCGCCGACGGGATCGACGCCGGCCAGGGCGCGGTCTACGTCTACGACCTCGACGTCGACAACTCGACCCAGAGCCCAGCCGTGGTCATCCACGACCCCGGCGCCGCGAAGGACTACTTCGGATCGGCCATCGCGCTCTCGGGGGACGAGGCCCTGGTGGGCACGTCACCGGCGGGCACCTCCGCGGGCGTGGCCTACACCGTGGACCTCGCCTCGGGAACGTGGCTGGCCGGGGCGAGCGCCTCGGGGACCAAGGGTTTCGACCGCGAGGGGCTCTCGGTGTTCATATCGGGTGACAGCGCCATCGTGGGCGAACCGGGGTATCCGAGCCCGCTCGGCCAGGGGCAGGTCTTCTTCTTCAAGCGCGAGCTCGGCCAGTGGCAGTCCATCGAATTCGAGAGCGACCCCAACGCCACCAACGACGACTTCTTCGGACAGTCGGTCGCCATCTCCGGGGACTGGGCGCTGGTGGGCGCGCCGGGGGCGGACGCCAACGAGGGCGCCGCCTACTTCTACCAGTGGCGCAACGGCAGCTGGTCCCCGAGCACGCCCGTGACGGACGCGAACCTGACGGCCGGCGACCTCTTCGGTTCGGCGGTCGCGCTGTCGGGCGACAACGCCGTCATCGGCGCTGACGGCAGCGGCGGGGGCACGGGCCTGGCCTTCTTCTACCGCTTGGGCACGAGCCTCTGGTCCTTCGTCACGAAGGTCAACGACGCCGCCGGCGCCGCCGGGTACCACTTCGGTGACGCGGTGGCCATCGACGGGATCAACGCGGTGGTCGGTGAGGACGGCACGCCCGCGGGGGGCGCGGTCCACTTCTACCAGTTCAACGGGGCGCTGTGGGCCTCCGGGACCAGTGCGAACGACCCGGCCGACAACGCGAACGACGACTTCGCCGATGCGGTGGCCCTCTCGGGTTCCGACGCGCTGGTGGGGGCCAGCGGCGACGGCGGCGGCGTGGCCTACGTCTGGTCCCTCGAGTCGAGCGGATGGGTCGTCACGGCGACGCTGGGCGACCCTGCGACGGGGGCCGACGACGGTTTCGGGTCGTCGGTGGCCCTCTCGGGCACCAACGCCCTCGTCGGTTCGGTCGGTTCCACGAACGAGTCGGGATCGGTCTACGCCTACAACCGAACGACCTCGTGGCAGCGCACGTCGCCGCTCACCAACCCCACGGCCAACTCGCTGTCGTACTTCGGGGTCTCGGTGGCGCTCGCCGGAGCCGAGGCCCTGGTCGGCGCCACGGTGGGTTCGACGACGAACGGTGACGTGGGCGGCGGGACGGCCCAGTTCTACGACGAGGCGACTTCCCAGGCCATCAACCCGCCCGCGGCCCAGGAGCCCCAACCCTGGTCGACCTTCATCTCGGTGGCGGCCACCTCGAGTTCGGGCCTGCCCGTCGACTACGGCGTGAGCGTGCCCGGCTCGACGGCCGCCGATTGTCGGGTCACGTCGAGTGGAGACGTGAGCGCCTCGAGTGGCGGCCGCTGCGAGATCGACCTCGAACAGGATGGCTCGGCGAGCGTCGCGCCCGCGGTCACCTTGCGGGTCGCGGTGGGCTTCACCGCCGTGATGGCGAAGCCCCTGAGGGTGGCGAACGCCACCCACCGCTCCCCCGACACCGCGAAGCTGGCCCTGGTGAGCAGCGGTGGCTCGGGGACCGGTGCGGTGAGCTACCGGGCGCTCGGCCGCGGCTGCGTGGTGAAGAGGTCCGTCCTCTCCGTCACCAGAGCGACCTCGTGCATCGTCCGCGCCACCGAGGCCGCGACCACGGCGTACCTGTCGGTGACCTCCAAGCCCGTCGCCTTCAGCTTCGCGTTGGCGACGCAGCCGACCTTGCGCATCGCCAACACGAAGTTGACCACGACGACTCACGCGGTCAAGCTCGTGACCAGTGGGGGAGCGGGGAGCGGGAGGACCACCTTCACCGTGAGCGGCACGCAGTGCGCGCTCCATGGTTCCACCTTGCGCGCCTCGGCGGCGACGACCTGCGTGGTGCGAGCCCACCGTGGAGCCAGCGCGCTCTACCGCGCCGCGACCTCGATGGCGAAGGACTTCGTGTTCACCGAGTGATCTCCGAGGCGAGGACCCGGACGTTGACGGGCCCGGCGTCGTGCCGGCGCCGGGTTTGTGCGTCACCGCCGGTATGGCTATATTTGGACCGTGACATTTCGCGACTGCGTTCTCGAGGTAGTGGTAGGCGCCTGGCGCCGGTAGTCACGCATTGTCGTATACCGGAGGCCTCCCAGAATGGGAGGCCTTTTTGTTTATCCGAGATCAAAGGAAGAGCGTGCAACTCACCGGAGCGCAAGCCCTCATCAAGAGCCTGGAGATGGAAGGGGTCGAGATCATCTTCGGCCTGCCCGGCGGCGCCATCCTCCCGGTCTACGACCCCCTGATCGACTCGAGCATCCGCCACGTACTGGTGCGCCACGAGCAGGGCGCCGGCCACATGGCCGAGGGCTACGCCCTGGCCACCGGCCGCCCCGGCGTGGCGATGGTGACCTCGGGACCCGGTGCCACGAACATCGTGACCCCCATCGGCAACGCCCACATGGACTCGACGCCCCTGGTGGTCATCACCGGCCAGGTCTCCTCGGCGGCGATCGGCACCGACGCCTTCCAGGAGTGCGACATCACCGGCATCACCATGGGGATCACCAAGCACAACTTCCTCGTCAAGAGCGCCCACGAGATCCCGCGCGCGGTGGCGGCGGCCTTCCACATCGCCACCACCGGACGTCCCGGTCCGGTCCTGGTCGACGTGCCCAAGGACATCGCCCAGTCCACCATGGAGTGGTGGTACCCCGAGAGCATCGAGGAGCTGGACCTGCCGGGATACCACCCGGTGGTCGACCTCGACGACGCGGCGGTCGCCCAGGCGATCGAGCTCATCGAGGCGAGTGAGCGTCCGGTGCTCTACGTGGGCGGTGGCACCCTCAAGTCCCACGCCTCGGCCCAGTTGCTGGCCTTCGCCGAGCGCACCGGCATGCCGGTGGTGACGACCCTGATGGCCCGGGGCGCCTTTCCCGACTCTCACCCCCAGCACCTGGGTATGCCGGGCATGCACGGCGCCTACGCGGCGGTGATCGCCATCCAGCGTTCGGACCTCCTGATCTCGCTGGGCGCGCGCTTCGACGACCGCGTCACCGGCAAGATCCCGGCCTTCGCCCCCAAGGCCAAGGTCATCCACGTCGACATCGACAAGGCCGAGTTCAACAAGGTGCGCCGCGCCGACGTCGCGATCCGCTCGAACGTGGCCGACGTCCTCACCGCGTGGGACGCCGCCGGGGCGAGCCCCCAGAGCCTCGAGGTGTGGTGGAAGGAGGTCGACGGCTGGCGCGAGACCTACCCCCTGGTCTACGACGCGCCCTCCGAGGAGGGTCCGCTGCGCCCGCAGTTCGTCATCGAGTCCATCGCGGCCGCCGCCGCGCCGGGCACCATCGTGGCCTCGGGTGTCGGTCAGCACCAGATGTGGACCTCCCAGTTCTGGAGGTTCGAGGAGCCCGGCACCTGGGTGAACTCCGGTGGTGCGGGCACCATGGGGTTCGGCGTGCCCGCCGCCATCGGCGCCAAGGCCGGCCGACCCGACCGGACCGTCTGGTGCATCGACGGCGACGGCTGCTTCCAGATGACCGCCCAGGAGCTGGTCACCGCTCGCTCCGAGGGCATCCCCATCAAGGTCGCCATCCTCAACAACGCCTACCTCGGGATGGTGCGCCAGTGGCAGGAGATGTTCTACGACGAGCGCTACTCCGAGGTCTACCTCTCGCCCGACCTCCCCGACTACGTCAAGTGGGCCGAGGCGATGGGCTGCGTCGGCCTTCGCGCGACGACCGTCACCGAGATGCACGCCGCCATCGCCGCAGCCAACGCCATCAACGACGTGCCCGTGGTCATCGATTTCCGCACCGACTCCTCGGAGAAGGTCTTCCCCATGGTCGCCGCGGGCGCGAGCAACGACGACATCATGGTCCACCCCCAGCAGAGAGAGTCCAAGTGAACAGCCCCGAACCCTTCCTCGGCGCCACGAGCCACACCCCGGTGCGCCACCACATCTTGTCGGTCCTGGTCGAGAACAAGGCCGGCGTCCTGGCCCGCGTGGCCGGGCTCTTCGCGCGGAGGGGCTTCAACATCTACTCCCTGGCGGTGGCCCCGGCCGAGACCAAGGCGCGCTTCTCGCGCATCACCATCGTGGTCGACGCCGAGTCGGCGCCCCTCGAGCAGATCGTCGAGCAACTCGACAAGCTGGTCAACGTGGTCGCGATCTCGGACCTCGCCCCCAAGAACGCGCTGGAACGCGAGCTCCTGCTGGCCACGATCCGCACCAACGTGGACAGCCGCACGTCGCTGCTGGACGTCGTGGGCAACACCGGCGCGGCCATCGTCGACGTGGACGCGGGCTCGGTGACCCTGATGCTGGCGGGCACCCCGGCGGCCTGCGACGAGCTCGAGCGCGAACTGGAGAATTACACCACCGTCGAGCTGCACCGAACCGGTCGCGTCGCACTCCCTAGACTTGGGAAAGCGGCTTCGGCCATCACCCCCGACTGAACAGGAAGACACCCGACATGACCACGATGTACTACGAAGCCGACGTCAAGCCCGAGGCGCTCAAGGACAAGAAGATCGCCGTCCTGGGCTACGGCTCCCAGGGACACGCCCACGCCCTGAACCTGAAGGACAGCGGCTTCGACGTGCGCGTCGGCCTGCGCCCCGAGTCCTCCTCGGTGATCAAGGCCGAGGACGCCGGACTGCGCGTGCTCTCGATCGCCGACGCCTGCGCCGAGGCCGACGTGATCATGGTGCTGGTCCCGGACACCGAGCAGAAGCACACCTACGACGAGTCCATCGCCCCGCACCTCAGCGCGGGCAAGTGCCTGCTCTTCGCGCACGGCTTCAACATCCGCTTCAACCTGATCAACCCCCCCGCTGACGTCGACGTCGCGATGGTCGCGCCCAAGGGGCCCGGTCACCTCGTGCGGCGCACCTACCTCGAGGGCGGCGGCGTGCCGGCCCTGATCGCCGTGCACCAGGACGCCACCGGCCACGCCCACGACATCGCCCTGGCCTACGCGGCCGGCATCGGCGCCGCGCGCGCCGGCGTGCTCGAGACCACCTTCACCGAGGAGACCGAGACGGACCTCTTCGGCGAGCAGGCCGTGCTCTGCGGCGGCGTGTCGGCCCTCGTGCGCGCGGGCTACGAGACCCTCGTCGAGGCGGGATACCAGCCCGAGAGCGCCTACTTCGAGTGCCTCCACGAGCTCAAGCTCATCGTCGACCTGATGTACGAAGAGGGCATCACCGGCATGCGCTTCTCGATCTCGGACACCGCGGAGTACGGCGACCTGACCCGGGGTCCGCGCATCGTGACCGACCAGGTCAAGGCCGAGATGAAGAAGGTCCTCACCGAGATCCAAGACGGCACCTTCGCCCAGGAATGGATCAAGGAGAACGAGATCGGTCGTCCGCGCTACCGCGAGCTGCGCGACGCGGGCAAGAAGCACCCGATCGAGGAGATCGGCTCCAAGCTGCGCGCCATGATGCCCTTCGTCTCGGCGGGCAAGCAGAAGGTCTCGGAGACCTCCGGCGGCGACACCGACTGACTCAGCGCGCCTCGGCGTCGGCGACGATGCCGCGCAGCAGCCCGGGGAACACCAGGCCGTGGAAGGGTGCCACCGCGTACCAGTAGAGGCGTCCCAGCAGGCCGCGCGGCTTGAAGCGCGCCCGTTGGACGAGGTGGGTGCCGTCGGCGGCCGTGGTGATGCGCCACTCCAGCCAGGCCTCGCCGGGCAGGCGCATCTCGGCGTGCAGGCGCACGAACTGGTCCTCCACCAGTTCGTCCACCCTCCAGAAGTCGACGTAGTCACCCACGCGCAGCTCGCTGGGGTGGCGCCGTCCCCGCCGCAGACCGGGCCCGCCCCAGACCTGGTCGACCAGTCCGCGCAGGCGCCAGAGCCATTCGCCCGAGTACCACCCGGTCTCGCCCCCCACCGCGCACAGCGCGGCGAAGACGTCGTGGGCGCTGGCGCGGCTCCGCCGCTGACGCTCGTCGACGAGCTCGGTGCCGCCGGCCCAGCTCGGGTCGGTGGCGTAGGCGCGGAAGGGTTGCAGGTCCGCGTCGGTGAAGGACGTGGGGACGTCGTGGCGGCTCGTGCGCCCCAGGGCGAGGGAGATCGCTTCGCGCAGACTGCGCTCGGGCGCCCCGAGCATCTCCAGGGTGCGGGTGTCGCGAACCACCACCTCGTTGACCAGGCTGTCGACCAGGGGCCGCGCGAGCGAGGCGGGCACCGGGGTCACTAGGCCCACCCAGTGGCTCGACAGGCGCGGGGTCAAGAAGGGGACGGGGATCAGGCGTCGTGGGCTGAGTCCGGCCTCGGCGGCGTAGAGGTCCATCATCTCGGCGTAACTGACCACGTCGGGTCCGCCGATCTCGAAGACGCCGGTGAAGGGCTCGGGCGAGCTGATGCAGGTCACGAGGTAGTTGAGGACGTCGGAGATGGCGATCGGCTGGGACTTGGTCGTCACCCACTTGGGCGTGACCATGACCGGCAGGACCTCGACGAGGTAGCGCAGCATCTCGAAGCTCGCCGAACCCGATCCGATGATGACGGCGGCGCGCAGCTCGGTCACCGGCACCGTGCCGGCCGCCAGTTCGCGCCCGACGTCGTGGCGGCTGGTCAGGTGCTCGCTCAGGGCCCGCCCGTCGGCGCCCATGCCGCCGAGGTAGACGATGCGCCCCACCCCGGCGGCCTCGGCCGCTTCGCGGAAGTGGCGGGCGTCGCGTGACTCCTTGGCCGCCCAGTCGTCCCCGTCGCCGATGCCGTGCACGAGGTACACCGCGACGTCGACGTCGCGCATCGCCTCCGCCAGGGGTCCGTCCACGCTGCCGGCGACGACCTCGACCTCCTCGCGCCAGGGCGCGGCGGCGAGCTTGGCGGGCGTGCGCACGAGGCAGCGCACCTGGTGGCCCTCCTCGATCAGTCGTGGGACGAGTCGACCACCGACGTAGCCGGTGGCTCCGGTGACCAGGACGCGACTCATCGACCCGAGGTGGTTGCCATGTCAGCAGGTTACCGACCTCGAGCCGGGCGAGCAGCGCTCGCCGTGGCGCCCCCGTGGCGGACGCGCCCGGTAGAGTGAGCCGCGAGTGCACGACCAACGCGGCCACGGAGGGGGCATTAGCCATGTACACCCATATCGACGAGGCGCCGTCGACGACCGGGGGCGGACGCCTCGGGCGTCACATCGACCGTCGGGCGAGTTTCGGTGCCCACCACGTCAGTGCCGCGGACGTGCCCGCACCCCCCACGTCGACGCTGAACTGGCGGCGCCTGTGCCCGCCCTTCGACCAGGGCGCGCTGGGCTCGTGCACCGGCAACGCCGCCGCCGGCCTGTTGATGACCGAGCCCTTCCACCAGCCGGGTTGGCAGCTCGGCGAGGCCGACGCCGTCACGATCTACGAACGGGCGTCCCGCTTCAACCCCGGTGACGGGGTCTACCCGCCCCACGACGTCGGATCCTCGGGACCCTGCGTGGCCGATGCGCTCGAGAGGGACGGCCTGGTCTCGCGGGCCGAGCACGCCACCGACCTCACGACCGCGCTGGGCCTGATGACCCGCGGCCCGGTGATCTTCGGCCTGCAGTGGTACGCGAGCTTCGACACGCCCGTGGCGAGCGGCGAGTGCGTGGTGACGCCGGGGGCCGTCGTGCGCGGCGGTCACGAGGTGGAGGCCTTCGGCGTCGACCCCGTCACCCAGATGGTGTGGTTCTACCAGTCCTGGGGCGAGACCTGGGGCGCACTGGGCAACGGCACATTCTGCCTCTCCTTTTCCACCCTCGACCACCAGTTCAGCCAGGGGGCCGACGTGACGGCCCTCACCCTGGCCTACCCGGTGCCGGCGCTCAACTTCTGAGCCCTGCCGTAGTCTGGTTTCTCACCGGGAGGCGGGCGACGTGGCGACACCCTATCGAGAGGTGACATTCCTCTTCACCGACATCGAGGGTTCGACGCGTCTGTGGGAGGAGGACCCCGAGGCGATGTCCGCGGCCCTGCGCCGCCACGACGAGATCCTGCGTTCGGCGATCCGCGACCACGGGGGAGCGGTCTTCAAGACCGTCGGCGACGCCTTTCGCGCATCCTTCGAGGTCCCCGCCGCCGCGCTCGGCTGCGCCGCGGACGTCCAACGCGCCCTGCGCGCCGAGCCCTGGCCGGGGAGCGCCTCCCTGAGGGTGAGGATGGCGGTGCACACGGGGCTGTGCGAGGAGCGTGACGGCGACTTCTTCGGCCCCGCGCTCAATCGGGTGGCGCGCCTCGAGTCCGCGGCCCACGGAGGTCAGGTCGTGGTCTCGCAGGCCACCTTCTCCCAGGTCGGCGCCGCCGCGCCGGTCGGCGCGTCCCTGCACGACCTCGGCGAGCACGTCCTCAAGGACCTGACGCGACCCGAAGCCATCTACCAGCTCGACGTGCCGGGGCTTGGCGACGTCTTCCCTCCTCTGCGGACCCTCAGCTCCGCGCTCGCGCACCACAACCTGCCCCTGCAGCTGACCTCCTTCATCGGGCGCGACGCGGAGATCGCCGCGCTGGCGGGATTGGTGGGTTCTCAGCGCCTGGTCAGCGTGGTGGGTGCCGGCGGCACCGGCAAGACCCGGCTCTCGCTGCAGCTCGCCGCCGACTACGTCGGGCGCTACGCCGGCGGGGTCTGGTTCGTCGAGCTGGGCTCGTTGCGCGAGGCCGACCACGTGGCGGCCTCCCTCGCGAGTCTGATCAACACGGCCGCGGCGGGCAGCTCCCTCGACGCCATCGCCGCGACCCTGGGCGACAGCGAGGCCGTGGTCATCCTCGACAACTGCGAACACCTCCTGGACGCCGCCGCCGCGCTGGCCATCGACCTGTTGAAGCGCTGTCCGGGGGTGCGGGTGCTGGCGACCAGTCGCGAGCCGCTGAGCGTGGACGGCGAGTGCGTCTTCCGCCTGCCGTCGATGGCCGTGCTCGACGAAGGACGGATCGATGCCGCGGCGGCGCGCAGTTGCGACGCGGTCCGCCTCTTCGAGGACCGGGCTCGCTTGCAGTCCCCGGGCTTCGAGGTCGACGACGACAACGCCGCGATCGTGGCGTCACTGTGCCGCCAGCTCGACGGCGTCGCGCTGTCGATCGAACTGGCTGCCACCAAACTGCGCACGATGTCGCTCGTCGACGTCGAGGGACGTCTCGGTGACCACCTTCGTCTGCTCGCGGGCTCGAGCCGCTCCGCCTCGCCGCGCCAACGTTCGCTGCGGGCCATGCTGGACTGGTCCTTTGAGCTCCTCGACGACGTCCAGCGCGAGGCCCTGGGCCAGTTGAGCGTCTTCGCGGGTGACTGGGGCATCGCCTCCGCCGAGGACGTCGTCGTCGGGGCCGACGCCGTCGGAGTCCTCGAGGTGGTGAGCCAACTGGTGGACAAGTCCCTGGTCCAGGTGCGACCCACCAGGGATGCGACGAGGTACTTCCTGCTCGAGAGCGTGCGCCAATACGGCGTGGCGAAACTGCGCGAGGACGAGACGCTCGTCGAGGTCCAAGAGCGCCACGCACGCCACTTCCAGAAGTTCTGCGCCGAGGCCAGCGCGCACTTCCACGGCCACGACCAGTTCGTGTGGCTCGCCCGAGCCGAGGTCGAGTGGGACAACATCGTGCGCGCCATCGAGTTCCTCACCGAACGGGCGTCGACGGTGCCCGACGCCCTGGAGGCGGCGGTGAACCTGCGAACCCTCTTCCTCGATCGCTTCAAGACCGACGAGGGTGCCACCCTGGTGTCGAGGGCGCTCGCCCACGTCGAGGGCGCCTCGGCCTCGCTCCTCGCACGGGCCTGGGAGGTGGCCGGCCGCTGCTACAACCAATCACGGCGGATCGAGGCCAGCCGCGACGCGCTCGAGCGGGGACTCGTCCTGGCGCGTGACGCTGACGACGGCGTGGCGCTGGGTCGACTGGCCCAGCTCGGCGCCTACCTCGACTTCAACGAGGGGCGCTGGGACGAGGCGGTCGCGGGCGCGCGCGAGGCGGTGCGCTTCGCGCGCGCGGCCGGTGAGGGCTACCGCAGCGACCTGGTCGTGGCCCTGCGCATCGCGGGGGCCTTCCGCTCCGAACTCGGTGGGGCTCAGGTCGAACTCGCCCGACGCGAGAGCGCCGAGGCCCTGGCCCTGGCTCGTGAGCTGGGTGACGTGCGCAACGAGATTCGTCTCTTGGAGGACCTGGGCCTCATGGCGATCCAGGCCGGCGACGCGGCGGCGGCCCGTGAGGACTTCGAGCGCGTCGTGGCCCTGGCCAAGAGCTACTCACCCGGGACCGGGCAACGGCGACGCCTGGCCAACGTCTCGATCAACCTGGCGACGGTCGCGATCATGGACGGCGACGTCGACGCCCTCGCCGGGCGGATCGCCGACTCGCTCTCCTACGATCGTCGCTGGGTGGAACTCGTCCCCTACCAGGTGCTCTTCGGCGCGCTCTGCGCTTCGCTGCGCGGCGACCTCGAGACCGCCGTCGTTCTGCACGGGGCCTCGGACGCGCTCATCGAGCACTACGCGATGCAGCGAGAGGCCGTCGAGGCCGCGTTGCGCGAGCGGGACCTCGAAGGACTACGGGGTCGGGTCGAACCCGGTCGGTTCGACGACTTGACGGCTCGTGGGCGCTCGCTGGGCCAAGAGGAGTCCCTGGCCCTGGTGGACGGGCTCCTCGCGCGCCCTCACGCGGGAAGCGAAGCGTCCGGGGACTGAGGATCTCGTCAGATGGACGTGGGCGCCCGCCAGACGTGGGCGCAGTCGTCGCAGGTGACGTCGGGGGCCTCGGCACCGCTGGACTTGCCGACCGACGCCCGCAGTGCTTCGCCACCGCCGCTCTTTCCCACCGTCGCGAAACTCACCCGCTCACTGCCGCAGGCGGGGCACGTCAACTTCTCGTTCTCTGACGACACGTTCGGGTCCTCCCGGCTAGCGCGGACGATCGCCCGTCCGGTTGTGGACCACGATACCGGCTCACGCGGGTGCTGGCGAGGACGAGGTGCCCGCTGGGGCTGGTGCGTCGCTACGAGGGGCTGGCCAGTTTGACGATGCCCGAACCGGGGGCGGGGGCGAGGTGGACGACGGGGCCCTCGTAGGCGACACCGCCCACCACGGGACTGTGCCTGAGCCAGAGCCCCCCGTCGAGGTCGTGCACCGTGGGGCCCTGGGTCGCGTCCACGACGGACGCCAGCGCGGCGGACGCGGCGATCGCCACGTGGGTCTCGGCCATGCAGCCGATGATGACGCGCATATCGTGCTGTCGGGCGAGGTCGACGAGGGCGCGGGCCTCGCGAAGACCACCCGTCTTGGCGAGCTTGACGTTGACCATGTCGGCGCCGGCGCGCGCGAGGACCTCGCGGAGGTCGCGTCGCGTCCACACCGATTCGTCGACCATGATCGGCGTCTCGACCCGGGACGTGACCTCGGCGAGGCCGTCGAGGTCATCGCGGTGCACGGGCTGTTCGACGAACTCGAGGCCGACGTCCGCGTCCTCGAGCGTGCGGATGGTGCGCACCGCCTGGTCGACGCTCCAGCCCTGGTTGGCGTCGACGCGCAGGACGACCTCGGGCCCGACGACCTCGCGCACGCGGATCAGGGTCTTCGCGTCCTCTCCGCCGGCGCCGACCTTGACCTTGAGGGTGGTGAAGCCTCGGGCGACGTGTTCGGCCACCGTCGCCACGAGCGTGTCGATGTTCTCGTCGCTCCTCGCCGCCGAGACCGTCATGTCGGTGCGCACGACCGCCGTGCGGCCCCCCAAGTACTCGAAGAGGGGCACCCCACGATCTTGGGCGGCCAGGTCGAAGAGCGCGCACTCCAGGGCCATGCGCGCCGACGAGTTGCGCACGACCGCGCCCTCGAGGGCGGCGCCGGTGGCGTCGGGCTCGTCGGTCCGCCACCCCACGATGGCCTCGCGCAACGGGCCCTCCACCGCGGCCGTCACGCTCGCGGCGCTCTCGCCGGTCACTCGCCAGCTCGTCGGCGCTTCGCCCCAGCCGCAGCGACCGTCGGTGTCGAAAACCTGCACGAGCACCGCGTCGACGGAGAAGGCCGTGCGCTGGGCGGTCACGAAGGGCCGGAGCATCGGGACGACGGTGTGGTGCACGACAACGCGATCGATCCGTGCCACTGGGGCCTCCCGTACGACGTGGTCCTCGCGACGGCCCTCATCGTAGTGGCGACCACGCGCGGGCACCGCTACGGTGCCATGTGCCCGGGCCCGTCCGTGGGTGTCGATCGACCTGAGACGGTCGCCCGGCGGTGGAGAGGGGCGCCGGACCTCCGGCGTGGCGGTGCGCCAGCGAGCTAGAGGTTGCCGACCACGTAGTTGATGCAGGCGCACAGCGAGGCCACGTCGTCGGGATCGACGCTCGGGAACATGGCGATGCGCAACTGGTTGCGTCCGAGCTTGCGGTAGGGGTCGGTGTCGACGATGCCGTTCTTGCGCAGGATCTTGGCGACCAGGCCGGCGTCGACCTCGTCGGCGAAGTCGATGGTGCCCACGACGTTGGAGCGCTCTGCGGGGTTCGCCACGAAGGGCGTCGCGAAGTCCGAGGCCTCGGCCCAGGTGTAGAGGATCTCGGCCGAGCGTCGGGAGCGTCCGGCGGAGAACTCCAGACCGCCGTTGTCGTTGAACCACTCGATCTGCGAGGCCAGGAGGTGGATCGTGGCGAGCGCGGGCGTGTTGTAGGTCTGGTTGAGGCGTGAGTTGTCCAGCGCAATCTTCAGGTCGAAGAAGGCGGGGGTCCAGCGCCCCGAGGACGCGAGCGTCTCGATGCGCTCCACGGCGGCCGGCGAGCACAGGGCCAGCCACAGTCCCCCGTCGGAGGCGAAGGACTTCTGGGGGGCGAAGTAGTAGCAGTCGAACTGGCTGGGGTCGACGAAGAGGCCGCCGGCGCCCGAGGTCGCGTCGACGGCGACCAGGCCGCTCGATCCCGCGGGGCGCTCGATGGGCATCATGACGCCCGTCGAGGTCTCGTTGTGGGTCAGGGCGTAGAGGTCCACGTCCTCGCGCGCGACGGCGCGCGGGTGGGTCCCGGTGTCGGAGGTGAGGACCTCGGGGTCCGAGAGGTGCGGCGCGTCCTTGACGGCACTGGCGAACTTGGAGGAGAACTCGCCGAAGGAGAGGTGCTGGGAGTGCTCGGCGACCAGGTGGAAGGTCGCGGCGTCCCAGAAGCAGGTGGTGCCGCCGTTGCCCAGGAGGACCTCGTAGCCCTCGGGCAGGTTGAACAGCGTGGAGAGGCCCTCGCGGACCTCGGCGACCTTGTTGCGCACGGTGGCCTGGCGGTGCGAGGTGCCGAGATACGACGACCCCGACGCCACGAGGGCCTCCAACTGCTCGGCGCGGACCTTCGAAGGGCCCGAGCCGAAGCGTCCGTCTCGGGGGAGCAGTTCGGCGGGAATCTGGAGGGAGTCGGGTGTCGTCATAGAATTAACTCTAGAGAATGAAACGGAGTGGTCGATGAGTACGAGAGTCAGTGACCTGTTGGCCGGCCTCGCGCCCTCGGCCACCCTGGCGGTGGACGCCAAGGCCAAGGCCCTCAAGGCGGCCGGCGAGCCCGTGATCGGCTACGGCGCCGGCGAACCCGACTTCGCGACCCCCGCGCACATCGTCGAGGCGGCCGCCCAGGCCTGCTACGACCCCAAGAACCACAAGTACACCCCCACGGCGGGTCTCCCCGAGCTGCGCGAGGCCATCGTCGCCAAGACCGAGCGCGACACCGGCCTCGAGGTCACCCCCGCCCAGGTCCTGGTCACCAACGGCGGTAAGCACGCGGTGGCGACGACCTTCATGACCCTGGTGAACCCGGGCGACGAGGTGCTCATCCCGGCGCCCTACTGGACGACCTACCCCGAGGCGGTCTACCTGGCCGGGGGCGTGCCGGTGCCGGTCATGACCAGTGAGGCCAACGGCTTTCGCGTCACCGTCGAGGACCTGGAGCGCGCGCGCACGCCCCGGACCAAGCTGCTCGTCTTCGTCTCGCCCTCCAACCCCACCGGGGCCGTGGTGCGACCCGACGACGTGGCGGCCATCGGCCGCTGGGCCGCCGAGAACGACGTGTGGGTGATGGCCGACGAGATCTACGAGCACCTGGTCTACGGTGACGCGGTCAACGTCTCGCTGCCGGTGGTGACCCCCGAACTCGGGGACCGCTGGGTGGTCGTCAACGGCGTGGCCAAGACCTACGCGATGACCGGTTGGCGGATCGGCTGGATGATCGGCGCGCCCGACGTCATGAACGCGGCCGTGAACTACCAGAGCCAGACCACGTCGAACATCTCGAACGTCTCCCAGCGAGCGGCCGTGGCGGCCCTCACCGGCGACCTGACGGCGGTGGCGCAGATGCGCGCGGCCTTCGACCGCCGGCGCCGGCTGATGACCTCGATGCTCAACGCCATCGACGGGGTCAGTTGCGCCGAGCCCGAGGGCGCCTTCTACTGCTACCCCAACGTGACCGGCCTGCTGGGCCGCGAGCTGGGCGGTCGCGTCGCTACCAGCTCCGCCGAGCTGGCCGCGTCGCTGCTCGAGACGATCAAGATCGCGGTGGTGCCCGGCGAGGCCTTCGGCACACCGGGCTTCTTCCGACTCAGCTACGCCCTGGGCGACGAGGACCTGGTCGAGGGACTCGATCGCCTCGCGGCGCTCGTCGCGGCGGGCTGAGAACCCCTTTAGGCTTCACCCCAGCAGATTGAAAGGACCCCCCCAGTGGCCCGTGTCTTAGTCACCGAAGAAATCGCCGCGTCCGGACTCCAGGAGTTGCGCGACGCCGGACACGAGGTGGACGTGCGTCTCGGACTGTCGCCGGCGGAGCTGGTGGAGGCCGTCAAGGGCGCCCACGCCCTCATCATCCGCTCGGCGACGCAGGTGGACGCCGCCACGCTCGAGGCCGCCACCGACATGGTGGTCGTGGGCCGCGCGGGCATCGGGCTCGACAACGTGGACGTCGCCAAGGCCACCGAGCTCGGCGTCATGGTGGTGAACGCCCCGGTCTCGAACATCCTGTCGGCCGCCGAGCAGACCATGGCCCTGCTCCTGGCCCAGGCCCGCAACATCCCCCAGGCCCACTCGGCCCTGAAGAACGGCAAGTGGGAGCGTTCGAAGTGGGAGGGCGTGGAGCTGCACGGCAAGACCCTGGGCATCATCGGCCTGGGCAAGATCGGCGCCCTGGTGGCCCAACGGGCCCACGCCTTCGGCATGCGCCTGGTGGCCTTCGACCCCTACATCACCGAGGAGCGGGCGCGCCACATGGGCATCGAGAGCGTGACCCTCGACGAGCTCCTGGCCCAGAGCGACTTCATCACGGTCCACCTGCCCAAGAACAAGGAGACCACCAACCTCCTCGACGCCGAAGCGCTCACCAAGACCAAGCCCGGCGTGCGCATCGTCAACGTCGCGCGCGGCGGTATCGTCAACGAGGCCGACCTGGCCGCGGCCATTCGCGCCGGCCACGTGCAGGGGGCGGCCCTCGACGTCTTCGAGAAGGAGCCCACCACCGAGTCGCCCCTCTTCGATCTGCCCTCGGTCGTCGTGGTGCCCCACCTGGGCGCCTCCACCGTCGAGGCCCAGGACAAGGCCGGCGTGACCATCGCCGAGCAGGTGCAACTGGCCCTGGCGGGCGACTTCGTCCCCTTCGCGGTCAACGTCGCCGCGGGTGAGGTCTCCAACATGGTGCGGCCCTTCATGGGTCTGGCCGAGCTGCTGGGACGCTTCATCGGCGGACTGCTCGACGGGGAGCCAGCCGACCTCGAAGTGATCTACCAGGGCGAGATCGCCGGTTCGGGCACGAAGATCCTGACCCTGTGCGCGCTCAAGGGGCTCCTCGTGGCCACCGGTCACGACACCGCCTCCTTCGTCAACGCCCCCCAGATGGCGGCCGACCACTCGATCACCTTCTCGGAGGTGTCCACCCACGAGTCGCCCGAGTACGTCAACGTCATCACGGTGCGTTCGGGTGAGCACGCCGTCTCGGGCACCCTGATGACGGTCGGTACGAGGGTCGAGACCCGCATCGTGAGCGTCGACGGCCACAGCGTGGAGATCGCCCCGGCGGCGTCGATGCTCGTGGTCCGCAACGTCGACCGTCCGGGGATGATCGGGCTCGTCGGCGTCGCCCTGGGCGAGGCCGGCATCTCGATCACCTCGATGGCCGTGGGGCCCGACCACAACAACGGCACGGCGCTGATGGTGATGTCGACCGGAGCACCCACCCCCGCCGCCGTGGTCGAGCGGGTGGGCGCCACCGAGGGCATCCTCGGCATCCACCTGATCTCGCTGCGCTAGGACTCGCGCGAGGGCGTCGGAGCCTGGCCGATCGGTAGCGAGAAACGCAGCCGCAGCCCCCCGAGGGGGCTCGGTTCCAGCGTGAGGGTCCCGTGCATCGTGGCGACGATGTCGGCCATGATGCTCATCCCCAGCCCGGTCCCGCCCGAGTCGCGCGACCTCGAGGGGTCGAAGCGCTGGAACTGTCGGGCGTCGTGCAGGTAGGCCTCCTGCGGCAGGCCCGGACCGGCGTCGTCCACGGTCAACACCACCGTCGTGCCCTCGACGCCCAGGGCGACGGCCATCGCGGCGTCCTGCGGGGTGTGTCGCGCGACGTTGGTGAGCGCGTTGTTGATCAGGCGCTCGACGTATTCGCTGCGACTGGTGACCCAGACCTCGGGCGCCAGGCGGCTGCGGACCTCACGTCCGGGGTGGTCCTGGGCGAAGGTGCCCACCTTCTCCGCGACGAGGTCGCTCAGGGGTACCGGGGCGAGGCTGCGCGAGCCCGCCTCGCGCACCTCGGTCAGGAACAGCAGGTCGGTGATGAGGGCGTCCATGCGCACCACCTCGTCGCGCACCCGCGCGAGCGCGCGTTGGCGCATCGCGTCGTCGAGGTCCGGGCGTTCGAGTATCTCGCCGTAGCCCTTGATGACGGTGAGCGGCGTGCGTAGTTCGTGCGAGGCGTCACCGATGAAGCGCTGCATCTCTCGACTGGTGCGGCGCTCGGTGTCGAGCGCACGGTGCAGCGATCCCACCATGCTCACCAGCGAGGAGCGCAGTCCGCGCAGTTCGGGGCTGCCCGACTCGGGCGGCACCTCGGGGGAGTCCTCGCCGCGCGCGATGCGCCCGGCGAAGTCGTTCAGGCGCTGGATGAGGAGGATGTCGCGACGGGTGAAGAGGAAGGCGATCGCGATGGAGGCGAGGGCGGCCAGGAGGCCGACCAGCGCGACGTTGCCCTCGAGGTGGTGAGCCGCGCGGCCGATGGCGGAGGTGGACGCGACGACCACGAGGTACTCGTCGGCCCCCGCGGGCTCGGAGCGGTAGCGGAACCCCGCCAGGTCGCCGCTGGTGCGCACCGCGTGCAGGGAGTGCGCGACGTCGGCCAGCGAGGGCTTGGTCGCGGGAGCGACGGTGGCGGTGTTGAGCTCGGTGACGACGTCGTGCTGGTCGACGACGTCCAGGGTCAGGTCGTAGCTGTTGGCCTGGACGACGTTGAGCGCGTCCACGAGGGCGTTGACCGGGTGGCCCGCGTCGGCCGAGATGACCGCGTTGATCTGCGCGTCGATGATGGCGTACTGCGACTGGGTGGAGGAGTTCACCGCGAACCAGCCCACGACCACCGCCATCACGACGGTGACCGCCACCAACAGCAGGGTCAAGCGGACCGAGAGTCTCACGCGGTCGGGGCGGGCGTGACCATCTTGAAGCCCACGCCACGCACCGTGGTGATGGGGGCGAAACCGTCGCGGTGCAGCTTGTGACGCAGGTAGGAGATGTAGGTGTCGACCACCGTCGTCTCGGTCTCGAAGTCCATGCCCCAGACGTCGCGCAGGAGCTGCTCGCGGGTGACGAGGCGGTTGAGGCGGCTCATCAGCATCTCGAGGAGTCGGAACTCGGTCGCCGAGAGTTCGATGGGCTCGTCGCCGAAGGCGACCTCGTGGCGGTCGGTGTCCATCGAGAGGGGGCCACAGCTGTAGACCTGGTTGTCGTTCTCGACGCCCTGGGTCCGACGAAGGATGGCCCCGACGCGCAGGAGCAACTCCTCCACGCTGAAGGGCTTGCGTACGTAGTCGTCGGCCCCGTAGCGCAGGCCGCGGGCGATGTCCTCGGGGGCATCGCGCGCGGAGAGCAGCAGGACGGGCGTGGTCAGGTCGCTCTTGCGCAGGGTCTCGAGGAACTCGAAGCCGTCCATGACGGGCATGTTGATGTCGACGACGCACAGGTCGATCTGTTTGAGGCGCCACAGCTCGAGGGCCTCGCGACCCTGGGTGGCCACCTCGGTGTCGTAGCCGGCGAAGTGCAGCGCGTCGCTCAGGAGGTCGCGCACACCGATTTCGTCGTCGACCACCAGGACCGTTGTCATGACCGATTCCCCATAGCACGAGCGTATCGGGCGGCGCCCACCGTGAAGGGACGGGCAAGGGAGCGGTGGGGCCATTCCCACGAGCCTCGTCGGAACTTCACAGCGTTTTCTAAGGCGGGCCCGATAGATTGGAACCATCGTGAAAGGAACGTCGTGAGGCTGCTGGGCCCCCGCAGAGTTGTCATCACGGCGCTGATGGCGTCGGTGGCTCTTGTCGCGCCCGGCGTGGCCGGAGCGAAGATGACGGCGCTCACCCCCACCACGACCACCACGACCCTCGCGCCGACGACGACCACCACGACGCCGACCCTGACGCCGATGCAGGCCTATCGAGCCGCCCTGCGCGCCTACAACCACCAGATGAATCTGATCAACAAGGCCTTCAACCAGGCGATCGCCACGGCCACGGCCACGGAGAAGGCCGCCCTCAAGGCCGCCCGCCGCCCGATCCAGAAGATCCTCGCTCGCCAGCGCTTCAACCAGGCGCGCGCCCTCGCGGTGCTCACGCGTCAGACGGCCATCAAGGACCTCGGGCCGCTGCCCCAGCCACCCGCCCCGCGGGTCCACTCCGCGCCGGTGACGCCGCCGACGACGACCACGACCACGACGCTTCCCTAGGGCCGGCCCCGTTCCAGTCGAGCGAGGACCAGCGCGGCCGCGCGCCGTCCACTCACCAGCGCCCCCTGGATTGAGGGGGTCTGCAGGTAGTCGCCCGCCACGATGACGCCGTCGACGCTCTGAGAACGCTTCAGGTCGAGCGGCGTCGCCAGCGTCGGCAGGGCACGGGCCACCACGTCGCGCGCGACGAGGGAGACCTCCGAGCTCGCCACGTCGTAGAGGCGCGCGACGTCGGTCACGACGTCAGCGTCACAACTGGCGTCCCACTCGCCATTGGCGCTGGCCGCCACCAGGGAGTGACCCCGCGGTGCGCGCTCGCGCGCCACGCTCGACACGTCCAGGGCACTCGAGAGGAAGCGGCGTCGCCGGTCGATGCGCAACTGGTCGCTGTGGGTGAGCTCGGGCAGCGAGAACCACCAGGTGGTCTGGGCGCGCCAACCGGTCTCCTCGACACCCACCAGCCGATGCGCGCTGGAGTGATCGGTCGCGACGATCACCGCTCGACCCTGGAGACGACCGTGGTCGGTCTCCACCCCGGTGGCGCCGACGTCGAGGACCGTCTCGCCCAGGCGTAACGTGGTGCGACGAAGTCGCCGACCCATCGCCGCGGGCAGGGCGCCCACGCCACTGGGGTGCGTGCCGGGACGCCCTCGGGTGAAGCTCTTCAAGACGAGTTCGCTGTAGTGCCACGAGGTCGCCAGCTCGTCGTCGAGGAGGGTGCCGCGCAGGAAGGGCGCCAGCACGCCGTCGACGGCCCTGGCGCTCACGCCGGCCCCGATCAGGGCCTCGCGCGTCGAGGTGTCGCGCCCGCTCGTCAGGCGAGCGACCGGCGAGCGCCAGATCGCGGCCATCAGCGCGGCCAGGCGCCAGGCGTCGCGCACGGAGAGGTCGGGGTGGCGCAGCATCGCCGGGGCGCGCCAGGGGGCCCAGCGCGGGTCGAGCAGGTCGTAGTGCCCGCGGTCGTCGACGAAGCGCACGACCGGGGCGAAGGGGCGCAGGCCGAGTCCGTCCAGCACCCCGGTGGCGATCAACTCGGGGTAGGTGGGATTGATGAGCTGGAAGCCCTGGTCCAGCACGTAGCCGTCGACGTCGCGCGAACGGACCCGGCCACCGACCTCGTCGGACGCCTCGATGAGGGTGACGTCGACGCCCGCGTCACCCAGCACCTGCGCCGCGCGCAGCCCGGCCAGGCCCGCGCCGACGACCAGAACGCCGGCGTCGTCGTCCATCAGTCCCCGCGAGTCCGCGACGTCGCGACTACTCGGCGCCGCCCACGGCGTCGATGCGCGCCATGACCTCGTCGCTCAGGAGCTCCACGGCGTCCAGGGCGGTCATGTTCTCGCGAACCTGCTGGGGCGAGGAGGCGCCCGTGATGACGGTGGAGACCCGCGGGTTCTTCACGCACCAGGCCAGGGCCAGGTTCGACAGCGGCACGTCGAGGTCCTTGGCGATGGCCGACAGCTTCTCGACGGTGGCCAGACGGGCGGGGTCGGTGAGGTAGCCGCGCAGCCACTCGTAGCCCGGCAGCGAGGCCCGCGAGCCCTCGGGGACACCGTGCTGGTACTTGCCGGTCAGCAAGCCCGACGCCAGCGGTGACCAGATCGTGGTGCCCAGGCCGATGTCGTCGTAGAGCCGCGCGTACTCGCGCTCCACCCGACTGCGGTGCAGGAGGTTGTACTGGGGCTGCTCGACGATGGGCTTGTGCAGGTGGTGGCGCTCGGCGATCTCCCAGGCGGCGCGGATCTCGTCGGCCGACCACTCCGACGTGCCCCAGTAGAGCGCCTGGCCGCGGGTGATCATGTCGCTCATCGCCCAGACGGTCTCCTCGATCGGCGTGTTCGGGTCGGGACGGTGGCAGAACACGAGGTCCACGAAGTCCAGGCCGAAGCGCTCGAGCGAGCCCTCGATGGCCTGGCTGAGGTACTTGCGATTGAGCGTGTTCTTCATGTTGGGGACGTCGTGCAGGCCCCAGTAGAGCTTGGTCGAGACCACGAATTCGTGACGCGCCCAGCCCAACTCGCGAAAGGCGGCGCCCATGACCCGTTCGGACTCACCGGCCGCGTAGCCCTCGGCGTTGTCGAAGAAGTTCACCCCGGCGTCCTTGGCCACCTGGAGGCACTCGGCCGCCTGGGCGGCCGTCTCGAGCTGGTTGGAGGTGGCGAAGGTCACCCAACTGCCAAAGGACAGCACGCTGACCTGCAGTCCGGACGTGCCGACGCGACGATATTGCATCTGTGCCATGTTTCCTCCTCGGAAGGTACTGCGGTGACGTTAGACGGTGGCCTTGCGCGGGACGTCGGGCCAGCTCTCGAAGGAGACCGGTTCGTCGGCGGGCTTCTTGACCAGTGCGACCACGCCGGCGATGGCGGCGGCGACCGCCAGGAGCACCGCGATTTTCAGCAGGAATTTGATGAGACCCATGTGCTCACCTTACCCGCGGCCCCGCTCCTTTGGACGCCGGCGCGTCGCGCGGTAGAGTGATGGGGTGACACACGCAGGCCGCGAGTTGCTTCTTCGGTAGGGCGAGCCCCCGCTCGCCCCACGCCCCCGCTCGCGCGGGGGTTTTTTGTTTCTCGCGGTCGGCGCCATTGGAAAGGAACACCATGCGGTCCCACCCCCAGCAGCCCAGCCCGATGCCCTTCGAGAAGTATCGCGCCACGGTGCCGGTGGACCTCACGGACCGCACCTGGCCCAACAAGCGCCTCGTCCAGGCCCCCATCTGGTGCAGCGTCGACCTGCGCGACGGCAACCAGGCCCTGATCGACCCCATGGACCTCGAGCGCAAGGGCGTGATGTTCGAACACTTGGTCCACATGGGCTTCAAGGAGATCGAGGTGGGCTTCCCCTCCGCCTCCCAGCCCGACTTCGACTTCGTGCGCCACATCATCGAGGGAGGACTGATCCCCGACGACGTGACGATCCAGGTCCTGACCCAGTGCCGTCCCGACCTCATTCGGCGCACCTACGAGTCCCTGCACGGTGCCCGTCGCGCCATCGTGCACTTCTACAACTCGACCTCGACGCTGCAGCGTCGCGTGGTCTTCGGTCTGGACCAGGCGGGCATCAAGCAGATCGCCCTGGACGCGGCAGCCTTGTGCAAGAGCCTCGAGGGGACCTCGCCCTCCACGGAGTTCGTCTACGAGTACTCGTCCGAGAGCTTCACCGGCACCGAGCTCGACTACGCCCTGGAGGTCTGCAACGAGGTCATCGCGGTGATCGACCCCACCCCCGAGCGTCCGCTGATCTTGAACCTCCCGGCCACCGTCGAGATGTACTCGCCCAACCTCTACGCCGACGCCATCGAGTACTTCTTGCGCCACGTCGACCGCCGTGAGTCGATCATCCTCTCGCTGCACCCCCACAACGACCGCGGCACCGGCGTGGCCGCGGCCGAGCTCGGCGTGCTCGCGGGAGCGGACCGCGTCGAGGGCACGCTCTTCGGCAACGGGGAGCGCACCGGCAACGTCGACGTCGTCAACCTCGCCCTCAACCTCTTCTCCCAGGGCGTGGACCCCGAGCTCGACCTCAGCGACATCGACAAGGCCCGTCACGTCGCGGAGTACGCGAACCGCCTGCCCATCCACCCCCGTCACCCCTACGTCGGCGAGCTCGTCTACACCGCCTTCTCGGGTTCGCACCAGGACGCCATCAAGAAGGGCATGACCGCGATCGGCGACAGCTACGACGTGTGGGAGGTCCCCTACCTGCCCATCGACCCCAAGCACACCGGTCGGACCTACGAGGCGATCATTCGCGTGAACTCCCAGTCCGGCAAGGGTGGCGTGGCCTATCTGCTCTCGAGCGAGCACGGCCTCGACCTGCCGCGCGCGATGCAGGTCGAGTTCTCCAAGCAGGTGCAGAAGCTCACCGAGGCGACGGGCACCGAGATCTCGCCCGCGGAGATCTGGGAGGTCTTCACCACGACCTACCAGCCCGAGAACCCGACCATCCAGTTGCTCTCCAGCGAGGTCGCCGCCGACCAGAACCAGACCCGGATCTTCGCCCAACTGCTCGTCGACGGACAGCACGTGACCCTCAAGGGCGAGGGCAACGGTCCCATCGACGCCCTGATGGCCGGACTGCGCACCGAACTGGGCGTCGACTTCGCCGTTCGCGACTACACCGAGCACGCCCTCACCGCGGGGTCGGGCGCGTCGGCCGTCGCCTACGTCGAGGCCGAGGGGCCCGACGGTTCCACGTGGTGGGGCGTGGGCATGAGCTCGTCGATCCTCGACGCCTCGCTCGAAGCGGTCATCTCCGCCGCCAATCGGCGTCGTTAAGTATTTTCACTCCTAGGCTGGAGGGGTGAATTCTCTCCTCATCGCCCTGATCTCCTGGTGCGCGGTGAGCGCGGGAGTGGCGTCGACCTTCGTGCAGTACCGACGCGTGGCGGTCCAGGGGGTGGAGGGCGTCTCCACCGCCACCTGGCTCCTGTTCACCCTCAACGGCGGTTTCTGGATCGCCTACGGGCTCTTCGGCGCCCACTCCGCCGTGATCGTGGTCTCGAGTCTGCTGTGCTGGCCGCTGCAGGGCGTCATCACCTTTCGTCTCGCCCCCTGGCGCCACCGGCGCGGCAGCTCCCAGGCGCTGGCCCTCTTCGCCGCCACCTGCGTCGCACCTGGTCTGGTCGGTGGTTGGACCTGGTGCGTCTACGGCTGCGGCGTCTCGATGGTGGTGTTGCGGACTCCCCAGTTGCGCCAGTTGCTGCTGGCGCGCGACGCCAGCGGGGTCTCGGCGACGTCGTGGTACTTCAGCGCGGGTTGCGCGGCCCTGTGGATCATCTACTACGCCCAGGTCGACCTCGTCGCCGCGCTCGTCGCCACCTTGATCTCGGGGGTGGTCAGCCTGAGCATCGCCCTGTTGGCCACCGCGCGCCACCGTCAAGGGGCCCGGGACTTCGTGCGCCTCGAGGTCTTCGCCAACTAGCGCGGGGACGGTCGGCGTGGGCCGCGACGGTCGTCCGGTGACGACGCTGCGGTGTCTAGGCTGGGGACCGTGAATTCACTCGCCATCACGCTGGTCTCCTGGACGGCGGTGACGGCGGGGTCGCTCTCGACCATCGCCCAGTTCCGACGGGTCACCGCTACCGGCATCGAGGGCGTGTCCTCGGCCACCTGGCTCCTCTTCACCTTCATCGGCGCCTTCTGGATGGCCTACGGCTCGCTGAGCGCGCACTCCCTCGCCGTGGTCATGGGCAGTCTGCTGATCTGGCCCCTGCAGCTGGCCATCGTCTTTCGCCTCGCCCCCTGGCGCCACCCTCGCGGTTCGCTCCAGGCCGTGGCGATGTTCCTGGCGACCTGCGTCGCGCCGGGACTGGTGGGCGGATGGTCCTGGTGCGTCTACGGCTGCGGCCTCGCGATGACCTTGTTGCGCGGTCCCCAGTTGCTCGAACTCCTGCGCACGCGCGACGCCAGCGGGGTCTCGGCGGCCTCGTGGTTCCTGGGCGTGGGTTGCGCGGTCCTCTGGATCGTCTACTACTCGCAGGTTCAGTTATGGGCGCCCCTCATCGCCACGGCGGCGTCGGGGACCGGCAGCCTGCTCATCGCCTCGCTGACCGTGTGGCGGCACCGCCAGGCGACCGAGGAACTGGTGCGCCTCGAGGTCTTCGCGCAGATGAGCTAGCGCCGGATGTGGCCCGCGGCGTCGAAGAGACCCGCGAGGCTCGGTGCGCGAGAGGTCGCCTCGTAGTGCGCGATCTCCTCGGCGTGGCGCAGTGACAGGCCGATGTCGTCCCAGCCGTTGAGCAGCCGCTGTCGGGTCATCGGATCCAGGTTGAAGGAGCGCAGCCAGCCGGTCGAGGGCACCTCGACGTTCATCTGGTCGACGTCGACGACCACCAGGCGCGACGGGTCCTCGTGGATGAGGGCGGTGAGCTCCTCGACGTCCTCGCCACTCAACTGCGCGATCACCAAGCCCTGCTTGGAGGAGTTGTTGCGGAAGATGTCACCGAAGGAGGGGGCGATGACCGCGGCGAAGCCGTAGTCCATGAGCGCCCACACGGCGTGCTCGCGCGAGGAACCCGTCCCGAAGCGCGGACCGGCCACCAAGATGGTGGCGCCCGCGAAGCGGGCGTCGTTCAACACGAAGTCCGGGTCGTCGCGCCACTCGCTGAAGAGCCCCCGGCCGAAACCGGTGCGTTCGACGCGCTTGAGCCATTCCGAGGGGATGATCTGGTCGGTGTCCACGTCGGAGCGCTCGAGGGGCACCGCGCGACCCTCGATGACGCGCACCGCCTTCATCGGGCCACCTCCTCGGGGGTGGCGAATCGTCCCAGGATCGCCGTCGCCGCGGCCACGGCGGGCGAGACCAGGTGGGTGCGGCCACCGCGGCCCTGTCGACCCTCGAAGTTCCGGTTCGACGTCGAGGCGCTGCGCTGGCCGGGCCGCAACTGGTCGGGGTTCATCCCCAGGCACATCGAGCAACCCGGCTCTCGCCATTCGAAGCCGGCCTCGAGGAAGACCTGGTCGAGGCCTTCGGCCTCGGCCTGCTTCTTCACCCGGTGCGAACCCGGGACCACCAGGGCGCGCACGCCCGGGGCCACGCGGGCGCCGGCCGCCACGGCGGCCGCGGCGCGCAGGTCCTCGATGCGGCTGTTGGTGCACGAGCCGATGAAGACGACGTCGACGGGGATCTGCTTGATCGGCGTGCCCGGCGTCAGCCCCATGTAAGCCAGGGAGCGCTCGGTGGTGCTCGCCTGGTCGGGGTCGGCGAAGTCCGCGGGGTCGGGCACGACCCCCTCGAGGGAGACGACCTGGGCAGGGTTGGTGCCCCAGGTGACGTTGGGCGAGATGCTCGCCGCGTCCAGGGTGACGACCTTGTCGAAGACGGCGTCGTCGTCGCTGACGTAGCCCCGCCAGCGCGCCGCGGCCTCCTCGAAGGCGCCACCCGACGGCACCCCGGGTCGGCCGCGCAGGTAGTCGATCGTGGTGTCGTCGACGGCGACCAGTCCGGCGCGCGCGCCGGCCTCGATGCTCATGTTGCACAGGGTCATGCGACCCTCCATCGAGAGGCGCCGGATCGCCGCTCCGCGGTACTCGACGACGTAGCCGGCGCCGCCGCCCGTGCCCAGGGCCGAGACGATGGCCAGCACGACGTCCTTGGCGCTGACCCCCTCGGGGGTCTCGCCCTCCACCACGACGGCCATGGTCCGGGCGCGCTGCTGGGGCAGGGTCTGGGTGGCCAGCACGTGCTCGACCTCACTGGTGCCGATCCCGAAGGCCAGCGCGGCGAAGGCGCCGTGGGTCGAGGTGTGCGAGTCGCCGCACACGATGGTCATGCCGGGCTGGGTCACGCCGAGCTCGGGTCCGATCACGTGCACGATGCCCTGGTTCTCGTGGCCCCGCGGGAAGACCGTGATGGCGAACTCGGCGCAGTTCTCCTCGAGCGCTTCGAGTTGGCGCCGCGAGACGGGGTCGGTGACGGGGACCGAGATCGGGTCGGTGGGCACGTTGTGGTCGGCCGTCGCCAGCGTCAGGTCGGGGCGGCGCACGCCGCGTCCGTTCAGCCGCAGACCGTCGAAGGCCTGGGGCGAGGTGACCTCGTGCACCAGGTGCAGGTCGATGTAGAGCAGGGCCGATTCGCCCTCGGGGGCGCAGACCAGGTGCTCGTCCCAGATCTTCTCGTAGAGGGTGCGACCGGCCACCTAGCGCAACCCCACGATCTTCACGCGCAGCACTCCCGAGGGGGCCTCGTACTCCACGAGGTCGCCCACGGCGCGTCCGAGCAGGGCCGAGCCCAGCGGCGAGGTGGGCGAGGCGACCAGGACACCCTCGGGCTTCTCCTCGATCGAGCCGATGAAGAACTCCTGGAAGTCGTCGTCGGCGTCACCCTCGTAGACGATCTGGACGATGGAGGCGTGCTGGGCCTGTCCGGCGTTCTCGTCGCGCTCCACCAGTTCGTGGTTGCGGATGACGTTGTCGATCTGGCGGATGCGCGACTCCATCTTGCCCTGCTCGTCCTTGGCCGCGTGGTAGTCGCCGTTCTCGCTCAGGTCACCCAGCAGGCGCGCCGACTCGATGATGCGGGCGATCTCGGTGCGCCCGACGGTCGTGAGGTGGTGGTACTCCTCACGGAGCTTCTGCAGGGTTTCTTGTGTGATGCGGTGAATTTCGCCGGCCATGGCCATCCCCAACTAGACGAGAGACCTCGATTCTACCGAGTCGCCTCGCCGCTTTTGCCTGCCCCGGGGCGGGCCGAGCAAAATGGAGGCGACCAAGGAGTGTCCCATGTCCCAGCGCGTCCATTCACTCGCCGTCATCGGCGGCGACGGCATCGGCCCCGAGGTGACGGCCGCCGCCCTCGAGGTGGTGGCCGCCGCCGGCGTCTCCTTCGACGTGGAGGTCTTCGACCTGGGCGCTGCGCGCTACCTGCGCGACGGTTTCGTCCTCGACGACGCGACCCTGGAGCGGCTGCGCGGCTTCGACGCCATCATGCTCGGCGCCATCGGTCCGGCCATCGGCGACACCCGCATCCCCGGCGGCACCCTGGAGCGGGGCCTGCTGCTGCGCCTGCGCTTCGGACTCGACCTCTACATCAACTACCGCCCCTTCCACGGGGTCGAGGGCTCCCTCGCCGAGGGCTGCGACTTCGCGATCGTGCGCGAGAACACCGAGGGCCCCTACGCGGGCGAGGGCGGGACCCTGCGCCGGGGCACGCCCTACGAGGTGGCCACCCAGGGCTCGGTGAACACGCGCTTCGGCGTCGAGCGCTGCGTGCGCTACGCCTTCGAGCGCGCGGCGGCGTCGGCGCGGCCCAAGGTGACCCTGGTGCACAAGACCAACGTCCTGACCTTCGCCGGCGACCTGTGGTCGCGGGTGATGGCCGAGGTGCACGCGGAGTATCCCGGCGTCGAGGTGGACTACAACCACGTGGACGCCGCGTGCATCTACCTGGTCGAGGACCCGGCGCGCTACAACATCATCGTCACCGACAACCTCTTCGGCGACATCCTCTCGGACCTGGCCGGTTCGGTGAGCGGGGGCATCGGCTACGCCGCCAGCGCCAATCTCAACCCCACCCGCTCGGGCGCCTCGCTCTTCGAGCCGGTGCACGGCGCCGCCCACGACATCGCCGGCCTGGGGCGGGCGAACCCCCTGGCCTGCGTGTCCTCGGCGGTGATGATGCTCGAGCACCTGGGCGAGGACGAGGCGGCTGCGCGCATAGCGCGCGCCGTGAGAGACTTTCACGGTGACGCCGCGCAACTCGGAACCGCCGGTATCACGCGACAATTGTTAGAGAGGTTGTAGATGCCCATCACCCCCACCAAGAAGATCTGGATGGACGGTCAGTTCGTTGACTGGGACAACGCGACGACCCACGTCCTGACCCACACCCTGCACTACGGCACGGGTGCCTTCGAGGGCATCCGCGCCTACAAGACGCCGAGCGGTCCCGCGGTGTTCCGCCTGCGCGAGCACATCGAGCGCCTGATGCGCAGCTGCAAGATCCTGATGATCCCCATGAGCTACTCCGTCGACGAGCTCGTCGAGGCCTGCGTCGAGGTCGTGCGGGTCAACGACCTCGCCGACGGCTGCTACCTGCGCCCCCTCGTGTACCTGGGATACGGCGAGATGGGCATCAACCCGCTCAACTGCCCGGTGAACGTGGCCATCGCCGCGTGGCCCTGGGGCGCCTACCTGGGTGACCACGGCATCGAGAACGGCGTGCGAATGAAGGTCTCGTCGTGGGTGCGCCACGCGCCCAACGCCATGCCCACCTCGTCCAAGACGGTCGGCGGCTACGTGAACTCCACCCTGGCCAAGGTCGAGGCCATCAAGTCCGGCTACGACGAGGCCATCATGCTCGGCCCCGACGGACGCATCTCGGAGTGCACCGGCGAGAACCTCTTCCTCGTGCGCGGTGGCCGCGTCGTGACGCCCCCGCCCTCGGAGGCCGGCGCGCTGCACGGCATCACCCAGCACTCGGTGATCACCATCGCCCACGACCTGGGCTACAAGGTGAGCTTCGAGGCCCTGCGCCGCGACGACCTCTACATCGCCGAGGAGGCCTTCTTGACCGGCACGGCCGCCGAAGTGGTGCCGATCTACTCGGTGGACGAGCGCGTGGTGGGCGAGGGTGGCCCCGGCCCGATCACCAAGGCGATCCAGTCGACCTACTTCCAGGCCGTGCGCGGCGAGCTGGCCCAGTACGAGGCTTGGCTGACCAGGGTCTGACCCGCCAAGGGCTAGTGTCGAAACGTGACACAACCCACCTATTTCCCGGTGTCGCGCAGTGGTGAGGTCCGTCCCACCATGGCGACCGCCACCCCGACCATCGGACGCGCCAAGAAGCCCGGACTGCTCCGTCACGCCTCGAAGGCGGCCATGACCGGCACGAACGCGCCCGGCGAGGGCTTCGCCCTGGCCCTGGCCGAGCGGGCCTGCGCCGACCTGCACGTCGAGGGCGTCGAGCACCACGACCTGGTCGTGGGCATCGCCCTGGTGGCCGCCAAGCGCGCCAGCATCGCGGGCCGGGGTCCGACGATCCATGACGTGCGCGCCGCACTCGAACACTTCGGGCTGGGCGAGAACCACGGTGAGCCCACCGCGGACTTCGCCGGTCTCGCGCACAGTTACGTCGCCCAGCGCCGCTTCGTCGACGCCGTGAGCGAGGATGACCTCTTCCCCAACACCTAACCGACTCAACGAGGAGCCCGCATGTCCTTCATCTTGACCGAGGAACAACGGGCCTTTCGAGACGTCCTCAAGACCTTCGTCGACGAGCGCATCGCGCCCCACGCCGCGCGCTACGACCGCGAGCAGGTCTTCCCCCAGGACAGCTGGGACGCCTGCGTCGACTTCGACCTACCGGCCCTGTGGGTCCCCGAGGCCTACGGAGGGGTCGGGGCGGACATGGTGACCCAGGCCGTCGTGGCCGAGGAACTGGCCAGGGGCTGTGCGTCGATCTCGGTGACCTGGCTGATCTCCAAGCTCGGCATGCTGCCGATCATGAACTTCGGCTCCGAGGAGCTCAAGTCGACCTACCTGCCGCGCATCGCGGCGGGCACCCACCAGGCCAGCTACTGCCTCTCGGAGGCCGACGCCGGTTCCGACGTGGCGGCGATGCGCACGCGCGCCGAGCGCGTGGGCGACGAGTACATCTTGAACGGCTCGAAGTACTGGATCACCAACGCCGGCGTGTCGGACACCTACACCGTCTTCGCCAGCACCGACCCGACGGCCAAGAGCCACGGCATCACCTGCTTCCTCGTGGAGAAGGAGTGGGGGGTGCAGTTCCCCAAGCACGAGGACAAGCTCGGACTGCGCGCCTCGCCCACGGGCGAGGTGGTCTTCGAGAACGTGCGCGTGCCGCTCTCACACCGGGTCGGCGAGGAGGGGGAGGGTTTCCGCATCGCCATGCACACCCTCGACCGTTCGCGTCCGACCATCGGCGCCCAGGCCGTTGGGATCTCCCAGGCGGCCATCGACTACGCCGCGGGCTACATGACCCAGCGCAAGGCCTTCGGCGCGCCGATCTCAAGTTTGCAGGGCTTGCGTTTCATGCTGGCCGACATGGCGATCCGAACCGAGGCCTCGCGGACCCTCGTCTACGCGGCCTGCGCGACGATCGACGCCGGGGACCCCGACCGCAACCTGAACTACCTCGGAGCGGCCGCGAAGTCCTTCGCGTCCGACACGGCGATGAGCGTCACCACCGACGCCGTGCAGCTCCTGGGCGGCTACGGCTTCACCAAGGACTTCCCGGTTGAGCGCTTCATGCGCGACGCGAAGATCACCCAGATCTACGAGGGAACCAACCAGATCCAACGCGTGGTCGTCGCCAAACACTTGCTGAAGTAGGACGCAGCCGAATGGCGACACGGAGTGTCGCACCAAGGCCACGTCGCGTGCGGCCCCGTCCGGACAGGGCAGAGAGGTCAGGACACCTACAACGGTTGGGACCACCGGTCCTCGATGCTGACCACGCTCAGTGTTCCTCGTCCCCGCATCATCGCGGGCCGTCCTCGCACCAACCTACTGCGCTGCGAAGGACGTCTCGTCCTCGCCGACGCGAAGGCCAGGCACCGCGTCGCGCATCGGTGTCGGTGGATCCTTCGAACTCGCGGGCGCGGAGGGACTAGGAGAACCTGACCGAGACCGGCTTCGACGATGCGGGCAAGAAGGTGCCGTTCCAGGCTTTGGTGGCCGACACCACGCACGTCGTCGCGGCGGTTGCGTGAAGGGTCGTGCGCGAGAGGACGCAGTGCGTCCCGATCACCGTGTAGCTGATCGCGCCCTTGCCCGAACCGCCCGTCGTGGAGAGCGCGACCTTGGCCGAAGTCTTGTTGACGGTGCTCGAGACCTTCAAGGTCAACGGGGACTGGGCGACGAAGCCGAAGAAGAAGGTGTCCGCGTTGGACGAGCGGGACTTGTACTTCGAGGTACCCGCCTTGGTCGCCACGACGCTGCAGGCGCTCGCGGCCTTGGCACTGAGCTTGTTGCTCTTGAGTGTGCATCGACCGTGGACCAGCCGGAAGGTCACCTTCCCCGACCCTGAACCACCCGAGGTGGAGAGGGTGACCACCGCGTGAAGGGAGTAACTGTCCTTCCTGGTTGAGACCACCAGTTTCGACTGGGTCGCGTGCGTGCCGATGGGGATCGTGGTGGTGGTGACCGCAGTGACCGAGAGGCTCTGTGCGGTTCACGTCGCCCCCGCGTAGGTGGAACCGTCGCCGACACTGGCGACCAGGGTGCAGGTGCCACTGGTGAGGAAGGTCACATCCAGGCCCGACACCCCGCAGACGCTCGGCGTCGTCGTGCTCAGGCTGACCACGCCGTCGCCGTCGGTGGCCACGACGGCGGTGAACCTGTCGCCGGCGGTGGCGGTCGCGGGGAGATTCGTGACCGACGGCGCGGAGGCGGCCGGGAGGAAGACGAGCTGGGACTCGTAGCCGTCGGTGTGGCTCGAAGCGTCGGCGTAGGACCCGGTCACGATGCAGCGGGCGGGCGACGGGCACGAGACCTCGGCGCTGAAGTCACCGGTGAAGCTGGCGGGCTTCGAGACGGGGCTGAGGGCCGTCGTGTCCACCGAACTCGACGTCCACGACCACGCGCTGGCGCTCAGGTTCCCCTGGGCGTAGAAGCCCTCGTAGTCGCCCGAGGTGTCGGTGTAAGACCCCGACACGACGCAGTCGCTCGTCGAGGGGCACGACAGCGAGGAGGGGATGACGTAGGCCGTTGCATTGGAGGCCGGACTCAGCCCGGTGACGCTCAGCGTGGAGGCCGACCAGGTCCAGGTGCCCGCCGCGAGGGCGCCGGCGTCGACGAAGCCGTAGAAACCCGAGTCGGTGGCGTAGTACTGCCCCGCGACCAGGCACGAGGACGTCGACGGACACGAGACGGCGTAGGTCAGGACTTCGGTGTTGGAGTTCATCGCCGGACTGAGTCCGGTGGTGGGCAGGGTGGACAGCGTCCAGTCCCAGTTGGCGCCGACGAGGGCGCCGGTGGCGTAGAAGGAGAAGGTGTAGCCGTAGTTGCTGTGGTACTGACCCGTGGCGAGACAGCTCGTCGCCGAGGGGCAGGTGACCGCCGCGGGTTCCACGTAGTTGCTGGCCGTGCCGTTCGCCATCGTGGCCGTGGACAGGGTGGACGAGCTCCACGTCCAGGTGCCGCCGCTCAGCGATCCGGCGGCGGCGAAGCCGTCCTCGCGCCCGGCGGCGTCGCGGTAGTAGCCGGTGGCGACGCAACTGCTGGTCGTGGGGCACGAGATGCCCTGGGGGTAGACGAGGGGCAGCGACGCCGAAGCCGGGGAGAGCGCCGTGGTGGGCATGGTGCTCAGCGCCCACGTCCACGTGGCGCCGTTGAGCGTCCCCGCGGCGTAGAAGCCGTCGTAGCCGGTGTTGTCGTCGATGTACTGACCGGTGACGACGCAGTCAGTGGTCGAGGGGCAGGAGATGGCGAAGGGGTAGGTAATGGGGAACGACGGTCCCGGTGAGGGGGTCAAGCTCGAGGTCGACAGACTGCTCATCGTCCACTGCCATCGGCCCGCCGTCGAGACGCCGGTGGCGACGAAGCCGTCGTATCCGACGGCGGGGGTGGCGACCAGGTAGTCGCCCGTCGCGACGCAGACGGTCGAAGAGGCGCAGGAGATGTCCCTGACGTTGACGGTGGAGTCAGCCGACGCGGGATTCAGTCCGGTCGTCGGGAGGGTGAGGGATGAGATGCTCGGCGTCGCCCCCGCCGATGTCGCCAGCGTGGCGCCCACCCCGGAGAGTCCGACAGCGGTCAGGCTGAGGGTGGCCAAGAGGACGACCACTCCTCGAGGCAGGCGATGAACGCCGCGTCGCGAAGCGTGCCGAGAGACAGGTCCACCCATGATGGGCCTCCTTCATTGTCGTCGGGCCACCTCGTGGGTGGATGGCGCACTGGCTTGTCAATGTATCAGCCCTGATTGTGGGATTTGGCGACGTCGCGAAAGGGAAACGATCCGTCCGGCGACGCGGGCGGCGAAGGGCTCAGGAGCGACGCGGGGTCGGGTGAGGGTTGCGCGAATGGCTCTCGACCGCGTCGCGCAGGATCGCCAACATCTCGGCGTCGCCCATACCGAGGTCCCGCATTCGTTGGACCACGTCGGCCGCCAGCCGCGCACCCGCGGCCTTGTGGGGCGAGAGTGAACCGGCCACGAAACTCCCGTGGCGACCTCGGGTCTCGATGACGCCCACCAGTTCCAACTCCCGGTACGCCCTCGCCACCGTGTTCGCGGCCAGACCGAGGTCCGCCGCGAGCTTTCGAACCGTCGGCAGCTGGTCCCGGGGCTTGAGCCTTCCTGATTCGATGGCGTCGGCCAACTGACGACGAACCTGCTCGAAGGGCGGCACTTCGGCCGAAGAGTCCGTACGAACGAAATCCATAGGAATCATTGTATCAATGATTGTATCGTTAGGGGATCGCGACGCTGGGTCCGCGGCGCTCTCCCGGTGTGGCGCTCGGGTCGTGGGTCGCCTCTGGCGATGTCGCGGGCCTTCGCGCCATCGCTCCGGCTGACAACATGTGTCACCGTGGGGTGTCGGGTGCGGGGCGCGTGGTGACGCCGGGACGGGAGGCGAGCAGGGCGATGACCAGCAGCGTCATCATGATCAGGTAGTAGGTCCACTCCCCGGTGTGCCAGAAACTCATCACGTTGACCGCCGCCAGGGCGGACGTCGTCACGAGGAGACGGGACCGGTCCAACGCCGCGCTCGTGACCGTCATCAGCAGCGTGCCCGGAAGAAGGTAGAAGGGGACCATCACGGGTTCGACGACGCAGCGCAGGGTCAAGGCGAGCGCCGCCAGCCAGACGACGTGGACGAGGGAGGCTCGTCGTCGCGCGACCCTCACGCCGATACCGACGGCGAGGGCCACCGCGAGGATACGTCCGGGACCCGCGGCCACCACCGGCGAGTCGTACACCCTGACGATGGTCTGGACGAGCCGATGACGCCCGCGAGCGGCAGGGTGACGTCGCGCCCCGAGCCACCTGATGGGCCATCGGCCACCACCGAATGGCGGGGAACTACGCAGTGAGTCATCGTGCCACCCGGGAGCTTCGAGTGGTCCGGTCACGTCGGAACTTCCCTCCCAGGGACACGGCGGCCCGTATCGACGAGTTTCCGGCGACCGGTCGGTGGCCGGTTTCGAGGTCTGGCGCGCACCTCGGTACAGTGGACGGGTACCCGGGGCCGCCGTGGCGGCTCCTCGTCGAGACGAGGTTCCCCGTGGCCTCGTCGCTCCAGCCATTCGAAGTAGGAACCCATGACCGCACTGACCGCCAGCCCCCACGACGTGATGCGTCGCACCATCGCCAAGCTCGATCCCGACGCCGTGATGGCGGTCGTGGACTCCTTGCAGTTCCAGGGGGCGAAGGTCAGCGCGGTCGTGGCCCTACCCCTGCGGAACCTGCAGAAGAAGCGTGACGTGGGCGCCTTCGCGGCGGGTGCGCCCATCGACGCCGTGTCGGGCCTGCTGGAGCTGTTGGCCATGGAGCCCCTCGACAAGGTCATCGAGGCCCTGGGAGAGCACAGCGAGACCCCCACCTACGAGCAGTTGAGCGAGGCGGTGGCCTCGTTGCGTGGTGCGGAGTTGAACGACGACCAGGTCGTCGCGGTCCTGGGTTTCGCCATCGGCAACGAGTTCCCGGCGGCGCCGCACTGCCGGCGTCTCCTCGGCGAGGACGAGGCCCTCGCCCTGCCCGAGATCGAGATCACGATCGGCCAGGCCTCCCTGCTCTCCCCCAAGGTGGTGGACGAGTCGGTGCGCGAGCAGCGCCGACTGCGCCGCGAGCAGGAGAAGGCCCGCAAGCAGGCCCAGGCCGCCAAGGCGAAGGCCGCCCACGGACCCAAGGTGAAGGTGGAGAAGAAGAGGCCCGTCGTCCCTGCCCCCGTCCCCCCCGCGCCGAGTCCGTCGGCGCACCTCGAGGTCACCCGTCGCTCGGCCTCGCTCACGCCGGCCGAAGCCGCGCTCTACGACGTCGCCCACCCCCTGGCCGGTTCGGTCGTGACCACCGAGGTGCCCTTCGACGCCGTCGACCCCGCCGCGCCCGAGCAGCAGTCCAAGGTTCGACCGGCCGTGGTGATTGCGGCCTCCGAGCAGGGCCTCTTGGTGCGAGGGATCTATTCGAACCCGTCGCCGACCCGTCGGGTCTTCTCGCCCTGGCGACGTCTCGGCCTGGACCACGTCTCCTACGTCGACGACGCGCGCAACACCGTGTCCGGCGACACGGAGGTCATCCGTCTCGGTGTGTTGAGCGACGAGGAGTGGAACTCGCTCTTCTAGTCTGACGCCGTGCGCAGCCCGTCGTGTCGGCGCACGCGCCACCACACAAGGACGCCGCCGAGCGCGAGGGCCAGCCCCGCCAGCTGGACGCCGACGGAGCCGCTGTGGGACTCCTCGCCCAAGAGCCAGTGCTCGTCGTACGCGCGCACGAGTCCCCAGACGAACATCGCGACCGCCGAGAGCTGACCCGCGGCGCGCAGCGTCCGCCTGGCCTCGAGGTGCAACAGCGCCAGCCACAGGGCCGCGTCCTCGGCCCCCTGGATCAGGGGTACCGGCACCCGCTTGCCGACCTGGCCGTGGTAGTGCAGGCCGAACCAGGAGGTGGTCGCGTGACCGCCGCCGTTGACCATGAACTGCGGTCCCAGCACCCGTCCCAGGGCCCAGCCCGCGACGAGGGCGGGCACCACGGCGTCGCAGAAGGTGGCGAGCCCCGTCGCGGGCCACCAGCGGCGCTGCAGCACGACGCCCACCGGCAGGGCCAGGGCGATGCCCCCGAAACTGGCCAGACCGCCTTGCCACACCGCGATCCACCGTCCGGGATGCCCCGCGTAGTACGACCAGTTGGTGGCGATGTTGGCCGCTCTCGCTCCGACGAGTCCGGCCACGATGAGCGCGGCGGCGTAGCGGCCGAAGCGCGCGACGTCGACACCGTGGCGGCGCAGGCGTCGCTCGCAGTAGAGGAAGGTGACGTAGGCGGCGACCCCGAGTCCCAGTCCGTAGAGGTGAAAGACGAGCGGGCCGAGGTGCACCGAGGTGGGGACGCCCGACATCGCTAGGCGCGCACGCGACCGATCCCCGCGAAGCCCCAGCCCAGGCGGATGGGCGTGATGTGCACGGTGTAGCCGGTCTCGGGCGCCTCGATCATCATGCCGCCGCCGACGTACATGGCCACGTGCTCGTCGCCGTTGTAGCCGTAGAAGAGGAGGTCACCGGGCTGGATGTCGTAGAGGGGCACTCGTTCGGTGTCGTCGAACTGATCCCCGGAGTAGTGCGGAAGGTAGACGCCGACGGCGTCGTAGGCCAGCATCACGAGGCCCGAACAGTCCACGCCGTACCTCGAAGCGCCGCCCCAGACGTAGGGGACGCCCAGGTACTGCTCGGCGGCGCGCACGGCCGCCTCGCCCAGGGGATCGGGTCCGGGGGCGGCGCCGCTGGAGGGCGAGGGGTTGGCGATGGCCGTGGTCACCGCCCGGGCGGAGGCGGCGTTGGCGGCCGCCTGGATGGCGTTGTAGTAGGCCGAGATCTGGCCCTCGACCTGGGAACGGGCCTGCTCGATCTTCGCCTGGAGCGTGAGGTACTGGCGGTAGGTCGCCAGGGCGGCGTTGGCGTTGGCCTGGGCCGCCGCCTCCTCGGCGGCCAGGATGCCGCGCTCCTGGGTGAGTTCGACCCGGTTGGTCTTCAAGGTGGCGATCACCGAGCCGATGTTGCCCTCGGCGACCTGGTTGTAGACGCTCGTGGAGCCCACTGCGTTGGCGTCGGTCGTGAAGAGGGGGTTGTTCGACGCCGCCGACCCGCCGTTGACGTAGGCGTAGATGGCGTCGGACTTGAGTTGGGCGTCGTCGGAGAGCACCTTGCCCTGGATGCCCGCGACGATGGCCTTGGTGTTGGCGATCGTGTTCCTGATCTGGTCGAGCTTGAGGTGGGCGAGGTCGTACTTCTGGCCGAGGAACTGCACCTGGGCGCCGACGCGCTGGATCTGCTTGTAGAGGTCCTGGGCCTGCTGCTTCTCCGCGGCGACGTTGGTGGCGCCGGCCGGGTGCGACTGGGCTATGACGGCGCCCGAGGACACCGCCAGTGCGACGAACGTGGTGAGTATCCACCGGGACCTTTGGGGTCCGCTCGCGAGTCGAAGCGTCGAAGGGCGCGCGAGACGCTCGACGTGAGTCACGGTTGCAAGGCTACCGCGCAGACGTGCGCCGTCGCCCCGCGCGGCGATAATAATCGTATTAAATACCTGATAAGAGTATAGAAATTTCCACCACTCTCCCGTCGACGCCGCCGGTCGTGGGCTTCGTGGGCATTGTCTAGGCTGGCAGCATGAACATCACGATGTTGCTCGCCGACGCCGCCCAGATTGCCGACGGCAAGCTCTACATCCTCGGGGGTGGCTGGTCCATCAGTGGTCCGGACCCGGTCCCGTCGGCCATCGCCATCAAGGTCGAGGTCGAGCCCCACGAGTTCGAACAGGCCCATCACTGGGAGTTGTTCCTCGAGGACGCCGACGGGCACCTCGTGCAGTTCGAGACGCCCGAGGGCGTGCAGACCATCGAGGTTCGCAACGACTTCACGATCCCCACCCCCGAAGGTCTGCCCGCGGGCACTCCAGTGGACGTGCCGATCGCGGTGAACTTTCCGCCGCTGCCCCTGGCGCCGGACTCGCGCTACACGTGGCGACTGGTCATCGACGGCGAGTCCTTGACGGGCAGCACCGTCTCGTTCACGACCCGTCCGCTGACCGCCCTCTTGTAGCGCCGGCGTGACACCGGGCGTCCGCCTCGACGCTGACCTCGAAGTCGCCGTCTCCACCCTGCGGCCCGCGCTGGTGAGGGCGCGTGGGCGACTACGTCGCGACCTGCCCTGGATTGGCGTGGGCGACCCCTGGGCGGTCTACGTCGCCGAGGTCATGTTGCAACAGACCTCGACGGCCCGGGTGCTCGAGCCGTGGCGGCGCTTCTTGGACCTCTTCCCGACGCCGGCGGCCTGCGCCGGGGCCGGTCTCGACGAGGTGCTGCGCGCCTGGCGAGGACTGGGCTACCCGCGCCGCGCCAAGGCCCTGCACGACGCCGCTCGGCTGATGGTCGAACGCCACGAGGGCCGCGTGCCGTCGTCGGTGCCGGACCTGCTGGCCCTGCCCGGCGTGGGGAGCTACACCGCTCACGCGGTGGCCAGCTTCGCCTTCGGCGAGCGCGTCGCCGTCCTCGACACCAACGTCGGGCGGGTCCTGGCGCGAGCCCTGGCCAACCGCGCCCTGACCCCGCGTGAGGCCCGCGACCTGGCCGCGGCCCTGCTGCCGCGCCGCGGGGCGGCGGCGTTCAACCAGTCCCTGCTCGACCTGGGGGCGCAGTTCTGCACGGCCACGCCGCGCTGCGGCACCTGCCCGGTCGCCCGGTGCTGCCGGTGGCGGCGCGACGGGGGAGAGGACCCCGCACCGCGTTCGGCCGCGGTGTCGCGCCCCCAGGGCTCCTTCGCCGGTTCGGACCGCCAGATCCGTGGTCGGTTGCTGCGCCTCCTGGAGGAGGCTGCGCGCACCCGAGGTGACCTGCACCGCGAACTCGGTGACGTCGACGCGGCGCGCCTCGAGCGCCTCTTAGAGGGCCTGGTGGGCGAGGGTCTCGTGAGCGTCCTGGGGTCGCGCCTGGTCCTGGGCACCGCGCGGCGCCCGTCCCGGTAGGGTTCCCTCGTGAGCGCTCCCGACCCGTCGCACTTCAAGGAGGTCCTGGGCCACTTCGTCACCGGGCTCGTGATCGTCACCGCCGCCACCGCCGAGGGACCCGCCGGCTTCACCTGTCAGACCTTCGGCTCCCTCTCGCTCGAGCCGCCCATGGTGCTCTTCGCGGCGACGTCGTCGGGGAGGTCCTGGGAGCGTGTTCGACAGTCGGCGCTCGTCGCGGTGAACGTCCTCGCCGCCGAGCAGGAGCCTCTGGCCCGACTCTTCGCGACCTCGGGGATCGACAAGTTCGCCCAGGTGCCCTGGGACGCCGCGCCCGGAGGTTCGCCCCTACTCGCGGGCGCCCTCGCGCATCTCGAGGGGCGGATCACGGGGATCACCACCCACGGGGACCACGACGTCTGCACGGTCGAGGTGAGCTTCGCCCACGCGCGCCACGCGCACCCTCTCGTCTATTTCCGCGGGGGCTTCGGCGAGCTCGCCTGAGCGGGCCCGCTTGGCTACGCTGACGAACGAGGCGGGAGGGTCAGTGCAGAGAGGCGGCGACGCATGATGGTGATCAAGGTCGCCGGAGGTGTCGTCCTGGTCGCACTCGTACTCGCCTTCCTGCTGCGCGGCCGCCTCGCGGGGCCCCGCCGCCGTGACGTGCGCCCGACCCTGCCGCCCTCGCCCTATCAGCCCTCGCGGGGCTTTCGCATCCTCGACGGCACCGAGGCGCCCACGACCCACCCCGTTCGACTGCCCCGCCTCGATCCCGACACCGACCTCGTCTTCGGCGAGAACAGCCCGCCGGCGCCGGAGACGCCGCCGGTGCACCTGCGCCACTCCGACCAGTGGGCGCTCAATCGGTCGATGCGCCATTCCCCGCTCCCGCGACTGCGCCGTCGGATCTGGTGGGTGGTGGTGATCGTCGTCGCGGTGCTGGCCCTGCTCGTGGCCCTCCTGCACGCTGCTCACCATCCGACGACCCACTCCTTGGGGGCCCTCGCCACCTATTCGAGGGTCGTGGCGCCGAGTTCGTGAAGGACGAAGGCGAGGATCTGGGCCTCGTCGCGCCAGGCGTCGTAGCGGCCCGAGGGGCCGCCGTGGCCGGCACCCATCTCGGTCTTGAGGTAGGCGACGTTCGCCGGGTTGGCGTCGCGAAGCTTCAGGACCCACTTGGCCGGCTCCCAGAAGCCGACTCGTGAGTCGTTGAGCCCCCCGGCGGCGAAGAGGTGGGGGTAGACCCGAGGAGAGCCGTCGTCGTTGGTGGCGCTCACGTGGTCGTAGGGGGAGTAGGACTTCATCGTCCGATAGGCCGTGGCGCTGGCCTCGGGATTTCCCCACTCCTCCCACTCGCCCACGGTGAGCGGGAGGGTCTCGTCGAGCATGGTGGTGACGACGTCGACGAAGGGCACCTCGGCCACGACGCAGCGAAAGAGCTCCGGGGCGAGGTTCATCACCGCGCCCATCAGCAGTCCGCCGGCCGATCCGCCGCGGGCGCACAGACGCTCGGGCGTCGTCCATCCGGTCTCGACGAGGTGGCGCGCCACCCGCACGAAGTCCGAGAAGGTGGTGGGTTTCTGGGCCAGACGCCCCATCTCGTACCAGGAGCGCCCCATCTCGCCACCGCCGCGGACGTGGGCGATGGCGAAGACGACGCCCCGGTCGAGCAGCGACAGTCGCAGGGAGGAGAAGCCCGGGTCGATGGAGATCTCGTAGCTGCCGTAGCCGTAGAGCAGGAGGGGCGAGGGCGCCACCGGCTCGAGGCTGCCGTCGTCGTTCACCCGCACCCGGTCGCGGCGCGCCACCACCGAGACGGGCACCCGCACACCGTCGCTGGCCGTCACCCAGAGCCGGCCGGTGACGTAACGGCTGGCGTCGTAGCCCCCCAGGACGCGTTGCTGCTTGAGGACCGTGACCTCGCCGCTGACGACGTCGACGTCGGCCACCAGCCGCGGCGTCACCATCGAGGTGATCGACACGCGCAGGTTCCCGGTCTCGTACATGGCGTTGGCCGACAGCGACACGGTCGTGGGCGCGGGACCGCCGTCGACGAGGCGCATGCGCTGCACCAGGTCGCCGAAGGGGTCCTCGCCCTCGAGCAGGGTCACGATGGCGACGGCGGCGCAGCCGTCCACCCGCTCGGAGATCGCCAGGAAGTTCGAGAAGGCGTCCACCCCGTCGAGCCGCCGTCCGGGACGATGGGCGACGAGTTCGCGCCACGGGGACCCGGCGTCCTCGACCGGGCGCGCGAGGAGGCGGAAGTCGGTCGCGTCCTCGTTGGTGATCTTGAGCCACCAGCGTCGACCCTGGGCGTCACGCAGGTGTTCGACGCCGTACTCGATGTCCTGACGGCGCCCCTCGAGCAGGGTGAACTCGCCCCTCGGCTGGTTCGCGTCGAGGTAGTAGTACTCCGAGGTGGTGGACGAGGAGATCGCCACGAGGATCACCTCGTCGTCACGACTGCGGCCCACCGACACGTTGTACTGCGCGTCCTCCTCGGACAAGATGAGCACGTCCCGGCCGGCCGGCGTGCCGATCTCGTGACGCCACAACTGCCAGGGCCGCATGGCCTCGTCGACGCGGGTGTAGAAGAAGTGGCGGCTGTCGCCGGCCCAGGCGAATCCGTAGTAGACGTCCTCGAGCTCGTCGTCGAGGGGAGCCTGGCCCGCCAGGGGCCGCACCGTGACGCGGTGGCGTTCGTCGCCCTCGAAGTCCACTCCGACGCAGACCCAGGAGTCATCGGGGCTCACCGCCAGCACGCCGACGGACAAGAAGTCGTGACCCTCGGCCTCGAGGTTCTCGTCGAGGATCACCTGCTCCCCCTCGATCTCGACGTCGGGGTCGATCACGGGTGGCCCGACGGCGTCGGGACCCACCGCCAGGCGGCAGCTGATGGGGTAGTTGAGGCCCTCGCGGGTGCGTTCGTAGTACCACCAGCCGCCGCGGCGCACCGGCACCGAGATGTCGGTCTCCTCGATGCGGGCCTTGATCTCCTCGAAGAGCTCGCTCTCGAGGGGCGCCAGGTAGCCCAGCTGCTCGGCGAGGTAGGCGTTCTCGGCGAGGAGGTGGGCGAGGACCGCGTCGTCGTCGCGGTCGCGCAGCCAGTGGTAGGGGTCGACGCGGGTGTCGCCGTGACGGGTAATCTCGAAGGGGCGTTGGGGGACACGGGGGGCGGTCGGCATCCCTCAACTCTGCCAGAACCTGCCACCGGGACGGTCATGGTGGTGCTGCCAGTTACTACTATGGCCGTAGGACAAATCTCTCGGAGGGCCGATGACCGTCGACAACCTGGATTTCAGCAGATACCAGTTGGGCTGGTCCGACGACCAGATCCCGGTCTTCAAACCCAAGAAGGGGATCAACGAGGCCATCGTCCGCGAGATGTCGGGCATCAAGAGCGAGGAGCCCTGGATGCTGGACTTCCGTCTCAATGCGCTCAAGCGCTTCGAGAAGAAACCGATGCTGGAGTGGTTCGCGACACGCATGCCCGACCTCGACTTCAACGACATCTACTACTACATCAAGCCCACCGAGAACCGGGTGGAGCGTTGGGAGGACCTGCCCGACGCCATCAAGAACACCTACGAGCGCCTGGGCATCCCCGAGGCCGAGCGCAAGTACCTCGCCGGGGTCACCGCGCAGTACGAGTCCGAGGTGGTCTTCCACCGCAACCGTGAGGACCTCGAACGCCTCGGCGTGCTGTTCTGCGACATGGACACCGCGGTGCGCGAGTACCCCGACCTCGTGCGCAAGTACTTCGGCACGGTCATCCCCCCGAACGACAACAAGTTCGCCGCGCTCAACTCGGCGGTGTGGAGCGGGGGGTCGTTCATCTACGTGCCGCCGGGCGTCAAGGTGGACCAGCCCCTGCAGGCCTACTTCCGCATCAACACCGAGAACATGGGCCAGTTCGAGCGCACCTTGATCATCGCCGACGAGGGTAGCCAGGTCCACTACGTGGAGGGCTGCTCGGCGCCGGTGTACTCGACCGACTCCCTGCACTCGGCCGTGGTGGAGCTCGTGGCCCTCAAGGGCGCGCGCATCACCTACACCACGATCCAGAACTGGTCCAACAACGTCTACAACCTCGTCACCAAGCGCGCCCGCGCCGAGGAGGAGGCTCACGTCGAGTGGATCGACGGGAACATCGGTTCGCGTCTGACGATGAAGTACCCGAGCGTCTACCTGATGGGCCCCAAGGCCTCGGGCGAGGTCCTCTCGGTGGCCTACGCCGGACCCGGTCAGATCCAAGACGCCGGCGCCAAGATGGTGCACTGCGCGCCCGAGACCACCTCGACCATCGTCTCGAAGTCCATCTCCAAGGACGGCGGGCTCACCACCTACCGCGGTCTGGTGAAGGTCGAGGAGGGGGCCACCGGCGCCAAGAGCTTCGTGCGCTGCGACGCCCTGCTGCTCGACGAGTTCTCGACCTCCGAGACCAAGCCCTACATGGAGGTCGGGGAGCGCGACGCCTCCATCGGCCACGAGGCCACGGTCTCGAAGATCGGCGACGACCAGCTGTTCTACCTTATGAGCCGCGGGCTGACCGAGAGCCAGGCCATGGGCATGATCGTCAACGGCTTCATCGAGCCCGTCACGCGCACCCTGCCGATGGAGTACGCCGTGGAGTGGTCGCGCCTGATCGAGCTGCAGATGGAGGGTTCGATCGGTTAGGACTTTGGGCGCCGCGGCGCCCCGGTCCGGTCGTAGCGAGCGTGACACAATGGAGACGACATGGGAATGCGCGAGGAATGCAAGCACTTCCAGAGCCGTACCTACGCCTCTGGTGAAGTCGCGCGATTCTGCGTCCTCGGCAACGCGCCCGACCAGCCCTGGAGCTGTCCCGAGGACTGCATCACCTACGAGCGGCGCTTCGCCGACGTCGGCTGGGCGCACGGCTCCCTGGCGCGACGCCCCAACGTCGAAGAACCTCCGGCGCCCGACGTGCCCGTCGAGGATCGCCGCGACGTCCTCAACGCCGCCAGCGACATCATCGACGCGGTGGCCCCCGAACTCTTCGAGGAGCGCCGCCGCGTGCTCGAGGAGATGGAGAGGAAGCAGCGGCGCGGATGGAAGTTCTGGCGCCGCTGAGCGCCCGGGCGAACTCACCCGACCAGTACACTGCCCAAGCCCCCAGTTATGACCTCCTTCGCCGATTCCGCCCTCTCCCTGCTCGACGACCGTGACGCCTCGAGCGACCGGCGCGACGCCTGGCGGGCTTTCACGACCCTGGGTCTGCCGACCACGTCGGACGAGGTGTGGCGCTACGCGCCCTTGGGGGACCTCGACCTCGACCGCTTCGCGCTGGCGACGCGGGCCGACGCGAGCGCACCTTCGGCGCTCGCGCGCTCCCTGGCGCAGCACGCCGGCCTGGTGGTGACCATGATCGACGGCGAGCTGGCCGAGGTGAGCGGCGAACTCGCCGGCGTCAGCGTCACCGCCGAGGAGTCGGACTGGTCGGCGCACTACGACTCCGACGCCTTCGCCCAGCTCAACTGCGCCCTGCATCCGACGACGGTCACCCTGCGGGTGGCCGACGGCGTCAGCGTCGACGAGCCGATCCTCGTGGTGAACACGATCACGGCCGGCGCCTCCTTCCCCCAGTTGCGCGTCGTGTCGGCCCGTGGCTCGCGGGCCTCGGTCGTGGAGTTCCTCGACGGGGGTGCGGACTCCCTGGTCGTTCCCCTGACCGAGTTCGACGTCGGCGACGACGCCTACCTGGTGGTGAGCTCCTATCAGCGCCTGCACACCAGCGCCTGGCACATCGCGCGCTCGACGGGTCGACTGGGCCGCGGCGCGCGCCTGCACCAGTCGGTCATCTCGGTGGGCGCGCACTACAACCGCTCGCGCAACGACGCGGAGTTCCTGGGCACCGGCGCGGAGAACGAGTTGCGGACCACCTTCCTGGGCTTCGGCGACCAGGTCCACGACTTTCGCACCCGTCAGTTCCACAAGGTCGGCCGGACCCGTTCGACGCTGCTGTCCAAGGGTGCCGTGGCCGACACCGCGCGCTCGGTCTACACCGGACTCATCGAGATCGAGAAGGGCGCCAAGCGCACCGACGCCCGCCAGACCAACCACAACCTGCTGCTCTCGCCCCACGCGCACGCCGACTCGGTGCCCAACCTCGACATCCGCGAGAACGACGTCATGTGCGCCCACGCCTCGAGCGTGGGACCGCTCGACGAGCTGCAGCGCTGGTACCTGGAGTCGCGCGGCGTCACCCGCCCCGACGCCGAGCGACTCATGATCCAGGGTTTCTTCTACGAGATGCTCGCCACCCTGCCGCGCGAGCTCGCGGCGGTGGTCGAGGACGACCTGGGCTCGACCCTGGGACGACTGGCCACGGTGAGAGCGTGACGACCTACGACATCGGCGTCCTCGAGGACTACGTGCACGGCCAGGCCGTCCAGGTGCGCCGCGGCGACCGGGTGCTCGTGGTGGTGCGCATCGACGACGACGTCTACGTGCTCGACGACCGCTGCAGCCACGAGGACTTCTCCCTGGCCCTCGGCGAGGTCGAGGTCGACAGTTGCGAGATCGAGTGCGCGCGCCACGGCGCGATGTTCAACCTCAAAGACGGCCACCCCACGTCGTTCCCGGCGACGCGCCCCGTCGCCCGCTACGACGTGCTCGTGGACGGCGGACGACTCCAGGTGGTGGTGAGTTGAGCACGCTGACGATCCAAGGGCTGCGCGTCGAGGTGGCGGGCAAGGAGGTCCTCAAGGGCTTCGACCTGGCCATGTCCTCGGGCGAGGTGCACGTCATCATGGGGCCCAACGGCTCGGGCAAGTCGACCCTGGCCCACGCGCTCGCCGGACACCCCGGCTATCGCGTGACCGCGGGTTCGGCGCGCATCGACGGCGTGGAGCTGTTGGAGCTCTCGCCGACCGAGCGCACGCGACACGGACTCTTCCTGGCCCTCCAGCATCCGATGGAGGTGCCCGGCGTGCGACCGGTCGACCTCCTGGCGGCCGCGGGGGCGCCCCGCGAGGGGCTCGCCGAGCTCATGGCCGAGGAGGCGCGGCGCGTCGAACTGCGCCCCGAGGTGCTGGAGCGCTTCGTCAACGTCGACCTCTCGGGGGGCGAGCGCAAGCGCGCCGAGATGGTGCAGCTCGCCGTGCTGCGGCCCAAGTTCGCCATGCTCGACGAGATCGACTCGGGCCTCGACGTCGACGCGCTCGGCGCGGTGGCGCGCCGCCTCCAGGAGACCACCACCGAGTGGGGCTGTGGCGTACTGGCCATCACCCACTTCCGCCGACTGCTGCACGAGCTCACGGCGACGAAGATCCACGTGGTCACCGACGGTCGGGTCGTCGCCACGGGAGGCCCGGAGATGGCGGAGATCCTGGAGAAGGACGGTTACGAGCCCTTCCGAATTGGGCTCTAGTACAGGGAATTCTTAAGTTCCGCTGGTAGGATTTCCCAATGCCATCAGGACCCTCTGACGACGCGCGCCGTCGTACGCGGCGTACGGCACCCCACGCCGGCGGCATCGCGAACTCGCACCGCCTGGCCGCCCTGGGCGCGGCGATCGACGAGAAGGCCGGCGTCAAGCACAAGAACAAGCTGCCCAAGGCCGCGCGCACCGGGTGGCGCCGTCACAGGGGCTGGTGGATCTCCGGCGTCTCGGTCGTCGTGGTCATCGCCCTGGTCCTGGGTGGCGGCTACTTCTACGCCTACTACCAGCTGAACCACATCAAGCGTGTCAATGTCCCCGGCGAGGTTCTGCGCATCGGCAACCAGCCCTTCAACATCCTCGAGATCGGCTCGGACTCGCGCGCGGGCCTGACGGGATGGCTGGCCAACCAGACGGGCGCTTCTTCGGGGGCGACGGGGTACCAACACAGTGACGTGGTCAAGATCCTGCACGTGGACCCGGGCAAGGGGACCATCACCGTTCTGTCCATACCCCGCGACACGATGACCACCTTGCTGGCCAATCAGGGCCTCTACGGCAAGTTCAATCGCATCAACGTCAACTTCGGCAACGGTCCTGCTCTTCTGGCCCAGACCATCACGGCCAACTTCGGCATCACCATCGCCCACACGGTGGTGGTGAGCTTCCTCGGGGTCATCAACGCCACCGACGCCATCGGCGGGGTCTACATGGACTTCCCCTACCCGGCCAAGGACACCTACTCCGCACTGAATATCACCCACGCGGGCTGTCAACTGGTGACCAACCGGACCGCCCTTGAGCTGGTGCGCAGCCGCCACTACCAGTGGTACGAACACGGACAGTGGTGGACCGACGTTACCAGCGACTACGGGCGCATCTATCGCCAGAACGAGTTCCTGAAGGCAATGATCGACAAGGCCAAGCGCACCTACAACCCCCTGACCCTCGCCTCCTTCGTCTCGAAGTTGACCTCGGGTATCGCGGTGGACTCCAACTTCTCGGCCGGCGAGATGATCGGCCTGGCCGAGAAGTTCCACAACATCGACGTCGCCAACCTCCAGACCGACACCCTGCCCACGGCGCCTGGATCCTATGGGGGCTTGGGCTCGATCCTCTTCGTCCAGGAGCCGGCGATGCAGAAGATGCTCTTCTCGATCTTCGGCACCCAGCTGCTCAAGCCCACGAACCCGCCGCCCATCGACTCAGCAGGTGACACGCCGAGTTGGAACCCGCCCACGACGACCACGACCGCGAAGACGGCCGCGGCGGTGCACATCCCCGCGGGCCACTTCCTCGTGAACCTGGCGGCCTCGAGTTCGACGGCGCCCACGACCACCACCACGGCGCCGCCCGAGGGCGACCAGTTCTTCGATCCCTACCCCTGCAACCCGTGACCCGCGGCCGCTAGGCCGAGGTCTCGTCGAGCGCCTGGGCCAGCGTGTTCCAGGCCAGGGTGGCGCACTTGATGCGCACGGGGAACTTGACCACGCCCGCGAGCGCGGCCAGTTCGCCGAGTCGTCGCAGGTCGGCGTCCACGCTGGGTGCCGATCCGCCCTCGGCGTCGAGCTGGGACTCGTGCACCGTCATCAGCTGCTTGAAGGTGGCGATGGTCTCGCGCACCTGAGCGAGGGTCTTGCCCTTGACGGCCGCGCTCATCAGTGAGGAGGAGGACTGGGAGATGGAGCAGCCGTGTCCGGTGAGCTTGATGTCGCGCAGGACGCCGTTGTCGACGTCGACGTCGATGTAGACCACGATCTCGTCGCCGCAGAGCGGGTTGAAACCCTCGGTGCGGTGAGCGGGGGGCGCGAGCTCGCCGCGGTTGCGCGGCGATCGGTAGTGGTCGAGGATGATCTCGCGATAGAGGTCGTCGAGGCCGGCCACGGTTATCCGAACATCTCCACGGCGTGGCTCAGGGCCTCTAAGAGCACGTCGGTGTCGCGCACCAGCGAGTAGGGACCGAAGGAGGCGCGCGCCGTCGCCGACAGGCCGAAGCGCTTCATCAGCGGCTTGGCGCAGTGGTGCCCCGGCCGCACGCAGACGCCGAACTGGTCGAGGACCTGGGCGACGTCGTGGGGGTGGACCCCATCGACGTCGAGGGAGATGACGCCACCGCGCTCGCGGGTGTCCGCGGGGCCGATGACGCGCACGCGCCCGCCGAACTCGAGCTCCAGGCGGGTGAGGGCGTCACCGGTGAGGTCGTGCTCGTGGGCGGCGATGTTGGCCATGCCCAGTCCCTCGAGGTAGCGAAGGGCGGCGCCGAGTCCCGCGGTCTGCGCGATGGGGGGAGTACCGGCTTCGAACTTCGAGGGGCCGGTGGCGGGGGAGAAGCCCTCGACGCTCACGTCCTTGATCATGCCGCCGCCGCCCAGGAAGGGCGCCATGGCGGCGAGCAGCTCGGCGCGGGCCCAGAGGATCCCCAGGCCGGTGGGGCCGAGCATCTTGTGGGCGGAGAAGATCATGAAGTCGACGTCGAGGTCGACGAGGTCGGTGGGCAGGTGGGCCACCGACTGCGCGCCATCCACCGCGATGAGCGCGCCGTTCGCGTGGGCGATGGCCGCGAGCTCCTTGACGGGGTTGATGGTGCCCAGCACGTTGGACATGCCGGTGACCGAGACCAGTTTGACGCCGCGCAGGAGACCCTCGACGTCACTGAGGTCGAGGCGGAAGTCGTCGGTGACCGGGATGAAGCGCACCTCGATGCCGAGGCGCTCGCGCAGTTGGAACCACGGCACGATGTTCGCGTGGTGCTCCATCTCGCTGACCAGCACCACGTCGCCGGGTTCGAGGAAGCTCCCGCCCCAGGAGTGGGCCAGGAGGTTGAAGGACTCCGTCGCGTTCTTGGTGAAGACGATCTCGTCGGAGCCGCCGGGGGCGTTGAGGAAGCGCGCCGTCGCGGCGCGGGCGTTCTCGTAGATGGCGGTGGCCTCGTTGGCCGTCTGGTAGACCCCGCGGTGCACGTTGGCGTGGTGCAGCTCGTAGTAGCGGTCTATCGCCTCGATGACGCAGCGCGGGGTCAGCGACGAGGCGCCGGAGTCGAGGTAGGTGATCGGGCGCCCGTTGATCTCGCGCGTCAGCAGGGGGATGTCTGCGCGGACCCGCCGGGCGTCGAAGCGCGTCACAGGCCCACCGGGCGCAGCCCGTCGTAGCCGTGCTCCTCGATGCTCTGGGCCAGCGAGGCGTCGCCCGAGACCTCGATGCGTCCGTCGATCAGGACGTGCACGCGGTCGGGGCGGATCTCCTCGAGGAGCTTGACGTAGTGGGTCACCACGAGCACGCCCATCTCGGGGTGCTCGTCGCGCACGGTGCGCACGCCGCGCGCCACGATGCGCAGCGCGTCGATGTCGAGGCCGGAGTCCGTCTCGTCGAGCAGGGCGAGGGCGGGGGCCAGCAGCGCCATCTGCAGCACCTCGTTGCGCTTGCGCTCACCACCGGAGAAGCCCTCGTTGAGGTGGCGCTCGGCGAAGGCGGGGTCCATGCCCAAGCGGTCCATCCACTCCATCAGGTCCAGGCGTACCTCGAGCACGCTCAACTCGTCGAGGCCCTTGCGCGCGGCGATCGCCTGGCGCAGGAATTGCACGACGGACACGCCCGAGATGGCCTCGGGGTACTGGAAGGCCAGGAAGACCCCGGCGCGCGCTCGCGCGTCGGGCGCCCAGGCGGTGATGTCCTCGCCGCGAAAGAGCACGGATCCCTCGGTGACCTGGTAGCCCGGGTGCCCCATGATGACGTTGGCCAGGGTCGACTTGCCGGCCCCGTTGGGGCCCATGAGGGCGTGGACCTCGCCCTCGCCGACCACCAGGTCGACGCCGCGCAGGATGTCGGCGCCGTCGGCCTGGGCGTGGAGGTTCCGCAGTTCCAGTAGGGGGGAAGTCACGGCCTCAGCCTACCGGGGCAGGCCCGAAACCGTTCCTACCAGCCGCGCTCGACCCACTCGTCGAGGTGGGGACGCTCGACGCCGATCGTGGTGGCGGCGCCGTGACCCGGCCACACGATGGTCTCGGCGTCGAAGCGGCGAAACAGGCGCTCCTCGATGCTGGCGATGATGGTGGGGAAGTCCCCGCCCTCGAAGCTGGTGGCCCCCGGCCCCCCGGGGAACAGCGTGTCGCCGCTGAAGAGCACCGGGGTGTCCACCAGGGCGAAGCAGATGGACCCGGGCGTGTGGCCCGGCGTGTGCACGGTGCGCAGACGCAGGTCGCCCACGGCGATGTCGATGTCGTCGTCGAGCAGGTGGTCGTAACCGGGCAGCAGTCCCGCGTCCTCGGCACGTACCCAGACGCCGATGCCGGCCTCGCGCACCTCGGCCACCGCGCCGATGTGGTCCCAGTGACCGTGGGTCTCGAGCACCGTGGCCACCCCCAGACGCCTCGACACCTCGAGGAGCCGCTCGTGCTCGTTGGCCGCGTCGATCAAGGCGGCCACGCCGCTACGGCGGCAGCGCACCACGTAGACGTTGTTGTCGACGGGTCCGACGACGAAGCGGTGCACCTCGGCCGCCGCGTTGGACCACACCAGGGCGACGTTCTTCATGGCCCCAGTGTGCCAGAGCGGCCCCGGGGGCGCCACGCCCTACCATGGACGAACCATGATCGAACACGAGCAGCTCACCTCGGGGACCTCCGTGCTGGACCTGCGCGTCGCGCACTCCGACAGCCGACCGCTGGCCAGCCACATCCTGGTCCTCGTGCACGGACTGCCCCGGGCCATGGGCATGGGCCGCCAGGCCGCCGGACTGCTACCCGAGCTCGCCGAGCACCTGGCGAACGAGTCCGGGTGGCTCGTGGCCACCGGGACCCTCTCGGGGGTGGGATCGAGCACCGGGACCTTCTGCGCCTCCACGTGGAAGGCCGACCTGATGACCATCATCGACCGCGTCGCCCAGGGCGACGTGCGCATCTCCCTGGCCGGTTTCGGTTTCGGGGGGGCGCTGGCGCTGCACGTCGCCGCCCAGGACGACCGCATTCGCGGCGTGGCGACCTTCGCGGCGCCGGCCGACCTGGACCAGTGGTGCGGTGACGCCGAGGAGTTCCACCACGCGGTGCAGGTGGCGGGCGTCGTGGGCGACCCCGGTGAGTTGCTGGGCCCCGAAGAGCTGCGCGCCGACGTCGTGACGATCGACGCCCTGGGTTCCATCGCGAAGATCCCGCCGCGACGTCTCCTCATCGGACACGGATCCGACGACATGGAGATCCCGGTGGCCGACGCCCGTTCCTTGGTCAACGCCGCCGACGGTCGCTGCGAGCTGCGCATCATCCAGGGAGCGGGCCACCAGCTGCGGGCCGATCCGCGCATGGTCGCCACGCTGCTCGGTTGGCTGGACCGCCACCGCTGAGACCCTCGGCCCCTCGGCGACGCCACCGCGTGGGGATGGGGTCGCGGAAGCTCGTCAGGACCGCAGGGATGCTCGTCAGGAACGGTGTTCCCTCCGAGCGGGTCCATGGGGCAGAATGGGGGGATGCAGATTCCCGCCAAAGCCGAGTACGCCATCCGGGCGTTGCTGACGCTGGCGGCCAGTGACTCCTCGATCAGCGCCGAGCACCTCGCCCAGGAGCAGGACCTCCCCTCGAAGTTCCTCGGCGCGATCATGTCCGACCTGCGCCGGGGAGGTCTGGTGACCTCCCAGCGGGGTCCCGACGGCGGCTTCCGTCTGGCGCGCAGCGCCGACGACATCCAGATCGCCGATATCTTGCGGGTGGTCTCGGGTCCCCTGGCCGGGGTGCGGGGCATGCGCCCCGAGACGCTGCACTACGAGGGCGAAGCCACGCATCTGCGCGACGTCTGGGTCGCGGTGCGCGCGGCCCTGCGCGAGGTGCTCGAACACGTGACCCTGGGTCAGGTGCTGCGCGGGGACTTCCCCGTGTCGGTCACGCGGTTCATCGACGACCCCGATTCCTGGGTCACCCGTCACCCGTGAGGCGGATCAACACCGACGGCTCCTGTCGAGGTAATCCCGGTCCCGGCGGATGGGCCTGGGCCGAGAGCTCCGACTCCTTCGCCAGCGGTGCGGAGGCGCACACCACGAACCAGCGCATGGAGGTCACCGCGGTCATCGAGGCGCTGCGCGCGCACCCTGAGGGGAACGTCCACATCGTCAGCGACTCGACCTACGTCGTGAAATGTTTTCACGACAAGTGGCACGCGGGGTGGCTGCGACGCGGGTGGAAGAACTCCCAGGGCCAACCGGTGGCCAACCGGGATCTCTGGGAGGTGCTGATCCCCCTCGTGCTGCACTCGGGTCGCGAGGTGCACTTCTCCTGGGTCAAGGGTCACTCGGGCGATCCGATGAACGACCTCGTCGACGCGCTCGCCACCGAGGCGGCCGACCGGCAACGCGGACGCCGCTCGATCGATTGAGAGTGTTCGCCCCGGGCGCGAGTCATTAGGATTGCGCGGGGGACAACACCGATTCTGTGAAGGGAAACACCGTGGCTAACGAGGTCCAGAATTTCGATGTGGTGGTAATCGGAGGAGGACCCGGGGGCTACGCCGCCGCTCTCTACGGTGCGGCGGCCGGACTCAACATCGCGCTGATCGAGCGTGACAAGGTCGGAGGCACCTGCCTGCACCGTGGTTGCGTCCCGGCCAAGGAGTTCCTCGAGACGGCCCACGTGCGCCGCACGCTGGAGCACTCGAGCGCCTTCGGCATCACCACCAAGGGCGTCGAGGTCGATTTCGCGGTGTCCCAGGCTCGCAAGAACGAGATCGTCGACCGCCTCCACAAGGGAGTGAGCGGGCTCCTCAAGGGTCGCAAGGTCACCGTCTTCGAGGGGACCGGTCGCCTCGACGCCAACCAGAGCGTCACCGTGCTCGACGGAGCCGACGCCGGCGTGGTCGCCCAGGGGACGAACGTGATCATCGCCGCCGGTTCGGTCCCGCGCACGTTGCCGGGCTTCGAGGTCGACGCCAAGTACGTCCTCACCTCCGACGAGTTCTTGGACCTTACCAAGCTGCCGGCCACGGCCGCGGTCATCGGTGGCGGCGCCATCGGCTGCGAGTTCGCCTCGATGCTGGCCGACATGGGCACCAAGGTCACCATCCTCGAGGGTCTGCCCTCGATCCTGGCGGGCTGCGACACCGAAGTCGCCTCGGTGGTGGCGCGCGCCTTCAAGAAGCGCGGCATCGAGATCCAGACCGGCGTCAAGATCACTGGTCACACCCCGGGCAAGAAGGGGACCGCGGTCCACATGGACGGCGCCGAGGACGTCGCGGTCGAGATGGTCGTCGTCTCGGTCGGGCGCAGCCCGCGCACCGAGGGACTCCTCGGCGAGGGCACCGGCGTCGAAGTGAACGAGCGCGGCTTCGTGGTGGCCGACGGCTACATGCGCACCGCGAACCCCAACGTCTTCGCGGTCGGCGACGTGGTCGCGGGAACGCCCCAGCTCGCCCACGTCGGCTTCGCCGAGGCGGTCGTGGCGATCAAGTCCATCCTGGGCGAGCCCGTGGTCCCCGTCGACTACGACCGGGTCCCCTGGGCGATCTACTCCAACCCCGAGGTCGCCTTCTGCGGCCTGACCGAGGCGGCCGCCAAGGAGCGCGGCTACGAGGTCGTGGTGAAGAAGGACCCCTTCGGCGGCAACAGCCGCGCGCAGATCATCGGCGACACCGACGGCGTCGTCAAGATCATCGCCGAGAAGCGCGCCGACGGCACCGCCGGACAGATCCTGGGCGTGCACATGGCCGGACCCTGGGTCACCGAGCAGTTGGGCGCGGGCTACTACGCGGTCAACTGGGAGGCGACGGCCGAGGAGGCCGCCGCGCTGATCCAGCCCCACCCCTCCTTGTCGGAGACCTTCGGTGAGACGCTGCTCGCGCTCGCCGGTCGAGGCATCCACGTTGGCTGACGTCACCCTTCCCTCGCTGGGTGAATCGGTCACCGAAGGCATCATCACCCGCTGGTTCAAGTCGGTGGGTGAGGCGGTCGCGCGCGACGAACCTCTCTTCGAGGTCTCGACGGACAAGGTCGACTCCGAGATGCCGTCGCCGGCCGCGGGCGTGCTCGTGCAGATCCTGGCCGAGGAGGGCGACACGGTCCAGACCGGCGCGCGCGTGGCCGTCATCGACGAGAGCGCCACGGCCTCGACGGCTTCGACCTCGTCCCCGACTCCGTCGACCCCCGTCACGGTCCCCGCGCCCGCCCCGTCCGCCCTGGGCGCCCCGGCGTCGTCGCCAGCGCCCGGGGTGGTCGTCTCACCGGTCGTGCGGCGGATCCTCTCCGACGGTGGAGTCGACGCCGCGTCGGTGACCGGCACGGGTGCGGGCGGAGCGATCACTCGGCGCGACGCCGAGCGCGCCGTCGCGCAGGGACCCACCGAGGAGGTCGTCGTCGCCCTCTCCAACGGGCGTCGTCGCATGGGCCAGCACATGAGCGTGTCGGTGCTCACCGCTCCGCACGGCTTCGTGGCCCTGGAGCTCGACGCGAGCGTCTTCGACGAGCTCGACGCCCTCGGGCGTGAGACTCGCGAGGGTTACGCCATCTCCGACGAGACGGTGGTGACCATCGCCGCGGTGCGGGCCCTCGCCGAGTTCGAGTACCTCAACGCGACCTACCTCAACGACCAGTTGACCGTGCACCGGACCATCTCGGTGGGCTTCACTCGCCACGTCGACGACGACGGCATGCTGGTCCCCGTCGTGCACGCCGCCGCGGGGCTGACCCTGCGGGCCCTGGCGCGACGCACCGCCGAACTCGACGGGCGTCTGGCCTCTCGCCAGTTGAACGCCGACGACCTCATGGGCGGGACCTTCACCGTCGCCGCCGCGACGAGTGCGCGCACCCTGGTGAGCCAGCCCATCATCATCCAGCCCGAAGTGGCGGTCCTGAGCATCGGGGCGGTGCGTCGGGTGCCCGTGGTCGTCGAGCGCGACGGTCGCTACGGTGTCGAGGTCGGACGTCGGGTCATCGTCGGACTGAGCTTCGACCACCGGGTCTGTGACGCCGGCGCAGCGACGGCCTACCTCGAGCGGGTGGGCGAGCTGCTGGCCGGGCTCGACGTGGACGCCGAACGCTGATGTTGCGTCGTCGCCACCTCGGACGCGTGAGTTTCGCCGAGGCCGACGACCTCCAGCGCGCGCTGCTCGAGTCGAGCGACGACTACCTCCTGCTCTTCGAGCACCCCCCGACCTATACGCGCGGCGTCCACGCCAAGGAGGAGCACTTCCTGGTCCCGGCGGAGTCGCTGGACGCCGACGTCGTCACCACGGACCGTGGCGGTGACGTGACCTACCACGGCCCGGGCCAGGCGGTGGCCTGGCCGGTGGTGACGGTGCGCGACGATCCCTCGTCGGGCCGACTCCACGTGACGATGATGGAGGACGCGGTCATCGCGACCGTCGTGGCCTTCGACCCCGAGGGCGTGCTGGGTCGGGTGGGACGCTTCGAGGGCTACCCCGGGGTCTGGGCCCGCCTCGACAGCGAGCCGCACAAGATCGCCGCGGTGGGCGTGCGCACCGTGCGCAACGCCCGAGGCGAGCGTCGCACCCTGCACGGCGTCGCCCTGAACGTCGAGACCGACATGAGCCGCTTCGCCGCCATCGTGCCCTGCGGCATCCCCGACCACCCCGTGGGGTCGATGCGCTCGCTGGGGCTCGACGTCAGCGAGGTCGAGGTCGAGGAGCGCCTGGGCGAGGAGCTGGCCCGACGGCTCGGCGGCGAGGAGCGCGTCGCGCGCGTGGACCGCTCCCCTTCGACGATGTCCGACGAGCGACCCATGATCCGACGCCTTCGCAAGGCCGGCGTCAACCCCGACGAGGGGCTGGCGATCAACACCCGCAAGCCCGAGTGGCTGCGCATCGAGGCCCACATGGGCGCCGAGTACCAGAGCCTGCGCACCCTGACCGAGGACCTGCGCCTGGTCACGGTGTGCGAGGAGGCGGGCTGCCCCAACATCTTCGAGTGCTGGGAGAGCGGTACCGCGACCTTCATGGTCAACGGTGAGCGCTGCACCCGGGCCTGCGGCTTCTGCCTCATCGACACCCGCAAGCCCCTGACCCTGGACCCCAGCGAACCCGCGCGCGTCGCCGAGGCCGTCGTGCGCCTCAAGCTGCGTCACGCGGTCATCACCTGCGTGGCCCGTGACGACCTGGCCGACGGAGGGGCCGGCGCCATCGCCGACACCATCGCCGCGGTGCGCGAGCGCTCGCCCGAGACCGACATCGAGGTCCTCATCAGCGACCTCAAGGGCGACCCCGAGGCCCTGCAGCTGATCATCGACGCGCGCCCTGACGTCCTCAACCACAACGTGGAGACCGTGGCGCGCCTGCAGCGCGCCGTGCGCCCCAGCGCGGCCTACCACCGCTCCCTGACGGTGCTCGCCCGATCGGCGAGGGCGGGGCTGACCGTCAAGTCCGGGATGATGGTGGGGTTGGGCGAGACCGCCGACGAGGTCGAGGAGGTCCTGGTGGACCTGGCGGCCGTCGGCGTGTCCATCGCCACGATCGGCCAGTACTTGCGTCCCACCGCCAAGCACCTGCCGGTCGCGCGCTACTGGGAGCCCGCCGAGTTCGACGACCTCGCGGCACGGGGTCGGCGCGCGGGCCTGGCGCACGTGCAGTCCTCACCCCTGACCCGCTCGAGCTACCACGCCCGCGAGGCCCTGAGCGACGCGACGCCGCTGTCGTTGCCGACTCGTCGCTAGATCGACCCAAGAACTTCTCCACTTCTTGGCATCGTCCGCCTAAGATGCGCAGAACCGAGTGGAGGGGCCATGATTTGTGCGACGTGCCACGGGGAAACGCCTGACGGCAAACCATTCTGTGCGAACTGCGGGGCCGCCCTGGTGGCCCGCTGCGCCCACTGCGGTTCCGAGCTCGTCGTCGGTAAGCCCTTCTGCGCCGAGTGCGGCACCCCGGTGGCGCAGGGCCCGGTCGGGCGGCTAGTCCCGCCCCCGGCGACCTCGACCCCACCGTCGCCGACGTCGCCGACCGCCGATCCCGCGCTGCTGGCCGAACGGCGACTCTGCTCGGTGCTGATCGTCGACACCACGGAGTAGCCCCACCGCGGTGGCGACGGCGATGGACGACGACTTCGAGGAGCGCCGCCGCGACGGCTACGTCCTGACCGGGGACCGTTCGCGGCTCTCGCTCGAGACCGTGACCCGGTGGCTCCTCGACGAGGCCTACTGGACGGCCGGTCGCAGCGAGGCGGACGTGGCGCGCTCCTTCGCCGAGTCGCACCCCTACGGGGTGCTCGACGCGACGGGCGCGACGGTGGCCTGCGCGCGCATGATCACCGACGGGGTCACCTTCGGCTGGATCTGCGACGTCTTCGTCGACGCCGGGCATCGCGGGCGCGGGCTCGGCACCTGGATGGTGGAGGGGGTCGTCGATCACTGGGCCGCGCGCGGGGTGCGACGCATGATGCTGGGCACGCGAGACGCCCACGAGGTCTACGCCCGGGTCGGCTTCACGCCCCTGGCGCACCCTGAGCGCATGATGCACCTGGACCGGCGTCCGCAGTTCTAGTGCGTGGCCGGGTCAGGCCACGAAGTACTTGGCCATCGGGTGGTGGCAGATGATGGCGTCGGTGGTCTGCTCGGGGTGCAGCTGGAAGCCCTCGGAGACCTCCACGCCGATGCGGCTCGCCTCGAGGAGATCGGCGACCTTGGCGTTGTCGCTCAGGTCGGGGCAGGCCGGATAGCCCCAGGAGTAGCGCCCGCCGCGGTACTGCTGGCGGAACAGGCCGAAGAGGTTCGGTCCGTCCTCGTGGGCGTAGCCCAGCTCCTGACGGATGCGCAGGTGCCAGAGCTCGGCCAGGGCCTCGGCCATCTCCACGCCCAGACCGTGCAGCAGCAGGTAGTCGCTGTAGCGGTTCTCGGCGAAGAGTTCCTGGCAGCGCATCGAGACGCGCGTGCCCATCGTCACCAGCATGAAGCTGGCGTAGTCGCGCTCGGGACTGGAGGTGGGACGAAAGAAGTCCGCGATGCACAGGTAGGGCTCCTGGTGCTGGCGCGGGAAGTGGAAGCGGGTGCGCTCTTTGCTGCGCTCGTCGTCGGTGTAGATCACCAGGTCGTTGCCCTCGGCGGCGGCGGGGAAGTGCCCCCACACCACCTGGGGCATCAAGAGGCCCTCGGCCTTGGCGATGGCCAGCTGCTCGCGCAAGGTCGCCGAGACCCGCTCCTTGAAGGCGGGGTCGTCCTCGCCGTCCTCGGGCCGGAAGCCCCACTGGTTGCGAAAGAGCGCCGTGAGGTTCAGGTACTCGCTGATCTCGTCGACGGACATGCCCTTGGCCACGCGCGAGCCCAGGAAGGGCGGCGCGAAGAGGGGGTTGTCGGCGTCGACGACCGGCGAGCGCGAGGGCAGTCCCTCGGGCGCCTCGCCCTGTTGGCCGCGGATCTGACGGTGCACGTTCTTGGTGGAGACCACCCGCCCGAAGTCGGGGTCGTCCTCGCCGGACTTGCGCAGCTCACCCAGGCGGTCGAGCACGCGAAGGCCCTCGAAGGCGTCCTTGCCGTAGAAGACGCGGCCCTGGTAGGTCTCTCGAAGGTCGCGCTCGACGTAGGTCCGCGTCAGCGCCGCCCCGCCGAGCAGGACCGGCACCTGGGACATCCCGCGCTCGTTCATGAGCTCGAGGTTCTCGCGCATGATGAGCGTGGACTTCACGAGCAGTCCGCTCATGCCCAGGGCGTCGGCGTGGTGCTCCTCGACGGCGGCCAGCATCTCGTTGATGCCCACCTTGATGCCGAGGTTGACGACCTCGTAGCCGTTGTTGGTCAAGATGATGTCGACCAGGTTCTTGCCGATGTCGTGGACGTCGCCCTTGACCGTGGCCAGCACCACCGTGCCGCGACCGCCCTGGTCGCTCTTCTCCATGAAGGGCTCCAGGTGCGACACCGCGGTCTTCATCGTCTCGGCCGACTGCAGCACGAAGGGCAGTTGCATCTCGCCGCTGGCGAAGAGGACGCCGACCTCGCGCATGCCCTCGAGGAGGATGTCGTTGACGATGGCCAGGGGACTGCGGCCCTCGGCCATGGCGGCGTCGAGATCGGCCTCGAGGCCGCTGCGCACGCCGTCGATGATGCGCCGGCGCAGGCGCTCCTCGAGGGGCAGCTCCTCGAGGTCGGTCGCGTTGTTCGCCGAGGTGGTGACGCCCTCGAAGAGACGCAGGAGCTCGGACAGGGGGTCGTAGCCCTCGGCGCGCCGGTCGTAGATGAGGTCGAGGCAGACGCGCCGGGCCTCCTCGTCGACGCGCGCCAGGGGCAGGATCTTGGCCGCGTGCACGATGGCCGCGTCGAGGCCCGCCTCGGCGCACTCGTGCAGGAAGACGCTGTTGAGCACCTGGCGCGCGGCGGGGTTGAGTCCGAAGGAGACGTTCGACAGGCCCAGGATGGTGCGCACGCCGGGGATCTCGGCCTTGATACGCCTGATCGCCTCGATGGTCTCGACGCCGTCGCGGCGCGACTCGACCATGCCCGTCGACAGCGGCAGCGCGAGGGGGTCGATGAAGATGTCGGTGGCCGCCAGGCCGTAGCGGGTGACCGCCAGGTCGGTGATGGCGCGCGCCGCGCGGACCTTCCAGTCGGCGCTGCGGGCCTGGCCCTCCTCGTCGATGCAGGTGGCCACGACGCCGACGCCGAACTCGGCGGCCAGGGACAAGAAGCCGTCGAGGCGCGTGCCCGGACCGTCACCCTCTTCGAGGTTCACCGAGTTGAGCAGGGCCTTGCCCCCGAGCCACGTGAGCGCCTGACGCGCCACCTTGGTCTCGGTGGTGTCCACCATGATCGGCACCGAGGACTGGGTGGCCAGGCGGCTCATCACCTCGTTCATGTCGGCGACGCCGTCGGCGCCGGTGTAGTCGACGCAGACGTCCAGGATGTGCGCACCCTCCTTGATCTGGTCGCGTCCGATCGACACGCAGGTGTCCCAGTCGCCCGCCAGCATGGCCTCGCGGAACTTCTTGGACCCGTTGGCGTTGGTCCGCTCGCCCACCAGGAGCACCGAGCGGTCCTGGTGGTAGGTGACGGGCGAGTAGATGGAGGCCGCCGAGGGCTCGAGCACCGGGTGGCGCTGGGCGCGGGTGAGGGGTCGCACCGCCTCGACCACGCGGGCCAGGTGTTGCGGTGAGGTGCCGCAACAGCCCCCCACCGCGGCGACGCCGTACTCGGTGACGAACCTGGCCAGGTGCTCGGCCAGGCCCTCGGGGGTGAGGTCGTAGTGCATGGCGCCGTCCACCACGCTGGGCAGGCCCGCGTTGGGCAGGCACGACAGGGGCATCGGCGCGCTCTCGCTCAAGGTGCGCAGCGGCTCGTACATCTCGACGGGTCCGGTGGCGCAGTTCAGTCCCAGCACGTCCACGCCCAGGGGGCTGAGCGCGGTCACCGCGGCGCCGATCTCGGTGCCCGGGAGCATGCGACCGGTGAGTTCGATGGTCACCTGGGCCTGGATGGGGACGATGCGGCCGTGGCGGACCATGGCGCGGTGACAGGCCGCGATGGCCGCCTTGCCCGAGAGCAGGTCGAACATCGTCTCGACGAGCAGCAGGTCGACGCCGCCCTCGAGCAGACCGAAGGCCAGCTCCTCGTAGCTCGCCGAGAGCTCGTCGTAACTGATCTGGCCCAGGGTCGGGAACTTGGTGCCGGGGCCGATGGACCCCGCGACGAAGCGCGGCGAGGCGGGGCTGGCGTACTCGTCGGCGACGCGCCGCGCCAGGGCGGCGGAGGCGTGGGCCAGCTCGAAGGCCCGCTCGGGGATGCCGTATTCGTTGAGCACCACGGAGAAGGAGCCGAAGGAGTCGGTCTCGATGACGTCGACGCCCACGTCGAGGAAGGAGCGGTGCAGGGTCTCCACGGCGTCGGGGCGGGTCAGGACCAGCATCTCGTTGCACCCCTCGAAGGCGGCCCCACCGAAGTCGTCGGCGCCGAGGTTCTGGGTCTGCAGGTTGGTGCCGGTCGCGCCGTCGAAGATGAGCACGCGCTCGGCGAGCGCGGCGAGGTAGGGGTCGTCGGCGCCGGGGCGCGCGAAGGGGAGCGAGGGCGAGGTGTCGGTCACTGGCTACTCAGGCTAGTTGGGCCCGGACGCCAGTCACTACGCTGAGGTCGTGAAGATCTACACGCGCAAGGGCGACGACGGCACCACCGGACTGCTCTTCGGCGGACGAGCCGACAAGGACTCCGAGGCCATCGAACTCAACGGGGCGGTCGACGAGGCCCAGGCCGCGCTGGGGTGGGCGCGTTCGCTGTGCGCCGCGGACGACCCGATGAACCGCCAGATCGCGGGCCTCGAACGAGACCTGTGGATCTTGATGGCCGAGGTGGCCACCAAGCTCGAGAACCGCGAGAAGCTCGAGGTCGGACGCACGCGCGTGTCGGCGTCGATGATCGAGGCCCTCGAGGCGCAGATCGACGCCGCCAACGCCACCGTGGAGATGCCCACCGAGTTCGTGGTGCCCGGCGAGAACCAGCTCTCGGCCGCCCTGGACGTGGCGCGCACCGTGGTGCGCCGCGCCGAGCGCACCGCGGTGACCTGGGACGTCGAGGAGTCCCTCGTCGTGCCCTATCTGAATCGACTGAGCGACCTCGTCTGGACGCTCGCGCGCGTGGCCGAAGGCCCGGCGCATCGCACCGCCCGCGGTATGACCAAGGAGGAATCATGATCAAGGAAGCGCGCGTCGTCACCGTCGACGACCTCGCCCCGGCGACCACGGTGGTGGTGCCCGTCATCTTCGACGAGGACGGGGTGCTGATCGCCGAGGCCATCCCCGCGTCCCTGTGCGGACACGAGCTGGCCCGGAGCCTCGACGCCGAGTGGTGTGCGCAGCGCGGGCTCAGCGAGACGCCCGGCTCGAGCCTGTCGTGGTCCTCGCCGGACCGGGCGTCGTTGGTCCTGGTGAGCCTGGGCTCGTCCTACAACCACCCCGAGAGCTTCCGTCTCGCTGGCGCGAGTGCGGCGCAGTGCGCCCACGGCGACCTGGTCTCCTTCTTGTTGCCCACCGACGCGATCGAGTTCCCGGCGGAGGCCGCCCAGGCCCTCGTGGAGGGCGCCTTGCTCGCCTCCTACGACTACAAGAAGCCCGACGAGGACCGTCGCCTCGAGGTCGTCCCCCTGGGCGTGCCGCTGCCCAGCGTGGCCGACCACGACGACGTCGCCGAGGGTGTGCGTCGTGGCGTGGTGGTGGCCGACGCGGTGAACTGGGCCAAACGCCTTATCGACACGCCCGCGGGCGAGCTGGCGCCCAAGGAGATGGCCAAGCGCGTGGCCGAACGGCTCGGCGCCGACGACTCGGTGAAGGTCGAGATCTGGACCGAGTCCAAGATCCGCGACGAGCGCCTCGGCGGTCTGTTGGGCGTGGGGGCCGGATCGGCCCAGCCGACGCGCCTCGTCTACGCCATCTACCAGCCCGAGGGGGCGGTCGCCCACGTGGCCCTGGTCGGCAAGGGCGTCACCTTCGACTCCGGTGGCCTCTCGATCAAGAGCGGCGACGGCATGATGGCGATGAAGACCGACATGTCCGGCGCGGCCATCGTGATGGCCGTGTTGTCGATCGTGGCCCGCCTCGGCCTGGCGGTGCGGGTGACCGCCATCGCGCCGATGACCGAGAACCTGTCCGGGGACCGGGCGCTCAAGCCCGGCGACGTGCTGACCATCCGCAACGGGATGACCATCGAGGTCCTCAACACCGACGCGGAGGGTCGACTCATCCTGGCCGACGGCCTGTCCCTGGCGGTGGAGGCCAATCCCGACGCCATCGTCGACGTGGCGACCCTGACCGGGGCGCAACGCGTCGCGCTGGGTGACGAGGTCGGCGCCTTCTTCGCCTCGACCGACGAGCTCGCCGAGATGATCGACGAGGCGAGCCGGCGCAGCGGAGAGCCCCTGTGGCGTCTGCCGCTCGAGCCGCGCTACGAGAAGCACATCCAGTCCAGCGTCGCCGACATGCAGAACGTCGGCAAGCCCTCGACGGCGGGCGCCATCTCGGCGGCGCTGCTGCTGCAGCGCTTCGTCGACGGGCGCCCGTGGGCCCATCTGGACATCGCGGGACCGGGCCGCGCCGACGCGACGCGCGGCTACGTCACCAAGGGGGCCACCGCCTTCGGCGCACGCGCCCTGGTCGAGTTCCTCGAGCAGGTCGTCGCCAACGCCGCCGACGTCGCGGCAGTCGACGTCTGATGCGCGTCGGCGTCACCGGATCCACCGGCTTCCTCGGGGCGGCGCTCTGTGGCGCCCTGGGCGCGCGAGGTGACGAGGTCGTGCGCTTCGTGCGTCCGGATTCCCCGGCCGTGGGGGGCCTGAGGGTCCGTTGGGACCCCGCGCGGGGACTGGTCGACGAGGCCGACCTGAAGTCGGTCGGCGGTCTGGACGCGGTGGTGAACCTGGCGGGGGTGAGCGTGGCCGGTCACCGCTGGACCCCTTCGTACCGTGCGAGCGTCAAGGAGTCGCGCACGGCGGCCACGTCGCTGCTGGTCGCGTCACTGGCCACGCTGTCGTCGGGTGGGGGCTTCTTGCTCAGCTCCTCGGCCGTGGGGTATTACGGCAACCGCGGTGACGAGGTGCTCGACGAGACCGCGGCACCGGGCGAGGACTACCTCGCCGAGGTCTGCGTGGCCTGGGAGGACGCCGCGGCGCCCTACGCCCGCAGCGGGGGCCAACTGGCCGTGATCCGCACCGGCATCGTCCTGGGACCGGGCGGCGGCGTCCTCGAGCGGTTGGTGCCGCTGTTTCGCGGTGGTCTCGGTGGCGTGATCGGCAACGGTCGCCAGTGGACGGGTCCGGTCTCCTTGGGGGACTACGTGGCCGCCGTGCTCTGGTTGATCGACGGGCGTCGCAGCGGGACCTTCAACGTCTGCGCCCCCGAACCCTGCACCAATCGCGAGATGACCCGCGCCCTCGCCCGCGCCCTGCACCGGCCCGCCCTCGCGCGGGTCCCCAGCGCCGCGTTGCGCCTGGCCCTGGGTCGCGAACTGGCGGACAGCACCGTCTTGACCTCTCAGCGCGTCGTACCGCGCTCCCTGCTCGAGTCGGGCTTCTCCTTCACCTCCTCCGACGTCGAACAGGTCGTCGCCTCAGCCCTTCGCTAGGTCGCCCGGGATCCGGCGCACCCGCTCGCGCCGCGAGGGGACGCGGCGCCGCAGTGACGCCGAGGGGCGGTCGTCCCCGTCGGGGACGCCCACCAAGACGGTGGCGAAGAGCGCCTCGTCGGGCGCCCCGATGAAGGCGAGGACCTGGTCCTCGTGACGGAAGTTCCCCCACATCGCGGCGCCCAGACCGCGCTCCTCGATCAACAACAGCAGGGCCATCGTGGCCATCGCCGCGTCGGCGTGCCAGTAAGGGACCCGCCAGGCGTCGGGTTCGCCGAGGCCCGAGGACGCCTTGTCGTCCTCGGCGTAGCGCTCGAGGTAGTCCGCGGGACGCGACGTGACCACGACCGCGGCACCGGCGCGCGAGAGTCCGGTCCAGCGCGGGCTCGCCTCTCGCCACGCGGTGTCGGTGGCCACGCGGAAGTAGTCCGCGACCTGCGAGGCGGCCACGGTGGTCATGCGCACGCCGGCGCTGTTGCCGGCGGTGGGTGCGCGCAGCGATTGGGCGCAGAGTCCGTCCAGGAGATCCTGGTCCACGGGGTCGCCCCGGAAGGACCGGGTCATGCGCCGCCGAGCCAGGAGGTCGCTGAGTTCCATGTGCATAGGGTTTAGCAGGGGACTGTCGTCGAATGTTGACCAATCCACTAACCTTTAGCCGGAACGAAGGAGCGACCGTGTCATCACCCCGTGACCTACTCAACGCCGCCAAGGCGGAGATCCGTGAGGTCGACCCCCACGAGGTCGCGGCGGACTTCGGCCACTACACCCTGCTCGACGTGCGCGAGCCCGACGAGTACGCCCAGGGCGCCGTGCCCGGAGCGGTGCACATCCCGCGCGGCAACCTCGAGTTCTCGGTCGAGGGCCGCATCGTGGACAAGACGACCCCGGTGGCGGTGTACTGCGCGGGCGGCGTGCGCTCGGCCTTCGCCACCAAGACCCTCCAGGACCTGGGCTACTCCGACGTCGTCTCGGTGATCGGCGGCTTCAACAAGTGGAAGGACGAGGGCCTGCCCTGGAAGACCCCCCAGACCCTCAACACCGACCAGCGCAACCGCTACCAGCGTCACCTGCTCCTGCCCGAGGTGGGCGAGAAGGGCCAGATGAAGCTCCTGGACTCTAGGGTCCTGTTGCTGGGCGCGGGCGGGCTGGGCTCGCCGGCCGCCTTGTACCTCGCGGCGGCGGGCGTGGGGACGCTGGGCATCATCGACATGGACGTCGTGGACTCCTCGAACCTGCAGCGCCAGATCCTGCACAACCTCGACCGCGTGGGGATGCGCAAGGTGGACAGCGCCAAGCTCACCTTGACGGCGATGAATCCCGACCTCGAGGTCATCACCTACGACACGCGCCTGGGCGCCGACAACATCCTGGACATCATCGACGGCTACGACGTCATCGTGGACGGCACCGACAACTTCCCGACGCGCTACCTCGTCAACGACGCCGCGCTGTTGAAGAAGATCCCCGTGGTGCACGGCTCGATCTTCCGCTTCGAGGGCCAGGTGACGGTCTTCGCCCCCTACGTGGGTCCGTGCTACCGCTGCATGATCCCCGAGCCGCCGCCCGCCGAGCTGGCGCCCAGTTGCGCCGAGGCGGGCGTGCTCGGCGTGCTGCCGGGCATCGTCGGGTCCATCCAGGCCATCGAGACCATCAAGCTCCTCTTGGACCTCGGTGAGCCGCTGATCGGGCGACTCTTGACCTACGACTCGCTCGACCAGAGCTTTCGGACCTTCAAGGTGCGACGCGACCCCCAATGCCCCGCCTGCGGCGAGGACGCCGGCCCCATCCAGATCGCCGAGTACGACGACCTGTGCATGCCCCACGCGGTCTTAGCCTGAGCAGTCCCTCGCGGACATCGCTGCGCTAGCGGGCAGGCCTGACTTTCGACCCGTGACGTCAAGGGACGTCGCGAGCGGGGAGACCTAGCATTGGCCCCATGGGAGCAAACGAACGTTTCACGGATTCCGGTATCGAAGTGCGACCCGTCTATCACGGCAGTGATCTGGCGGACTTCGACGAGGCGCGAGACCTGGGAGACCCCGGTCAGTACCCCTACACGCGTGGCGTCTACGCCACCATGTACCGCGGGCGGTTGTGGACCATGCGCCAGTACGCAGGTTTCGGCACGGCCGAGGAGACTAACGAGCGCTTCCGCTTCCTGCTCGAGGCCGGCCAGACCGGGCTGAGCTGCGCCTTCGACCTGCCCACGCAGATGGGCTATGACTCCGACCACGTCCGCGCCGAGGGCGAGGTGGGGCGCGTCGGCGTGGCGATCAGCTCGCTGGAGGATATGCGCCGCCTGCTCAACGGTCTGCCGCTCGACACCGTCACGACCTCCATGACCATCAACGCGACGGCCTCGAGCCTGCTGCTGATGTACCAACTGGTCGGTGAGGAGCAGGGCGTGCGCGGCGACCAGCTGCGCGGCACGATCCAGAACGACATCTTGAAGGAGTACATCGCGCGCGGCACCTACATCTACCCGCCGCGCCCCTCGATGCGCCTGATCGTGGACACCTTCGCCTATTGCGCCCAGGAGATGCCCAACTGGAACACCATCTCCATCTCGGGATACCACGTGCGTGAGGCCGGTTCCACGGCGGTCCAGGAGGTCGCCTTCACCCTCGCCGACGGCATCGCCTACGTCGAGGCGGCCATCGCGGCGGGCCTGGCGGTCGACGACTTCGCGCCGCGGCTGTCCTTCTTCTTCAACGCCCACAACAACCTCTTCGAGGAGGTCGCCAAGTACCGCGCGGCGCGGCGCCTGTGGGCCTCGATCATGCGGGACCGCTTCAAGGCCGATAAGCCCGCCTCGTGGATGCTGCGCTTCCACACCCAGACGGCGGGTTCGACCCTGACGGCCCAGCAGCCCGAGAACAACCTGATCCGCGTGACCCTCCAGGCGCTGGCGGCGAGCCTCGGGGGGACCCAGAGCCTGCACACCAACTCCTTCGACGAGGCCCTGGGGCTGCCCACCGAGCACGCCGTGCGTCTGGCGCTGCGCACCCAGCAGATCATCGGCTACGAGACCGGCGTCGCCGACACCGCCGACCCACTGGCGGGTTCGTACTTCGTCGAGGAGCTCACCAACCAGATCGAGGCCCGCGCGCGCGTCTACCTCGACACCATCGACGAGATGGGCGGGGCGGTGGCCGCCATCGAGGCCGGTTACCCCCAGCGCGAGATCGAGAACTCCGCCTACGACTACGCGCGCTCCATCGACGAGAACGAGCGCATCATCGTGGGGGTCAACCGCTTCACCGACGAGGCCGACGTCTCGCCCGAGGTCTTCCCCATCGACCTGGAGCGCCAGGCCATGCAGGTCAACCGCGTCCGCGACCTCAAGGGGCGCCGCGACAACGACGGCGTGCGCGCGGCCCTGGAGGACCTGGCCAGTGCTGCTCGCGGCAGCGCGAACCTGCTGTATCCGATGAAGACGGCGCTCTCTCGCTTGGCCACCTTGGGCGAGGTCGCCGACGTGTTGCGCAAGGAGTTCGGGGAGTTCCACCCGAATTAGGGACTCGAGCGGACGCCGGTAAGGTTGGACACGCTTCGGACATGACTCAACTGTGCCGGTAGTGGGCTGGTCACTGGGAGGGTCGACGTGCGCAGGAGACGGCTCATCGAGATCGCGGCACTCGTCGTGGCGGCCGCTCTGGTGGTGATGACGCTTCGCTCGACGTCGGTGACCTCGTCGCCGCGCGGCGTGGCGCACAGTGCGTCAAGCGCAGACTGGACCGTGACCATCGCCCTGTCCGCCACCACGGTGCGCGCGGGCTCGACCATCCCGGCCACCTTCACCATCGACAACAAGACCGGTCACCGCGTGCGGGTGACGGGATGTCCAGACCAGGACTATCTGATGGTGCTGGGCAACGCGAGGGTGACCAATCCCCCGATTGTGCCGTCGGAGTTCTGCAGCGGGACACTGGGTCCGGGCGTCCACGTGGTGCACGCCCTCGTCTACACGACCTACGACTCTTGCGGCCTCAAGAACGTTCCGCGATGCGGCAACCCGCCCAAGATGTCCGACCTGCCCCCGGGCACCTATCACACGCAGATCCTGTTGCCGGGAGCCACCTCGATGCCGACGCCCGCACCGATCACGGTGGTCATCACGCACTGATATCGATTGGTCAGCCCGAGAGGACCTCGGAGAAGTGGGTGACTTGGGCCGCGGTCGCGTAGAAGGGCATGGTGTGCGCCCGCCAGGTGGTGAAGGGATCGGATGCCCGAAAGGCCATGTGGGCGTCGACGCTGTCCCAGCGCACCATGAGCAGGAAGATCGACGGGTCCTCGATCTGGCGGCGGATCTCGGCGCCGTGGCAGCCCGGCGCCGCCTCGATGAGGGGAAAGACGCTGGTGATGGAGTCGAAGAATTCGTCCTCGCGGCCCGTCGTGATGCTGAGCCAGGCGTGTTCGACGATCATGAGCGCTCCAGTAGTCGGGCCCGCAGAGCGGGGTCGGTGGCGGCCGCGATCGCGGTGTGCGCCAGCATCACCGCGCCATCGATCACCGCCGCGTCGGCCTCGGGGGTGACGCAGGCGGCGGTGAACTCCGGCTGGTGGTTCACGGCGCCGTCGGTGGGGATGGCCAGGAGCGGATGGATCGAGGGCACCACGAGCGAGACGTTGGCCATGTCGGTCGAGATGGTCGGCTTGGGCGCACCCGCGTCGTCGCGCTCGAAACGACGACCACGCGCCTCGGCGGCGCGGCGGTAGAGGCGCAGCAGATCGGGGTCGGTCTCCATGTGCGAGAAGGGCTGGCCGAGCTCGTTCACCGACAGGCGAGCGCCGGTGGCGAGCGCCCCGGCCTCGAAGCAGGCGTTCAGTCGCTGGCGCAGCTCCGCGAGTCGTTCGGCGGTGACCGAACGCGCCATGTAGCGGCCCACCGCCCGCCGCGGGATGATGTTGGCGGCGACGCCGCCCTCGACGATGATCGAGTGGACCTGGTCACCGGGGTGCAGCTGCTGGCGCAACAGACCGACCGCCACCTGGGCGATGGTCAGCGCATCGAGCGCGTTGATGCCCTCGTAGGGGGCCGCCGAGGCGTGGGCCTCCTTGCCCTCGTAGACGACGTCGAAGTGGTCCACGGCCAGACAGGTGGCGTCGAGGCGTTCGTCGGGCCAGGGGTGGACCATCATCGCCGCGTGCACGCCGTCGAAGTAGCCGGCGTTGATGAGGTCGATCTTGCCGCCCCCGCCCTCTTCGCTCGGCGTGCCCAGTAGCTGCACGGTGACGCCGATCTCGTCGGCCACGGCCGCGAGGCCGATGGCGGCGCCCAGGGAGGCGGCGGCGATGATGTTGTGTCCGCAGGCGTGTCCCACGTCGGGCAGGGCGTCGTACTCGGCGCAGTAGGCCACGACGAGCTCGCCGTGGCCCTTGGTGGCACGAAAGGCGGTCTCGCGACCGGCGACGGCGCGCTCCACCACGAAACCCGCCGCTTCGGCCGCCCGGGCGACGGCCTCGGCGCTCTCGAACTCCTCGTAGCCGATCTCGGGATGGGCGTGGACGAAGTGGCTCAGGGCCACGAGATCAGGCGCGACGTCCTCGACGGCGCGTTGCGCGGCCTTCAGGCTCACTCAATGACCGCCACGATGTCGCCGGCCGCCACGGAGTCTCCCGCGCTGACGTTGACGGCGCTGAGGGTGCCCGCACGTTCGGCGCGCACCGAGTTCTCCATCTTCATGGCTTCGAGGATAACGATCGTGTCACCGATCTCGACGATCTGGCCGACCTCGACGTTGACCTTGACGATGGTGCCTTGCATGGGGGCGGTGACCGTCCCCGATCCGGCACTGGCCACGCCCGAACTGTGCTGACGCCTGGGCTTGGTGTTGCCCGATCGCGCCGGCGGGTCGTCGGACTCGGGCATCCACAGCGACACCGCGACGCGCCGGCCGTTGACCTCGGCGGTGACGTCCTTGCGCACCAGGGGATCGGCGTCGGCGGGCGCGGCGGGCGCGGGAGCCGCGATGGACGAGAAGTCGAGCGTGTTCTCGACCCAGTTGGTCGAGTGGGTGCCGTTGATGAAGGCCTCGTCGCTCAAGATGATCACGTCGGCGGGCAGGGTCGTGGCCACCCCCTCGATGACGGTCTCTTCGATGGCGCGCAGGAGACGTCGACGGGCGCGGTCGCGGTCGGGGGCCCAGACGGCGAGCTTGGCGATGAGGTTGTCGTAGTACTGCGAGACCGTGTCGCCGGCCGCGTAACCGGCGTCGAGGCGCACCCCGGGGCCGGCCGGTTGGTCGAAGCGCGTCAGCGTGCCCGGCGAGGGGACGAACTTGCCGCCCGACGCGTCCTCGGCGTTGATGCGCACCTCGATGGCGTGGCCGTGGTGTTCGATGTCCTCTTGACGAAGGGTCAACTCCTCGCCCGAGGCGATGCGCAACTGCCACTCCACGAGGTCCAGACCGGTCACCCATTCGGTGATGGGGTGTTCGACCTGCAGACGCGTGTTCATCTCCAAGAAGTAGAACTCGCCGTCTTGGTACATGAACTCCACGGTTCCGGCGTTGACGTAGCCGCAGGCCTCCGAGACGCGCACCGCGGCCTCGCCCATCGCCCGGCGCACCTCGTCGGGGAAGTTCGCCGCCGGTGACTCCTCGACCAGCTTCTGGTGGCGGCGTTGGGGGGAGCAGTCGCGCTCGCCGAGCCACAGGGTGTTGCCGTGGGTGTCGGCGAGGATCTGCATCTCGATGTGGCGCGGCCAGGTGAGGTAGCGCTCCACGTAGCACTCGGAACGGCCGAAGTAGTTCAGCGACTCGCGCATGGCGCTCTCGAGGGCCGGCTCGGCCTCGTCGGCCTTTTCGACGACCTTCATGCCGCGTCCGCCGCCGCCGTAGGCGGCCTTGATCGCGACCGGCCAGCCGAACTCGTTGCCGAAGTCGATGACCTCCTGGTGCGAGACCAGGGTCTGGCTTCGTCCGGGGACGCCGTTCACGCCGGCCTTCTCGGCGGCGAGTCGTGAGGAGATCTTGTCGCCCATGACCTCGATGGCCGAGGGCGGCGGACCGATGAAGGTGACGCCCATCTCGGTGATGGCGCGGGCGAAGTCGGTGTTCTCCGAGAAGAAGCCGTAGCCCGGGTGGACCCCGTCGGCGCCCGAACGAGCGATCACGTCCAAGATGGCGGCGGTGTTCAGGTAGCTCTCGGTGGCGGTCTGTCCACCCAGGGCGTAGGCCTCGTCGGCCAGTCGGACGTGGAGCGCGTCGCGATCGAGCTCGGAATAGACCGCCACGGTGGCGATGCCCATCTCCCGGCAGGTTCGCATGACGCGCACGGCGATTTCGCCTCGATTGGCGATGAGTACTTTCTTTAACACGGGATCCTCCGCACGCTTGCGTACCTTTCTTACCACAGGGCCACCGAACCCTAATGTTTAAAGGATGGGTCGAAAGGAATGGTTTGTCGAGCGCCTCGACGAGGTCGATTCGACCAACGTCGAGTTGGCTCGTCGCGCGCGCGAGGGGGCGGCGTCGCGCGCGGCATTGGTCGCTGACGTGCAGAGCCAGGGCCGCGGTCGCCTGGGTCGTGAGTGGCACGCCCCCGCGGGGTCCTCGCTGCTGTGCTCGGTGCTCGTGGATGCGCCGGTGGCTGTGGCGCCGCAGTGGGTGGTGGTCGCCGCGGCGCTGTCGCTCGTTGACGCTCTCGAGACCTTGACTGGCGTGCGAGCCGATCTCAAGTGGCCCAACGACGTCCTCTTCGGTGACGACAAGGTGGCGGGAGTGCTCGCCGAGCTCGTGGACGCTCCCACGCCTCGTCTCGTGATCGGAGTCGGCGTCAACCTGAGCGAGGTGGATCCGGCCTACGCCTCGGCCACCACCGTGCGTCGGGCGACGGGAGTGGACCTGGGCGTCGACGAGGTCCTCGACGCCTACCTCGAATCCCTCGCGGGTCACCTCGAGTCCCTGGAGACCCCCGGGGGAGCCGCCCGCCTGGCCGAGGAGTACCGTGGTTCGCTGGCGACGTTGCGCCAGCGGGTCCGCGTGGAGTTGGCGTCGGGACCGCTCTACGGCGTGGCCGTCGACGTCGATGACGAGGGGGCGATCCTGGTCGACCTGGGCGAGACCACGCGTCGTTTCCACGCGGGCGACGTGGTGCACCTGAGGAAAGAGGACGACTGATGAACCGACCGACACGGGTCCTGGTGACGGGCGCGGGTGGACAGGTGGGGGTCGATCTCGTCGACATCCTCGCGGGCGCGTTGCCGCCGGGGGCGAGCGCCACGTACTCGCCCGACGACCTGTCCATCGAGGAGGACGAGTTCGAGGTCCTGGGCCTCACGCACCACGAACTCGACATCACCGACCGCGATGCGGTGAACGCCGCGCTGCACGCCACGCGGCCCGACGTCGTGATCCACTTGGCGGCGTACACGGCCGTCGACCAGGCCGAGACCGACGCGGCCACCTGCTTCGCGGTGAACGCGACGGGCACCGGCAATCTCTCCGACGCCGCGCACGAGACCGGTGCGCACCTCATCGCCGTCTCGACCGACTACGTCTACGACGGCCGCAAGGGGAGTGCCTACGTCGAGACCGACCCCACGAACCCCCTGAGCGTCTACGGCAGCTCCAAGCGCGACGGCGAACTGCTGTGCCGACCCGAGGACACCATCGTGCGCGCCTCGTGGGTGATGGGAGTGCGCGGCAAGAACGTGGTGCACATCATCGCCGATCGAGCGACCTCGGGTGGCGTGGTGCGCTTCGTGAACGACCAGACCGGAACCGTGACCGTGGCCAGTGACCTGGCTCGCTCCCTCGTCACGCTGGCGCGCACGCGTCCGGGCGGCGTCTGGCACGTGGCCAACACCGGCACGACCACCTGGTACGACATCGCCGACTACGTCGGGCGTCTCCTCGGGCGCGGCGACCACTTCGCCACGCCCATCACCACCGCCGAGCTCTCACCGGCGCCGCTCGCGCACCGGCCCGAACGAAGCGACCTCGACACCACCAAGTGGCGGAGTCGCTTCCACGCGATGCCCGAGTGGACCGACGGCGTGGCGCGTCTGGTGCGCGACCGGGCCCAGCGGGCGACCCCGTGAGCGACGTCGCCCGTCGCGTGGCGGCGGTCGTCGTGGACTTCCACGCCGGCGCTGCGCTGGCCGGCTGCGTCGACTCGATTCGTCTCGAGGGCGTCGAGGACATCGTGGTGGTCGAGAACGGTCAACGGGGGTCGGCGGGTGAGGTCCTGCACGGCCGCGGCGTCACCCTGGTGGAACCCGGGGTGAACCTGGGATACGGCCGTGGGGCCAACCGTGGCGTCGCCTGCGTGGTGGACCACGAGTACGTGTTGATCACGAACCCCGACGTGGTGGTGCACCACGGGGCCCTGGCCGCGATGGTCGCGGCACTCGACGCTGACGCGCGCGTCGCGCTGGTGGGACCGCAGGTCCGTCGCCCCGACGGGAGCGTCTACCCCTCGCAGCGGGTCTTTCCCAACATGTGGCTGGCCGGTGCGCACGCCTTGTTGGAGCCGCTGTGGGCGAACAATCCCGCGACCCGCCGCTACCGTTCGCGCCACGACGACGGCAGTGTCGACTGGGTCTCGGGGGCGTGCTTCGTGATCCGCCGCAGCGCCTTCGAGGAGGTCGGCGGATTCGACGAGCGCTACTTCATGTTCGCCGAGGACATGACCCTGTGCTGGGACCTGCGCCAGCGTGGCTGGTCGGTGGTCGCGGTGGACGACGCGGTCGTCACCCACGTCGAGGGACTGTCGCGCGAACGGGCGACGCGCTCCATGGCCTGGGCGCACCACCGCAGCGCGCTGCGTTTCGAGTGGCACACGGCCCGGGGGCTGCGCCGGGCCCTGGTGCCCCTGGCGGCCCTGGTGCTCGGGTTGCGCTTCGCCGTCGTGAGCGTGCTGCGCCCGGGGAACTAGGGACCCGGGGGTATGCTGGCCTCGGGCTGCGAGCGGTTCTGTGGTTGAAAGTCGATGCCAGCCGCGGGCGAAACGACCCACGTAAGGCGTTGAGAGACGCTGAGCATGGCGCGGTTTAGATGTAAGTCCTGTTCACGGCGTGCCAAAGTGGCGCGTCCGGGGCCAGGCGGGTGTGGGGTCAAAGACCAGGTCAGCGCTCGCAGCCCATCTGACCCAGACCTGATGACCAGTAGTGTTGTGAAGTCATGAGTGTGTTCCAGAAGATCCTCAAAGCCGGCGAAGGCAAGCGCGCCAAGCAGCTCGCCGAACTCGTCGGGCCCATCAACGCCCTGTCGGGAGAGATGGCGGGGCTCACCGATGATGAGCTGCGTGCCAAGACCCAGGTCTTCAAGGAGCGCCTCGCCGAGGGTGAGACCCTCGACGACCTCCTGATCGAGGCCTTCGCCGTCGTGCGCGAGGCCGCCACCCGCGTCCTCGGTCAGCGCCACTACGACGTGCAGTTGATGGGCGGCATGGCCCTGCACTTCGGGTGGATCGCCGAAATGAAGACCGGTGAGGGCAAGACCCTGGTGTCGACCCTGCCCGTCTACCTCAACGCCCTGGCCGGCCAGGGCGTGCACGTGGTGACGGTCAACGACTACCTGGCCACCCGCGACGCCAACTGGATGGGGCAGCTGCACCGCTGGCTCGGTCTGACGGTGGGCCGTGTCGGCCCGGACCTGCCCGACTTCGAGCAGAAGCGCGAGGCCTACCTCTGCGACGTGACCTACGGCACGAACACCGAGTTCGGCTTCGACTACCTGCGCGACAACATGGCGCGTCGCCGCGAGCACATGGTCCAGCGCGGCCACCACTACGCGATCGTCGACGAGGTCGACTCCATCCTCATCGACGAGGCCCGCACCCCGCTCATCATCTCGGGTCCGGCCGCCGACGTGACCAAGCTTTACTACCAGTTCGCCTCCATCGCGCGCACCCTGGTGCGCGACACCGACTACGAGGTCGACGAGGAGAAGAAGACGGTGATCCCGACCGAGGAGGGCATCGCCAAGGTCGAGCGACTGCTCGGGGTCAACAACCTCTACGACGCCGTCGCCACCAACTACGTTCACCAGCTCGGCCAGGCCCTGCGCGCCAAGGAGCTCTTCCACCGCGACAAGGAGTACTACGTCGACGCCGGCGTCGTGAAGATCATCGACGAGTTCACCGGCCGCGCCCTGGAGGGACGACGCTGGTCCGACGGTCTGCACCAGGCGGTGGAGGCCAAGGAGCGCGTACGCATCCAAGAGGAGAACCACACCTGGGCCACCGTGACCCTGCAGAACTACTTCCGTCTCTACGAGAAGCTCGCGGGCATGACCGGTACCGCCGAGACCGAGGCCAGCGAGTTCGGCAACACCTACAAGCTCTCCGTCGTGCCGATCCCCACGCACCGCCCCAACCAGCGCAAGGACCAGCCCGACCAGATCTACAAGACCGAGGCCGGCAAGATCACCGCCATCGTCGAAGAGGTCCGCCAGCGCTCCCTCCTCGGCCAGCCGATCCTGCTGGGCACCGCCTCGGTCGAGAAGTCCGAGCTGATCTCGCGCGAGCTCTCCAAGGCCGGCATCGCCCACGAGGTCCTCAACGCCAAGCACCACTTCCGCGAGGCCGAGATCGTGGCCCAGGCGGGGCGCAAGTACGCCGTGACCGTGGCCACCAACATGGCGGGTCGAGGCGTCGACGTCATCCTCGGTGGCAACCCCGAAGGCCTCGCCGCGCGCGAGGTCCTCGGCCAGGGCGTCAAGCCCGAGGACGAGAGGTACGCCGAACTGGTGGCCGCCGCCGAGACCAAGTTCCGCGAGATGTGCGCCGCCGAGGGCGACGAGGTCCGCGCCCTGGGTGGGCTCTACGTGCTCGGCTCGGAGCGTCACGACTCGCGACGCATCGACAACCAGTTGCGCGGTCGCTCCGGACGACAGGGTGACCCCGGCGAGAGCCGTTTCTTCCTCTCCCTCGAGGACGACCTGTTGCGCGTCTTCGCCACGGGCGCCGTCTCGTGGGTCATGGAGCGCACCATGCCCGAGGACGTGCCGATCGAGGCCAAGATGGTGACGCGCGCCATCGAGCGAGCCCAGAACACCGTCGAGGGACGCAACGCCGAGATCCGCAAGGACGTCCTGAAGTACGACGAGGTCATGAACGAGCAGCGCAAGGTGATCTACGGACGCCGCCAGATGGTGATCGACGGCGAGGACATCCACGACACGACGATCGCCCTCATCGAGGAGGTGCTCGCCGAGGTGGTCTCCGCCCAGCTCGACAGCGAGTTCTACGAGGAGTGGGACCTGCGCGCCCTGCTCAACGAGCTCAAGATCTACTACCCGACGACCCTGGACGAGGAGACCGTCGCGGCCTACGGCGAGCGCGACGACATCATCGCCGTGGTGGTCGAGGACGCCCTCAAGCTCTACGAGGCGAAGTGCGAGGCCTTCCCCGAGGGCCTCGAGACGGCCAAGGAGATCGAGCGCGACGTCATGCTCCAGGTCGTGGACCAGCGTTGGCGCGAGCACCTCTCGGACATGGACTACCTGCGCGACGGCATCTACTTGCGCCAGGTGGCCCAGGTGGACCCGCTCACCGCGTGGCAGAAGGAGGGCTACGAACTCTTCGAGGCCCTGCTGGTGTCGATCAACCGCGACTACGTGCGCTTCATCACCCACGTCGAGGCCCAGGTCGTCGAGGAGCAGGCCGTGGAGGCCGACCAGGCGGACGCCGGTCTCGAGAACGCCGTGACCAACGTCGACATCGTGGCCGAGGGGCAGGCCGGACTTCCCGCGCACGCCGCTCCCGCGGCGCCGGCCAAGAACGACAAGCCCGCCCCCAAGCAGGGCGACAAGATCGGGCGCAACGATCCGTGCTGGTGCGGGTCGGGGCGCAAGTTCAAGCAGTGCCATGGCCGACCTTAAGGCGGAGAACGCCCTGCGCGAAGCCCTCAGCGCCCTCGAGGAGCTCGAGGGTCGCTGGTCGGCGGCCCGCGAGTACCTGAAGATCGACGAACGTCGGGCGCGCCACGACGAGCTGACCGAGGTGGCGGCCGACCCGGACCTCTGGTCCAACCAGGACCACGCGCGCGAGGTGACGACCGAGCTGGGCCGCCTCAGCGCCGACCTCGAGGCCTTCGACGCCTTGCGGGCGCGCCTGGACGACGCCGACGTCCTGGCGGACTTCTCGCGCGACGCGTTGAGCTCTGGCGAGGCGGACTGGTCCCTGCTCGACGAGCTGACCGAGTCGGTCACCGCCCTGGGCAGCGAGATCGACACACTCGAGACCCAGAGCCTGCTGTCGGGCCCCTACGACGAGAGCGACGCCATCGTCGAGCTGCACGCCGGCGCCGGCGGCACCGACGCCCAGGACTGGACCGAGATGCTGATGCGCATGTACATCCGCTGGGCGGAGCGCCGGGGCTTCTCGGTCGAGGTCGACGAGGCCACCGAGGGTTCCGAGGCCGGCCTGCTGTCGGCGACGTTCATCGTCAAGGGCCGCTTCGCCTACGGCTGGCTCAGCGCCGAGCGTGGGGTGCACCGCCTGGTGCGCATCAGCCCCTTCGACTCCCAGGCGCGTCGTCAGACCAGCTTCGCCTCGATGGAGATCACGCCGCTGCTCGCCGAGGACTCCGAGGTGGAGATCGACGAGAAGGACCTGCGCGTCGACACCTACCGGTCCTCGGGCGCCGGCGGCCAGCACATCAACAAGACGGACTCGGCGGTGCGCATCACGCACCTGCCGACCAAGATCGTGGTGAGCTGTCAGAACGAGCGCTCCCAGCACCAGAACCGCGCGCGCGCGATGCAGATCCTCGCGGCCAAGCTCGCCGAGCGGGCGCGCGAGGAGCGCCAGGCCGAGCTCGACGCCCTGTCGGGCAACCGCGGCGACAACGCCTGGGGCTCGCAGATCCGCAGTTACGTGCAGGCGCCCTACCAATTGGTGAAGGACCACCGCACCGATCACGAGACCGGCAACGTGGACGCGGTGCTCGACGGCGACCTCGACGCCTTCATGGAGGCCGAGCTGCGTCGTCAGCGCTCGCGCGGATAAGAACTTCCACGTGGTAGTGATTGCAAGGCCGTGAGACACCGTTGGCGACGAACCCGCCGGTAGAATGGACGCACATCTACGCGCGGCGGTGCCGGTCGCGTCCGATCGAATGAGGAGGTGTCGGAGTGATTCGCTTTGAGAATGTCTCAAAGACCTACAAGAACGGAACTCCCGCCCTCACCAACATCTCGCTGGACATCGAGAAGGGCGAGTTCGTCTTCCTGGTGGGGGCGTCGGGCTCGGGCAAGACCACCTTCTTGCGCCTGCTGTTGCGCGAGGAGCTGCCCGACCGCGGTCGCATCCTCGAGGCGGGCCGCGACATCGGCAGCCTGCCCAAGTGGCGCGTGCCCTACCTGCGGCGCAACATCGGATGCGTCTTCCAGGACTTTCGACTGCTGCCCAACAAGACGGTGTTCGAGAACGTGGCCTTCGCCCTCGAGGTGATCGGTCGTCCCCACTCCACGGTGGAGAGCCAGGTGCCCCAGATCCTCGAGCTCGTGGGTCTCGGCGCCAAGGCCGACAACCTGCCCAGCGAGCTCTCCGGTGGCGAGCAGCAGCGCGTCGCCGTGGCGCGCGCCTTCGTGAACCGCCCGCTCATCTTGTTGGCCGACGAGCCCACGGGCAACCTGGACCCGACCAACTCCGAGACCATCATGGCCCTGCTCGAGCGGATCAACCGCACCGGCACCACCGTCGTCATGGCCACCCACGACAAGGCCCTGGTCGACCGCATGCGTCGTCGCGTGATCGAGCTCGACCGCGGTGAGTTGATCCGCGACCAGGTGCGCGGGGTCTACGGCGTCGAAGACGGGCTGGCCGGCTGATGCGCGTCTACCTCAGCTACGCCCTGAAGGAGACCTTCTCCAACCTCTGGCGCAACCGCATGATGACCCTGGCGGCCGTCTTGACCGTCGCCGTGTCACTGTCACTGGTCGGCGGAGCGCTGTTCTTGAAGCAGAGCGCGGCCCAGGCCACCGCCAGTTGGCAGAACGGGACCCAGGTGCGCGTGTGGCTGCAACCGACGGCCTCCGACGGGGAGATCGCGGCGGTGAAGAACCAACTCGCCCAGATGCCCATCGTGAAGTCGTGCTACTACACGACCAAGCAGCAGGACTACGCCGAGGCCGTCAAGCAATTGCCGCCCAACGAGGCCCAGGTCCTCAACGTCGCCGACATGCCGACGTCGTTCCGTTGCACGCCCACCGTGCCGACCGACGCCCTGACCGTCATCTCCACCTTCTTGCACCAACCGGGTGTCTTGACGGTGACCGCGCCGGTGCAGCAGATCCGCGAGATGAGCCACACCATCCGGATCCTGCAGGTGGTCTTCCTGGCCCTGGCCGGCGTGCTGCTGCTCTCGGCCACGGTCCTGATCCTCAACACCATCCGCATGGCGATCTTCGCCCGACGCCGCGAGGTCTCGGTGATGAAGCTGGTCGGTGCGACGAACTGGTTCATCCGCGTCCCCTTCATCACCGAGGGATTCATCCAGGGTCTCCTCGGTTCGGCGGTGGCGATGGCGGCGGTGTGGGCGTTGCACATCTGGTACCCCCTGCACAATGAGTACACCTTGGACATCGCCAAGGTCTGGGGCACCAACATCGTGGTGCTCGTCGTCGGTGTGGTGATCGGCTCGGTCGGCTCGGCGATCGCGATCCGGCGCTTCCTCGACGTCTAGGACGCCAGGGCTACTCGCTGGCGTCGGAGAAGTCGATGGCGAGGGAGTTCACGCAGTAGCGCAGACCGGTGGGCGTGGGCCCGTCGGGGAAGACGTGTCCCAGGTGGCCTCCGCAGCGCGAGCAGAGGATCTCGGTGCGCCGGCGCAGGAGCGAGTTGTCCTCGCGCTCGATGATCGAGCCGGGTTCGCAGGCGTCGAAGCTCGGCCATCCGCAGCCCGAGTCGAACTTCTGATCACTGGTGAAGAGGTGCTGACCGCAACCCCCGCAGCTGAAGACGCCCGCGGTGTCCACGTGGAGCAACGACCCCGTGAAGGGGGCCTCGGTGGCCGCTCGGCGCAGGACCTCGAAGCGCTCCGGGGCGAGCTCGGCGCGCCACTCCTCGTCCGTCTTGGTGACCTCGTAGATCATGGATTCATCGTAGGAGGCGCGGCGCCGGCCGTGACCACCCGCTCGTTTCACAGGTAGTGCGGGCGCGGTGACTCGGGCAGGTCGCGGGGGAACTCCGCCTCGTCGCGCACCAGTCGTTCGATGGCGCTGGCGATGCCCTGGGGGTCCAAGCCGATCTCGGCGAGGAGGGCGTCGGGGTGGTGGTGCTCGAGGTAGACGCGTGGCACCCCGAGGATGCGGGTCGTCGGGAAGGGCCGCCCGAGCTCCTGGGCGCGACTGCGCACCGCCGAGACCATCAAGGTCCCGGCCCCGCCGTGGCGGGTGCCGTCCTCGATCGTGATGACGCGCTCGTGGGCCACGGCGTCGTTGATCATCTCGGGGTCCGGGGGGAGGACCCGCACGTCGTAGAGGGTGACGCGCCCCGCGTCGGCCATCAACGAGAGCGCCTCGTAGGCGCTGGCGGCCATCTTGCCGACCGCGAGCACGCAGACCGAGCCGTCACCGCGCTGGATGCGCCGCGCGTGCAGGCCCTCGCCGTGGCGTCCGTCGAAGGGGCGAGGAGAGGTCTTGGGGAAGCGCAGGGCGCTCGGTCCGTCCAGGCTGAGGGCGGAGGCGAGCATCACCGGGATCTCGCTCGCGCTCGAGGGGGCGAAGACCGTCATGGAGGGGATGGCCAGGCACAACGCGATGTCGAGCACGCCGTGGTGCGAGGGTCCGTCGTCGCCGGTGATGCCGGCGCGGTCGAAGACGAAGACCACGGGCAGGTCGAGCAGGCCGACGTCGAGATTGGCCTGGTCGAAGGCGCGCGAGAAGAAGGTCGAGTAGAAGGCCACCACCGGCTTGAGCCCGCCCATGGCCATGCCGGCCGCCGCGGTGACGGCGTGCTGCTCGGCGATGCCGACGTCGAAGAAGCGGCGCGGATACTTCTCCTGGAAGGGCAGCAGGCCCGTGGGTCCCGCCATGGCGGCGGTAATCGCCACGATGCGCGAATCGCGGCGAGCCTCGGTCATGAGCGCCTCGGAGAAGATCTGGGTGAACGACAGTGGCGGCACGTCCTCGTCGTTGAGACGAGGGGGCAACTTGTAGTCGTGCATCTTCAGCGTGTCGGAGGTGGCGGGTTCGTAGCCGCGGCCCTTCTCGGTGATCGCGTGCACGACGATGGGGCCGTCCCACTGGGCGGCGCTGCGCAGGGTCGCCTCGAGCGCCTCGACGTTGTGACCGTCGACGGGGCCGATGTAGCGCACCCCGAGGGTCTCGAAGAAGGTGTGGGGGGTGACCATCTCGCGCACCACCGAGGTGAAGCCGTCGATGCCGCGGTAGGCGGCCTTGCCCAGGCGCGGCAGCCGCGGGACCAGACGGCGGATCCGCTGGCGCAGCGTCAGGTAAGTCTTGTTGAGACGCAGCGTGGTCAACGAGGTGGAGAGGCGCGAGATGGTCGGGGCGTAGCTGCGCCCGTTGTCGTTGAGCACGATGACCACGCGCTGGCCGCTCACCCCGAGGTTGTTGAGGGCCTCGTAGGCCATGCCCCCGGTCAGGGACCCGTCGCCCACCACCGCGACGACCCGACGCTGACCGCCGTGGCCGACGAGTTCGTGGCGCGCCTCGAGCGCGACCGAGAGCCCGTGGGCGTAGGACAGCGCCGTGGAGGCGTGCGAGGACTCGATCCAGTCGTGCTGGCTCTCGGTGCGGTTCGGATAGCCCGAGAGACCGCCTCGCTTGCGCAGGGCCTTGAAGCCGTAGCGCCGGCCGGTGAGGAGCTTGTGGACGTAGGCCTGATGCCCGGTGTCGAAGAGCAGGATGTCCTCGGGGGAGCGAAAGACCCGGTGCAGGGCCAGGGTCAACTCGACGACGCCCAGGTTCGACCCCAGGTGCCCGCCCGTCGAGGTGACCGTGGAGATGATGAAGTCCCGTATCTCGCCGCTGAGCTCGTCGAGTTGCGCGTAGGAGAGCGCCTGCAGGTCGGCGGGGGATTCGATGGACGGCAAAATCACAAGGGTCAGCCTACCGGGGGCCCTCGCCAGGGGGGCGACCGATGGCGGGACCTAAGTCGGCGCCGGCCATGGCCCGGCTGCCTGGACCAGTGCGTCGGACCGGGAGGGACCTTATACTTCGCCCTATGGACGTCATCTTTTGGGTAGTGATCATCGTCTTGAGCGCCCTGGCCGAGATGCACACCAACGCGCTGGCCGCACTCTTCGTGGGCGTCGGGGCGGGAGTCGCCTTCGTCGTGGCCCTGGGGGGCGTCTCCTTCCCCTTCCAGGCGCTCGTCTGGCTCCTGGTCACCGCCATCACCATGGCCACCCTGCGTCCGTTGGCGATGAAGAAGCTGCACCCCCCCGCGGGCGACCTGGCCAATCCGATCCACACCTCCTTGACCGGTCAGTACGGCGTCGTCGAGGACGAGGTCGGCGACGAGATCCACCCCGGTCGGGTCAAGATCCGCGGAGAGTCCTGGCGCGCCGTGACCGACGCGGGGCACCTGGCGGTGGCCACGCCGGTGGTGGTCACCAAGGCCTACGGCACGACCCTGTGGGTCGAGCCGCGCAAGGACCCGTCGAACTGACCTACGACGACGGCGTGGCGGGCATGGTGGGCACGTCGCCCATCACGCTGCGCAGGGCCTGGGCGGCGCCCAGCAGCGCCGCGCTCTCGGCGGGGATGATGAGCTTGGTGTTCTCGGACTCGGCGAACTTCGCGAGGGTGTCGAGCTGCAGGATCGCCACCAGGGTCGGGTCGGGCGCCTGCTCCTTGATGGCGGCGTAGACGAGCGCCACCGCCTGGGCACGACCCTCGGCCTCGAGGATGGTGGCCTGGCGCAGGCCCTCGGCGCGCAAGATGGCGGACTGCTGGGCGCCCTCGGCCTCCTTGATGGCGGCCTGGCGCTGGCCGTCGGCGACGTTGACCGCCGACATCTGGGCGCCCTCTGATTCGAGGATGCGCGCTCGCTTCTCCTGGTCGGCCTGCTTCTGGAGGGCCATGGCCTGGAGGATCTGTTCGGGCGGAGTGATCTCGAGGACCTCGACGCGGTTGATGCGAACGCCCCACTTGTCGGTGGCCTCCTCCATCTGGGTCTGCAGCAGCGTGCCGATCCTCTCGCGCTGGGAGAAGGCCTCGTCCAGGGTGATCGAACCGAAGACCGCACGCACCGAGGTGCGCGCGAGGTTGTCGGTGCTGACCAGGTAGTCGGAGTTGGTGAAGAGGGCCAGACGCACGTCGACCACCTGGGAGAAGATGGTGGCGTTCACGATGACCGCCACGTTGTCGCGGGTGATGACCTGTTGGCGGTCCCCGGTGCGCGGGGTCTCGCGGACGTCGATGATCTTCATGACCTCGATGAAGGGGACGATGAAGGTGAGCCCGGGGTTGCGGATGGCCTTGAACTCGCCGAAGCGCGTGACGACGCCGACGTAGCCCTGCTGGACGACGCGTACCGCCTTGACCAGGAACACGATGGCGAGGAGCACCACGATGACCGCGATGCTCAAGATGACAATTTTCATGACGCCCTCTTCCACGAATGCGCCACTTCGGTACGTCGAAGGGGCCCGTAGCGGAGTGTAACCCCAATGGGCGCCGGTAGTCTCTAGAGCATGTCTGAGACTCTCGTGGCGCCCGACGTCCTGGCGCGGGTGCTGAATGAATCAATGGGCCGCGGCGCCGATTTCGCCGAGGTCTTCGTCGAGGACCGTGCCGCGCAGTCGGCCTCGCTCGACCAACGGCGCATCCAGGAGTTGAGCTCGTCGCGCTCGCGCGGGGCGGGCGTGCGCGTGGTGGTCGGCGAGACCACGGGCTTCGCGCACACCGCCGACCTCAGCGAGTCCGGCCTGCTGGCCGCGGCCCGGGCGGCCGCGGCGGTCGCGCGTGGCGGTGGCGGCGGCGTCGCCGAGGTCGCGCTCGAGACCCTGCGTGAGCACCCCTCGCGCGCCGAGGTGCCGCCCGCCAGCGTGGCCAAGTCGGCGAAGATCGAGCTGATGATGCGCGCCGACGAGGTCGCGCGCTCGCGGGCCGACGCCATCAGCCAGGTCCAGGTGGGGATGTCGGACTCGACCCGCCGCTTCGTCGTCGCCAACTCCGAGGGCGTCTTCGCCGCCGACGACCAGGTGCGCACGCGTTTCGCGGTGTCCTGCGTGGCGGTGGGCGACGGCGGGATGCAGACGGGGTACCGCCCGTTGGCGGCCACCCGGGGCTTCGAGTTCCTCACCCCTGACGCGATCGAGGACGCCGCCCGCGGCGCCGCCGACCAGGCGCTGACCAAGCTCTCGGCGCGCCCCGCGCCCTCGGGCGACCTGCCGGTGGTGCTGGCCGGAGGCTCGGGGGGCATCCTCTTCCACGAGGCCTGTGGTCACGGCCTCGAGGCCGACGCCATCATGAAGCAGGCCTCGGTCTACGCGGGCAAGGTGGGTCAGCGCGTGGCCAGCGAGCTGGTGACCTTGGTCGACGACGGCACCATGACGGGCGAATGGGGCTACCTCGCCGTCGACGACGAGGGTCGCCCCGGCGCGCGCAACGTCCTCATCGAGAACGGCGTGCTGACCGATTACATGTGGGACTACCTGCGCGCGCGCAAGGAGGGGCGGGCCTCCTCGGGCAACGGGCGTCGTCAGAGCTACCAGTACCTGCCCATGGTGCGCATGACCAACACCTATCTCCTGGCGGGCGACGCCGACGCCGACGAGATCGTGGCCCAGATCCCGCGCGGGGTCTACGTGGCCCAACTCGGCGGGGGCCAGGTCAACACCGCCACCGGGGACTTCGTCTTCGGCGCCACCGCGGCCTTCCTGATCGAGAACGGCCGGATCACCACGCCGCTGCGCGACTGCAACCTGATCGGCAACGGGCCCGAGGTCTTGAAACGGGTCGACGCCGTGGCCACGGACTTCTCGACCACGCCGGGCACCTGCGGCAAGGACGGCCAGCAGGTGGCCGTGGGGTGTGGCCAGGCCACCATGCGCCTGAGCGGGATCACCATCGGAGGGACGTCGTCGTGAGCGAACTGCTGGATCTGGCGCGCGCGCTGCTCGAGCGGGCCACCGGTGCCGAGGAGATGGAGGTCTTCCTCGCGCGCGGCGTCGAGAACGAGGTGCGGGCCTACCAGGGCGAGGTCGAGGACCTCTCGAGCTCGAGCTCCGCCGAGATCGGCATCCGCATCCTCGTGGACGGCCCCCAGGGGGCCCGCGTGGGCACGGCCTACGCCGGATCGCTCGACGAGGGGGCCGTGGCCGAGGCGCTGGCCAACGCGCGCGACAATGCGCGCTTCGCCACCGAGGACGAGTTCGTGGCCTTCGCCCGGCCCGACGGGGTGGCGGCGGTGGCCATGGACCTGGTGGACCCGGGTGTCGCGGCCACCTCGATGGACGAGAAGGTGGCCATGGCCATCGAGCTCGAGCGCCTGGTCCGTGGGGGCGACCCGCGCATCCGCCAGGTGAAGGGGGCCGACTACTCGGACTACCTCTCCGAGGCGGCCATCGTCACCACGACGGGTATCGCCGCGGGGCTGGAGCGTTCGGGGGCCTACGTCTCGGTCGAGGCCATCGCGAGCGCCGGTGACGAGGACCAGACCGGCTGGGGACTCTCCGTGGGGCGCGCGCCGGGCGAACTCTCTCTCGAGAGCGCGGCCGCCGACGCGATCCGACGCGCGACGCGCATGCTGGGAGCGGTGAAGCCCCCCAGCGCCAAGGGCGTGGCGGTCTTCGATCCGCGCACCGCGGCGACCCTGTGGTCGATCATGGGCAGCGCCCTGAGCGGCGACGCCGTGGTGCGGGGACGGTCGTTCTTCGCCGGGCGTCTCACTGAGACGGTGGCCTCGGAGTTGGTGACCCTCATCGACGACCCCACCGACCCTCGCCACTTCGCCGCCAGCCCCTTCGACGCCGAGGGGCTCGCCTCGCGTCGCAACGAGCTCATCACCCGAGGACGGCTCGACCGGTTCGTCTACGACACCGTGTCGGCCCGTCGGGCGGGCACCGCCTCGACCGGCAACGCGGTGCGTGGTGGAGTGTCGGGTTCGCCGACCGCGGGGTGCCGCGCCCTGCAGCTGGTGCCGGGCGACTACGACCAGGACGAGATCTTGCGTCACGTGGGTCAGGGCGTGTTCGTGGAATCGATCACGGGAGTGCACTCGGGCGTCAATCCCATCTCGGGCGACTTCTCGGTGGGGATCACCGGACTGATGATCCGCGACGGGGTGCTGGCCGAACCGATCCGCGAGGTCACCATCGCCTCGACCCTGCAACGCATGCTGCTCGACGTCGTCTACGTCGGTCGCGACCTGGAGTGGCTACCCGGTCTGGCGGCGGGCCAGACGCTGGCCGTCGACGGCGTGACCCTGTCGGGGAGTTAGTCGCCCGACGACGAGGTGGCCGCGGGCGCGGTCGACGTGGACGGCGCCGGCGTCGAGGAGGCCGGCGCGTTCGCGGCCGGGGGAGTGGCGGCGGAGGACTTGCCGCGCGAGTCGGTCTTGTAGAAACCCGAACCCTTGAAGACGATGCCGACGCCCGAGAAGACCTTGCGCAGGTCCCCGCCACAGCTTTCGCAGACGCTCAAGGGCGCGTCGGTGAACTTCTGCACGGCCTCCACCCGCTGGTGGCAACTCTGGCACTCGTATTCGTAGGTGGGCATCGGTCTTCTCTGCTTGGTCGGACCCGGTCAGTTTAGTCCCCGGTCCGGGCCCCGTGTCCGTGGTCGATAGCATGACCAGGTGGACGAATTCCACCAGTTACGCCCCTCACCGCTGGGTGGGACATTCCCGCGAGACCGCGGGCCGACCGAGGTCACGCAGCGTCGCGCCCTGGCGCGCTGCCGGGTCGTGATGGCCCCCGAGACCACCGCCGCGATCGCCGCCAACGCCACCGCCAAGGGCGACGTGCTCGCCACCGCGCGCGTGGCGGGAATCCAGGCCGCCAAGGCCGCCGCCACCTTGTTGCCGATGGCCCACCCGGTGCTCGTGGGCAACGTCTACGTGAACTTCACCCTGGCCGACAACTACATCGAGGTCGAGGCCGGCGTCGACACCGTGGACCGTACGGGAGTGGAGATGGAGGCGCTGGTGTCGGTGACGACCGCCGCGTTGACCATCTACGACATGTGCAAGTCCATGGACCGGACCATGACCATCGAGCAGGTGGCGCTCTGGGAGAAGTCGGGGGGACGTTCGGGTCCCTGGCGACGCGCGGCGGGCGACGACGAGTCCTCCGACCTCGCGTGAGGGCGGCGCCACCCACTACCCTTCTCGATGAGAGAGGTGAGTCATGAGTACGTCACGCCCCAGTGCCGAGCCGAGCCGCGAGCGCATCGTCGCCCTCGTGCTGCTCCTGCAGCGCGCCTTCACCGACGGCCGTCCCCTGACCCAGGAAGAGATCGTGCGCGATCTGCGCATCGACGAGTACCCGGCGACGTCCAAGTCGCCCAAGAAGGTGCCCGCCTACCTGGGCAACGAGACCGCGGTGCGCCAGAAGTTCGAGCGCGACAAGGCCCGCATCCGCGACCTCGGTTTTCAGATCGAGACCGTCGAGCGCGCCGACGGCCTCACCGCGTACCGCATCGACCCCAGCAGCGGCTACGCCCCCCCGCTGCACTTCACGCCCGCCGAGTACCGGGTGGTCGCCACCGCGCTGGGATTCTGCGGCTTCGGCAAGTCGGGGGCCTTCAGCGTCTTCAACGACGGACCCGCGGGCGACGGCGGGCTCGAGTCCTCCGCTTTTCTCACGCCCGCCATCCGCGCGATCAAGCTACGTCGCCGTCTCAGCTTCGACTACCAGTCCTCCGTGCGCAAGAGTCGTGAGGTGGAGCCCCTGCAGATCCTCCACGAGCGCGGCATGTCCTATCTGGTGGCCCGCGAGACCGAGGGGGGGCTCATCAAGGGATATCGCTTCTCGCGGATGACCTCGATGCCGGTGGTCTCGGCGGAGGACTTCAGCGTGGACGACGCCGTCTTGGAGTTGGCCTCGGCCTGGCGCCCCGAGTACCAGAAGAGCCCCAAGCCCATCGACGTCGTGGTGCAGACCAATCGCGACTACGCGGATCTCCTGTTGCGCCAGTACGTCGGATCCATCGCGGCGACCAAGAAGGACGACCGGGTCGAGGTGGGGCTGACCTTCGACAGCCCCCACGCGGCCTTGCGCTTCGTCCTCGAGGGCGGCGAGCGGCTGCGACTGGTGAGCCCCAAGGCCCTCGTCAAGGACCTGCGCGAGTGGCTGGGGCGCGTCAATCGAGGCAAGACCCCCGACGTTGCGGACATCAAGTTCCCCGCCGCCTCGGCCGGTGACGTGCTCGGTCAGACCCTGCAACTGCTGCACGCGGTCTACAACGCCGAGGACGGGCTGCGGGTCTCGGAGCTGGCCACGCGTTTCTCGATGAGCGAGGACCTGGTGCGGTCCATCATGGGACGCCTGGTGACCATGGAGCCGATGCTCGACGCCTTCGACGGAGCGATGTCCTTCCCGGCGCGCGTCATCAAGGAGTGCGACGACTGGGACCAGGAGGACACCGACGACTCGACCTACCGCGCCGAGTTCCTGTCCGAGGACGACGAACCCTCGGCCTTCATGTGGCGCGACCTCTTCGAACTCAACGTGGCCCTGCGCGAGGCGTCGCGGCTCTTCGACGACCCGGCCATCTTCTCGGCCATCGACAAGATCGAGGAGGTGACGAGCCACTTCATGCGTCTCGAGCGTCCTCAGGACGAGCCCCTGCTCGCCACGGTCTACGAGGCCGTCACGCAGCACGAACAACTCAAGATCACCTACTTCACGGGTACCGCCGAGACCCCCGAGGAACGTTGCATCGAACCCTCGCAGGTCAAGGTCCTCAACGGCCACGCCTACGTGCGGGCCTACTGCCTGACGCGAAACGACTGGCGCACCTTCCGGGTGGACCGCATCGGCGCGGTCCTGGCCAAGTCGGCCGTCACCGACCAGCGTGGATCCGACCCCGTCGCGAACTGGCTGACGGCGGTGGCCGAGGAGGGTGCGGAAGTGGTGGTCGTCGTCGAGGGGCGCACGCGCTACCTCTTCGAGCCCTTGCCCGGAGCCCAGTGGGTCGCCCTGGCCGATGGGCGTCACGCCGTGCGCTTCCACGTGTCCGACACCAACTTCCTCGACCACCTCATGCTGCGCGCGGGGCCCGGAGCGGTGGTGGCCACCCTGGAGTACGCCCGCGCCGGTCGGGCCGTGGCCGATCGGATCCTCGAACAGCTCTAGGCGACCGTTGGGCCCCGCGAGGAGGCCCCATGCTGACGCTGAAAGTGCGACGCAGCCGCGACGTCACCTATCTCACTCAGGACCCGGCCCGGGAGCTGGAGGACCTGCGCGATGGTCCGGCCCAGCGCTGGCTCCGGGGAGGGGGAGACCTCGAGCGCGTCGAGGACGTCCAACGTCTCCTCACCAGCTCCGAGCGCTCCGCGGTCGTCGGCTACGACCTCATCGTCGCGGCCCCGCGGCCCCTGTCGGTGCTCCTGGCGTTGGACGAGCGACACGCCCCGGCCGTGGTGGACGCCCATCGCCGGGCCGTCGGCGACGCCCTGGAGTACCTGGAGGATCGGGCGCTCGTCGTGCGCGAGCGCCGCGGGGGAGTCGACCGCGACCTCCCGGGGCGCTGGGCCCACGTGGCCGCGTTCACCCACGGCGTCAATCGCCACGGCGAGCCGCACCTGCACGACCACGTGCTCGTCGGCGCCCGACCACAGGGTTCCGTCAACGTGCTCGACTCGCGAGCGCTGTTCGCGCACGCGCTCGCGGCCGACGCCCTCTACCGCAGTTCGCTGCGCGCCCGAGTGGCGCGCACCACGCCGTATCGGCCGTGGCGCTCCTTCGAGGGTGTCGAGCACGTGGCGGGCCTCGACGAGGGCTACCGGGTCCTGTGGGGCGGACACCACGGCGAACGCGGGCAGAAGCGCCACTGGTCGCGCGAGGACGCCCGTGGTGCCTGGGAAGACGACCTCGCTCGTTTCGAGTCCCACGGCGTGGTCCCCGTGGCGACGCGGGCGCCCGAGCGCCTCGACGAGCACGCCTTCGCGTCGTCCCTCGAGGGGCGTGACGCAGTGGCGCGACGACACCTGGTCGAGGCCTGGGCCAACGCGGCTCCCTTCGGTCGCGAGGCGCGTGAGGTGACCGCGGCGGTCGACCTCCTCTACCCCGGAGTGCGCGAGTCGCGCGGTGTGCGTGAGGGGACCGTGAGCGTGCGCGAGGCGCGCATGTACTCCCTGACGCGCGAGCTCGGCGCCCGTCCGCTGGCGCCGGGCGAGCTCGAGCTCTGGCTTCAGCGCTCGCGCGAGCGTGCGCGCGAGGGTTGGACGCACTCGAGATGAGGACGGAAGCGTTCGTCGGCGTACGACGGGGTGAGTTCGATCCACCGCAACTCCTTGTGATCGGTGAGACCGAGGGCGTAACCGTCTCGTCCCTGTGCGACGTCGCCGACCGACATCACGTCGCGCTCGATCCACGACTGGGAGTACCCCTGCGCGCGTCCACGTCGTGAGTGCTGGACCTGGTGCGCGGGGACCATCGTGCGCCCGGCGAGCTGGTGGATCATCTCGAGGGTCGCGCGGTCGGCGATGCCGGGCAGCACGACGGTGGTGGGGAAGAGCGAGAGGAAACCGTCGGCGTGATGTCCCCATCGACTACGCGCCTGGCTGAGGTCCTGCAAGCAGGCGAGCGTGAGCACACCTTGACCGCCACCTTCGGACACGATGCTCGCGAGGCGAGGCAGCGGTGCGACGTTGGCGAGTTCGTCGAGGGCGAGGAGGAGCCGCGCCCCGTCGTGGTGACGGTCGTAGGTCGCGTGCACCACTTCGTCGATCATGCCGACCACCATCGGCACGGTGACGGCCTGGTAGCGCGACGGAGAGACGACGTGCAACTGGTGGGGGCCCGAGAGGAACTCGTCGAGGTCGAGGGGTGCCTCGCGGGCCGCCGCTCGCGCGGCGTCGGTGCGCACCCCGGCGAAGAGACCCGAGGCCGTCGACCAGATGCTGGAACGCTCGCGTTCCTCGGTGGCCAGCACGCCACGCAGGAGCGCCACGGAGGGGTGTGCCTCTCCGTACCTGATGGCGAGGGTGTTCAGAAGGTCGGTGGCGTCGCGGGCGTCGACCCGTCCGGCGACGCGACCCAGCGTCTCGCCACCGAGGGCGGCCCCGTGCAGGAGTGGTGCGACGAGTGCGCCCGCGCGCTCGTTCCAGTGCGACTCGCCCGCGTCGAGATGCTGACGACGGGCCACGTCCACGAGGCTCCGGGTGGCCAACACGGCACCGTCCCAGGTCGACGCTTGGCGCAGGGGCGAGTAGCCCACGCGTCGCACGCCGGGGGGCGTGTCGACCGTGCCCGAGGGATCGAAGAGAAGGGTCGAACCGTCGCGACGCGCACCACTCATCGCGCGAACGACGTCGTCCTTCGTCGACGTGGTGATGGAGGAGCGCGTGGTCATCAAGAGGTTCGGAATGATGAGTGACGTCGTCTTGCCACTGCGACTCGGACCGAGCACCAGGGTCGAACGTTGCGCACCACTCGATACGTCGTGTTGTTGCGCACGTCCGAGATAGAGACCACGATCGAGTGTCACGAACACCAACGGTTGGAAAATGTGTCGAGGATGCTTGACATGAGGTGTTAAAGAGAGTGGACTTTAAGTGTCCTTTGCGGAGGGGACACGAACACGCAGGTCATTTTGAAAATGAATGCGTGGTGCCCTTCGCAAATGGCCGTGCACTGCGAGCAGTCGTTGTACAGCTGAGAAGCTGGATGACACATGGTCGAGTACACGTCGATCAAGGCGGTACCGACAACGCGGCCACCAAGGTGGTGGCCACGAGGTCCCAATTTGATTCAACGTTGAAACCCAAGGAGGGAAAGTGGCACCAGCCGCGAAGAAGGCCGTAGCCAAGAAGGCTCCTGCGAAGAAGGCAGTCGCCAAGAAGGCCCCGGCCAAGAAGGCCGTTGCTAAGAAGGCGCCGGCGAAGAAGGCCGTTGCTAAGAAGGCTCCCGCCAAGAAGGCCGTAGCCAAGAAGGCTCCCGCCAAGAAGGCCGTAGCCAAGAAGGCTCCCGCCAAGAAGGCCGTAGCCAAGAAGGCTCCCGCCAAGAAGGCCG
>CAIORQ010000104.1 GCA_903860745.1 uncultured Actinomycetes bacterium | reverse complement strand
CGCGCCGGCGTGACGCTCGACAAGCAGATCCCGGCTGGCGGAGGGCTGGGCGGCGGCAGTTCGGACGCGGCGGCCATCCTGCGCTGGGCCGGGGGCGTGAGCGCGGACCGGGCGGTCACCCTGGGCGGTGACGTGCCCTTCTGCCAGGTGGGGGGGCGAGCGCTGGTCGAGGGCATCGGTGAGCGGGTGACCCCCCTGCCCTTCGTGGAGCGCGAGGTCACGTTGCTCCTGGCCGACTTCGCCGTGGCGACCGGAGCGGTCTACGCGGCCTTCGACGAGATGTCGGCCAGCGGGGAACGCGCCAGCGGTCGCAACCACCTCGAAGCGGCGGCCTGCCGGGTGCAGCCGCGGCTGGGGGAGGTGTTGGCCTGGGCCCGCGCGGAACTGGGCGAGACGCACCTGGCCGGCTCGGGTTCGACGGTCTTCCTCGAGGGGCACCTCTTCGACACCCCCTACGGGGACGTCACGGGTCCCGCGGGAACACTCAGGTGGTACCAGACAATCGCGACGCCCGCGGCGTCGTAGCGACTATTTACCGGCAGCGCGACGCTGGAAGCGGGTCCGCTTCAGCATCTTCTTGTGCTTCTTCTTACGCATGCGCTTGCGGCGCTTCTTGATTAACGATCCCATGGCCTAGAGAACACTACTAGAGAGGGCGAGGCGAGCGCGAAACGGGCCCGTCGCCCGCTCGTGGGGCCGGCGTGCCGGCGCCGCCCTCGTGGACCTTGGCGACGTGCAGGGCCTGGCGGGGGCAGCCGCGCTCGGCGTAGCGCGCCGACTCGTAGGCGCCGACGTCGGCCAGGGGCAGGGGGTCGGGCGAGATGATCGGGTAGCCCCATTCGTCGAGGTGCACGAGGTCGGGCGCCAGCTCGGCGCAGTGGCCGAAGCCGTCGCACAGGATCGGGTTCACCTGCAGGACGAAGGAACCGTGCCGACGTATCACTCCCATACGAGGTCCTCCTCGTGCTCCAGGGCGGGCACCGTCAAGTAGTGCTGGGTGGAGCGCGCACCCGCGCACACCGCGCCGCGCAGGTGGTCGTCGACGTCGCGACGAAAGACCTCGAGGCTCGAGCGCACGAAGCGCACCACGCCGTCGGGATGGCGACAGGCGCCGCGCCCCTCGATGACACCACAGCGTTCGCGCAATCGCGCGACGGCCGCGACCGCGTCGGGCCCGCCGCGCAGGACCTGCGCGAGGTCGTCGGCCAACGCGGGGAGTCCGAAGGCGCAGGGACCGCACTGGCGCGCCGATTCGTGCGCCATCCAGCGCACCACCCGGTGGGCCTCGGCGACGCCGCAGGCCGTTCGCGGCACGACGGCGATGATCCCGGCGCCCACCGAGAGCCCGAGGGTCGCCAGCGCCTCGTTGCAGTAGGGCGTGGCGAGGTCCTCGCCGCGCAGCCAGGCGCCCCCGAAGCCACCGAGCAGGACCGCCTGGGGATCGGGGTCGGCGCCCGCGGTCGCCAGGATCGTGGCGACCGGCGTTCCCAGATTCACCTCGAGGACGCTGGGGCGCGTCACGGCCCCGGTCACCGAGACGACGGTGCTGCCGGGGTGCTGGGCGGTGCCCAGTGCCCGGAACCAGTCGGCCCCGTAGCGCCCGATGAGTCCGACGTTGGCGCAGGTCTCGGCGTTGTCGACGAGGGCCGCCCCGCGTCCGATCCGCAGCACGTGGGGCTTGGTCGGGCGGTACTGGGGCAGCGACTCGTTGTCGTCCAGCCAGTGCACCAGCGCCGATTCCTCGCCGGCGACGTAGCGCCAGGGCGGCGTGTGCAGGTCGATGGCCGGCCCGCGCAGGTTGCGGCGCTCGCGCTCGTGGATGGCGCGTTCGACGTGGTTCACCACGGTGGGGTTGTCGCGGGCCACGCACACGGCGATGCGGCTCGCTCCGACCATCTGGGCCAGCATCTCGGCGCCGTCGAGCACCAGGTGCGGGTTGGTGGAGAGGAGGCGGTGGTCCTTGTGGGCCGCCGGCTCGCCCTCCATGGCGTTGACCACCACGTACTTGTGCCCGCGCTGGGCCTTGATGAGCTGCACCTTGCGCACCGTGGGGAATCCCGCGCCGCCGCGGCCCACCAGTCCCGAGGCCTCGAGTTCCTCGAGGAGCGCGCGTCTGGCGGCGGCGGGTTGGAAGGTCACCTCGTGCTCGGCCAGGGTCGCCGGACGGGTGCCGGCCCCGGCGAAGAGTCGGGGGAGGGAGCGAGCCTCGATCATCGACGACCTCGTGACGTCGGGCGCGGGGGCGTCGTGGGCGCGGGGCTGGCCGCGCGGGGCGCGGGCGGTGGCGTCGTGGGCCGTTGGGTCAGCGGGGTCGTGGAGCGGCCGGCTCGCGGCCGCGGGGGGGTCTTGGGGAAGGACTCGGGGAAGCGCTCGCGCGGCGGTACCGGCGGGGAGGCGAGCGGCGAGAGCGCGGTACGACCGGCGGCCCGGGTGGGCCGTCCCAGGTAGCGCCACAGCGCCGCCAGGGCGACCACGGCCGCGCACAGCCCCACCAGGACCAGTCCGAGCCCCTGGTGGGCGTCGGTACCGGTCAAGAAGGCGTGGACCAGCGACGTGGCGAAGCCGAGCCAGCTGAACCAGTGGATGAAGCGCCACGACGCGTTCTTGATCCGCAGCTTGAGCAGGCTCGAGACCCACACCGCCATGATGAGGTCGAAGGCGACCGCTCCGATGGCGACGGGCACGCGCTTGTAGGCCGAGGTCATCGGCACGACCGCCGAGATCAGACCGGTCGACACGTAGCTGTCGGCCACGGTGGTGAGGATGTGGATGACCAGGAAGACCACGGCGACCATCGACAGGGAGCGGTGGACCTCGTTGATCTCGAAGCGGCCGATGAAGGTGCCGCCGACCCGGTTGGCCACCAGCGTGCCCAGGGCCACCACCAGGGTGAACAAGACCATGGCCACGACGCCCGTCGCGCGGGTGGTGTACCAGAGGTAGGGGGTCGTCAGGGCGATCACGCGGCCTCCTCGCGCGGCCAGGCCCCGAAGAGCTCGACCGTCCCGTCGTGGCGGACGAGTCGCGCGGAACGGCCGGCCTGGGTGATGTGCCAGCCCGCGTCCTCGCCCCAGAGCAGCGCCGCCGTGGCGAAGGCGTTCGCCCCGACGCAGTCGGCGTCGATCACGCTGGCGGTTCGATAGACGCTGCGCGCGCTGTCGCCGGTGCGCGGATCGATGATGTGGCCCACGCGCCGCGCTCCGCGCTGCCAGGTGCGGACCTGGTTGGACGAGGTGGCCACCGCGCCGTTCTCCAGGGTGATGCGCGGCTCGTCGCCGGTGACCGCGAGGGTCTCGGCGACGCCGATGACCCACGGACCCTCGGGGCCGCGCCCGCGGGCGCACACGTCGCCACCGATCTCCACGACCACGCCGCCGGTGGGCGAGACGTCCTCGACCACCAGGTCGGCCACCAGCGCCTTGGCGCTGGCGCCCAGGTCGATCATCCAGTCCGTTCGCGTGACGCGGCGCGTGGCCTCGTCGAAGCCCAGGGTGTCGAAAGCGGGAGCCGGGTGCAGGTCGACCGGCTCGTCCGCCACCGCGTTCAGGGTGTCGTAGTCGCGGTCGTAGCCCAGGGCCAGCAGCGAGGGCAGGACGGTGGGCACGCACAGCCCCTCGGTGAGCTCACTGGCGCGCCTCGCGGCCACCAGGGCGCGCGTCAGGGTGTCGCTCAGCGCGACCTCGCCGCGGGCGGCGTTGAGTCGCGTGATCTCCGAGTCGGCGCGGAAGCGATTGCACGCCGCGTCGACCGCGTCGATCCAGTGGTGCAGACGGTCCTGCGCGAAAGCCAGTTGCGAGTCGCGCTCGGTGTGCAGCGAGCCCGACAGGCCCCAGATGGTGAAGTTCATGGTCGTCCTAGTAACAGGTGGTGTTGCCCGAGGGCGAGGTGGTGCACACCGTCGTGGTGGTGACGGGGGCCACGGTGGTCGTGGTCGTCGGCGTCGTGGTGGCGACGGTGGACCCGGTCGAGGGCGTCGTGGTGGTCGGGGCCGCCGTGGTGGACGTCGAGGGGGCGACGGTGGTCGGGACCGTCGTGGTCTTGTGCACCGTGGTGCTGGCCAAGTAGCCGACCATGCCGACGCTCAGGGCGCTCGAGCCGACGAAGACCGACCGGGTCAACATCCGGACCCGGGCGAAGCGCCGGTCTCGCTGGTGGGTGGTGCGCGCAGTGGGGGTCACGCCGTCAAGTTTCGCAGTCGTGATTAAGCGCTCGAACAGCGAAAACTAAGAAAAGAGGAATATTGTCACCGCGACGCCCGACCGGTGTGACACCCTGACACCGGGGTTTCGCCCGCGTGACCGACGACGAGGCCGGTGTTCGGAGTCGTTCGAAGTCGACGGAGGAGGTGACGTGATCGATCGCAGTGCCCAGTACCGTGAGCGCATCGCCGAGGAGCGCCGTCGTCAGCGCGTCACGTACTGCCGATTCCAGGTGGGCGCCAGCGTCGTCCTGCTGGCCTCGACCCTGCTGAACTGGTCGAACCATCCCGGTCTGGTCCCGGTGCCCCACGAGCAGGGTCAGACCCAGGTGGGTGAGGTGGGCCACTCCATCGGACTGGCGCTCGTGCCCGCGGGCCTGATCGTGGCCGCCCTGGGCGTGGCCGCACTCTGGGAGTCGCGGTGGATGGCCCGGGGCCACCGGTGGGCGGGGTGGACGTCCCTCGCCACTAGCGTGGGCATCTTCGTGGTCCTCCTGGTCGAGCTCATCGTGATGGACATCCAGCGACGCGACTGGCTGAGTGCGCACTACGCCGCCGGGACCATCTGGGACGACGCCGCGGGGGTGGGCCCGGGGATCCGCCTCGCCTTCTTCACGTCCATCGCCCTGGTGGCGATCGCCGGGACCTTCACGTCGCGCGTCTACGGCTCGTGGCGCGACGGGGCGCGGCTCCCCACCTCACCTGGTTCGCCCTAGAGCGCGTCACGTCGAGCGGTGGCGACGCGAGCTACACGGTGGGCAGGGTGATGGTGAAGCGCGCTCCCCCCAGCCGGGGATCGCGATCCACCTTGACCGTGCCGTTGAGCTCGGCGACCACCTGATCGACGATGGACAGGCCGAGTCCTGATCCGGGCAGGGCGCGCGACAGGGGGGAACGCCAGAAGCGGTTGAAGATGAAGGGGATGTCGACCTCGGCGACCCCCGGCCCCGAGTCGGACACGGTGATGACGCCGGCGGTGGTCCGCACCTCGATCTCGCCGCCCGCGGGGGCGAACTTGATCGCGTTGGTCAAGAGGTTCGAGATCGCCCGCACGAGGCGGTCCCGACGTCCCACGACCGTCGAGGGCTCCAGGTCGACCTCGATGACGATGTTCTTGATGCGCGCGTAGGTCCGGGCGGTCTCCACGCACTCCTCGACCACGTCGTCCAGTCGCAGCCGCACCACGGGTCCTTCGGAGCGTTCACCACGCGCGAGTTCGGCCAGGTCGCCCACGAGGGCGGCCAGTTCGTCCACCTGGGCGACCATGTCGTCGGTGAGCTGGCGGAGGTCCTCGGGCGCCAACTGCTGGGCCTTGGAGAGCACCTGGGCGTTGGTGCGCAGGCTCGTCAGGGGGGTGCGCAGCTCGTGGGAGGCGTCCAAGACGAGTTGGCGCTGCATCGACTGACTCTCCTCGACGGTGCCCAGGAGGCGGTTGAAGACGCGACGCAGACGACCCAACTCGTCGACGTCGCCCTCCTCGAGGCGTCGCGACATGTCGTTGGTCTCGGCGATCTCCTCGATGTCGTCGGTGACGTCCTCGAGCGGGTGCAGCGCGGCGCGCGCCAGCAGGACTCCCAGGGAGAGGGCCAGGAGCAGGACGCCGGCGGAGACCAGCAGCAGGGTGCGCACCAGACCGCGCAGCTCCGAGATCTGACCCGAGAAGGGGACCAGGTAGACCTCGGCGGAGGTGACGCTGGTCTGGTACTCGCCGTTGGAGAAGTTGATGGGCCAGCCGACGGGTCGCGCGACGACCAGTTCGCGCAGGTACTGGCCCGAGACGTCCACGGTGCGAAAGACGTAGCCGGCGTGTTGGGCCCGGGCGAAGGACATGACCGTGGCGTCGATCAGGCTGGTGGGCTCGTTCACCGGGTAGGTGGTGCCGTTGGACAGCACCAGGAAGGAGCCGAGGCCGGCGGCGGTGTCGTTGTCGGGGTGCGAGGCGGCGAGCTCCAACGAGGCGTCGACGGAGTGGGTCAGGGCGTTGCGCGTCGTGAGGAAGGAGATGACTCCGGCCAGCACCACGGCCACGGCCGCGGCGATGACGGTGGCGGCGATGACGCGGCTGCGAAAGGTCATGCCGTGCGCAGCGCGTAGCCCACGCTGCGCACCGTCTGGATGAGCCGCGGCTCGGAGTTCTCCTCGAGCTTGCGGCGCAGGTAGCCGATGTAGACCGCCAGGGAGTTGGTGCCCGAGTCGAAGGTGTAGCCCCAGACCAGGTCGAGGATCTGGTCCCGGG
>CAIORQ010000103.1 GCA_903860745.1 uncultured Actinomycetes bacterium | reverse complement strand
TCAACCATGACCTCGCCCCAGGGACCCACGATCATCGAATGTCCGTGAGTCGCCAAGCCCTCTGCGGTAGTGCCGACCTGTGTCGCCGCGATGACGAAGGCGTGGTTCTCGATGGCTCGGGCGCGCACCATCACTTCCCAATGGGCGGGTCCCGTCTGGGCCGAGAACGCGGCGGGAATGGCCAGGACGTTCGCTCCGGCGAGCACGAGGGAACGGTAGAGTTCGGCGAAACGCACGTCGAAACAGATACTTAGTCCTAAGTTCATCTCACCGACGCTCACCACGCGCATCTCTGACCCCGCCGAGATGAACTCAGATTCGAAGTACGTCACCCCCCCGGGCGGGCGCGCGTCGAAGAGGTGCACCTTGCGATACACCGCCGTCACCTTTCCGTGGGGGCCCACGACGACGCTGGTGTTGAAGACACGACCCTGCGGCGCGGGCTCGAGCATGCTGCCCAGGTGCACGGTGATGCCGCGTCCCTTGGCCATCAGTCCCACCTGGCGTACGAAGCCGTCGTCGAGCGTCTTCGCGGCCGCGTCGTAGCCACTGCGCGGCCCCCAGTAGGTGCAATACTCGGGCACTTGGATATAGGTCGCCCCCAGGTCGCTCGCCGCTTCCACGAGTCGAAAGATCGCCGACTCGTTGGCCGCCACGTCACTGCCGGAGGTCATCTGGATAGCCGCTACGCGCACGACACCCATTATTCACCCTCGGCGATCTTGCGCTGCAGGACTCGCAGCCCCGGCAGGGTCAATCGGTCCTTGACGCGGTTCGATGCTTCCTTGGACGCGATGACGTCGGCCAGACTCGCGACGTGGATCGTGACTCCGTCGATCTCGACTCGTTGCGCGCCGGCGGTCATGTCGTCGTAGCCTCCCAGACCCGCGGGAGTCATCACTAGGTCAAGGTCTCCGTGCACGGTCGTGAGGTTGAGCACGCTGAGGGGGGCCAGGAATTCGGCCGAGAAGTCGAAGGCGACACCCTCGGGGGCACCCTCGATGCGGATGCGCGCGCCGAGTTCACGCAGGGCATCACTCAGGCGTTCGAGGTTCTCACGTCGGCGCTCGGGCGTGACGTCGAGATCGAAGGTCGACATATCCGATCCGTGCATCACCGCCGCCATCCCGCCGACCACGACGAAGTTGACGTGGTGGTGCTCGAGTACCTCGAGCGTCTTGAGCGGGTCAAAGGCCATGTCGTGAGAGCGCGCGGCGTCCACTGAGGGCGAATTGGGCCGAACGCACCGCGTTCTTGAATCGTGTCGCGCTGTCCAGGCGCAAATTCCTCGACAACGCAGCCTCGTCCACTTCGAGGAGTTCCAATCGGACCTCGGCGTCGAGCCCCAGAACGTGCAGTACCTCGATCACCCGGTCGTACGACGGCACGCTCGCGCCGTTCTCGATGCGCGAGATGGCCGATTGAGTGGTGCCGGTCATCTGGGCGACTTGGCGTTGACTGAGGTGGCGCAGCTGGCGCGCCTCTCGCAACAAGGTTCCGGCTCGGGAGTCCGTCATAGTTCGAATATAGCAGAAGTGCTATATTCTTCACCGCCAGTCGCGCGACGGCGTCGTGGCACCCAGCGATAGCGGCTCAACGAACTCCGCCTGCAGCGCCAGCGTGCCCTGGCCGCGCTGGAGTGCACCGCGGATCATCAGAGCCGGTGAGTTGCGCGCGACCGTGCGCCAGCGGGCCCAGGCCCCCTTGGAGAAGATCACGTTGACGTGGCCACTCTCGTCCTCGAGATTGATGAACACCGCCCCGTTCGCCGTCTCGGGGTGCTGACGGTGCGTGACGACGCCCGCGACCGTGACGCGCGCGCTCTCGGCACCCATGAGTCGCGCGGCCATCGTCACGCCGCGCTCGTCGAGCCAGCCGCGCACGAGGGCGATCGCCGTCGCCTCGGGAGTGAGTCCCATCGACCACAGGTCGTCGGCGACGCGCTCCATCTCACTGGGCAGCGTCAGTCGCGGCGCGCGCAGCCCCGTCACGACCCCCTCGAGTCGGTCCGTCGTGCTCTGCGCCGCCGCCCCCGCCGTCCAGATCAGCGCGCGGCGACTCTGGTCGAAACAGTCCATCGCGCCCGCCGCCGCCAACGCTTCGAGGTGTTGCTGGAGACACCCGGCGCGACGCACCAGGTCCTCAGAGTCACGCCACGGCGCGCCCTCGACGATACGTTGCGCCAACTCACGTCCGACGCCGCGCACACTCGCCAGCCCCAAGCGCACGTCAGGACGATTCTCGTCGCCCTCCAACGTGGCGTCGACGCCCGAGATGTTCACGTCGGGCCGCACCACCGTGACCCCGTGGCGCTGGGCGTCGGCCACCAGACTCTGGGGCGACCAAAAACCTAGGGGCTGCGCGTTGAGCAGCGCCACCAGGAATGCGCCGGGGTAGTGGACCTTGATCCACGCCGAGCAGTACACGAGGTGAGCGAAGGAGACCGAGTGCGACTCGGGGAAGCCGAAGTTGGCGAAGGCCGCCAACGCGTCGAAGAGCTGGTCCGCGGCCGCACCGGTGATGCCGTTGGCCGCCATGCCCGAGTAGAAGCGGCTCTTGAGCTTGAGCATGCGTAACTCCGAGCGCTTGGCGGCCATGGCCTGGCGAAGTTCATCGGCTTCGGCTGGTGAGAATCCCGCGACGGCGACGGCCATCTCCATCAACTGCTCCTGAAAGAGCGGCACGCCGAGCGTGCGCGAGAGGATCGGCTCTAGGCGTGGGTGCAGGTACGTCACGGGTTCGTCCCCGCGGCGTCGCCGGATGTAGGGATTAACGGCATTGCCCTGGATGGGTCCGGGGCGGATCAGCGCGACTTCGATCACCAGGTCGTAGAAGCAGCGCGGCCGCACGCGTGGCAACGTGGCCATCTGCGCGCGCGACTCCACCTGGAAGACCCCGACGGTGTCGGCCTCGCACAGCAGGTCGTAGACGGCGTCCTCCTGTTCGAGTTCACCCAGGTCGAGCGTGACACCGTGGTACTCCGCGACCTGGTCGACGGCGCGATGCAGCGCGTCGAGCATCCCCAGTCCCAGCAGGTCGAACTTCACCAGACCAATGGCCGCGCAGTCATCCTTGTCCCACTGCAGCACCGTGCGTCCGGGCATGCGCCCCCACTCGACCGGGCACACCTCCAACACGGGTCGGTCGCACAGCACCATGCCCGCCGAGTGGATGCCCAGGTGGCGAGGACGGTTCAGCATCTGGGTCGCCATCGTGAGGATGATCTCGGGTACCTCCTCGGAGAGGGCGGTCATGCTCGAACGGTCCACCTGGTCGCGCAACTGGTTGGCGGCCTCCTCGGAGTACCCGAAGGCCCGTGCCACGTCGCGCAGCGCCGAGCGCGGACGGTACGTGATGACGGCCGCGACCTGGGCGGCGTGGTGACGCCCGTAGCGCTGGTACACGTACTGGATCACCTCCTCACGTCGTCCCGACTCGATGTCCACGTCGATGTCGGGGGGGCCATCGCGTGCCGGTGAGAGGAAGCGTTCGAAGAAGAGGTGCAACTTGACGGCGTCGGCGTTGGTGATGCCCAGCGAATAGCACACGGCAGAGTTGGCGGCCGAGCCGCGGCCCTGGCAGTAGATGTTCGAACGTCGACAGAATTCGGTGATGTCCCAGACCGTGAGGAAGTATCCCGCGAAACCCAGGCCACCGATGACACTGAGTTCGTGGTCGATCTGGCGCCACGCGCCGGCCACGCGTTCGCTCTCGCGCGGCCCGTACTTCCTCGTCGCCCCCTCGTGCACCAGCACCGTGAGATAGGTCTGCTCGTCCATCCCCGCCGGGGTGGCGAACGCTGGCAGATTCGGCGCCACCAGGCGCAGGTCGAAGGACAGTTCGGCACCGAGTTCGCCGGCGCGGTCCACCACCCCGGGCCAGCGCGCGAAGCGACGACGCTGTTCGCCGTCACCGCGCAAGTGCGCCATGGGTGAGGCCGAGAGCCAGCCGCGCATCTCTTCGAGGTCGCGGCGCGCGCGGATCGCCGCCACCACGTTGGCGCGCGCGAAGTCCTCGGGACGCGCGTAGTGCACGTTGCCCGTCGCCACCAAGGCCACGTCGTGACGTACCGCCAACTCGGCCAGCACGTCGTTGCGCGCCACGTCCTCGAAGTGCCCGTGGTCCCAGATCTCGACCGCGACGTTGTCGCGCCCGAATCGACTGATGAGCCCCTCGAGCTCGCGCTGGGCCGCGCGCGGTCCCTCCTCGATCAGTGCACGCGAGAGCGGTCCCTTGCGACACCCCGTCAGGACCAGCCATTCACTCGCGCAACTGGCCACGTGGTCGAGGCTGAACTGCGGCGTCCCCTTCTCGCCGCGTGCAAGGTGCGCCTCGCCGAGCATCGTCGAGAGTCGACGGTACCCCTCGGGTGAGCGCGCCAACACCACCAGGTGGTCACCCTGGGGATCGGGGACCCCGACCCGGTCGTCGCGCGCGTCGATCGTGAGTTCCGTGCCGAAGACCGTCGCCAGACCCAGCGCACGCGCCGCCTCGGCGAAGCGCACCACGCCGTAGAGACCGTGGTGGTCGGTGAGGGCGAGACCCGAGAGCCCCAGGCGCACCGCCTCGGCGACGAGCTCCTCGGGGTCGCTCGCGCCGTCGAGGAAACTGAAGCCCGAGTGGGCGTGCAACTCGCCGTAGAGCGCCATCAGTCGTAGACCCCCACCAGCCACCAGCGTCCGGCCTCGGCGCACAGCAGCATCGCCTCTCCCCCGTCGAGCAGCACCTGCAGGTGCGCGCGGCGCCGCGGCGCCGTCCACCAGCGCTCCACCAGCGGCCAGGGACCGGCGAACCAGGTGACGGCGCGTCGCGAACCTCGCAGCAGCACCAACGACGTCGGCGCGGCGCTCAGCGATCCGCGCGCGCCCATGCGCACCGGCTCGTCGTGCTCGTCACGCAGCTCCACCGCCACGGGCTGGTGCAGGGACGTGATGGGTGAGGGGCCCGCCAGACGACCCGGCCAGGGGGCGTCGTCGCGCACCTCGCGCGAGGGCGATCCCCACGGGGAGAGCGTCGCGCGATCCTCGGGCACGCGCCCGCCGTGCAGACGCGCGACCAGCACGCCCTCGGGGCCCAGACGATGACGCACTCGGTGCGCCGCCGCCTGGGCGCGTTCGTCCCCCGCGCTGCGCTGACCGAAGAACCCCGTCTGCTCGTCACCCACCACGTCCTCGCCGCGTGCGCTACGCAGGCGCGCCGCGAGACGCGTGTCGCGCTGACCGGGCAGTTCGGCGAGCTCCCCGCGCGCCACCCGATGCAGCACCCGCACCGCGGCACTGAAGCGTTCGGCGACGCGCGCGGCGTCGAGGTCCGCGAAGTCCCCCACGCTGTACAGACCCAGTCGCCGACCGGTGGTGGCGAGCTCCTTGTGGCCCAGCGCCGCCAGCGGCTGACGTCGTCGAAAGGCGGTCGTCTCCCCGGCGGGGACCACCACCCCCTGTCGTGCGGCCAGCTCGGCGCAGAACAGTCCCTCGGCCACCCCCAGCGACAGTTCGAGACCGAGCACGTCGCGCACGATCCCGCGCACCGCCGCGTAGACCGCGTCATCCCCGCCGAAGAAGCGGCTCGGCCCGCGCAGCGGCAGGACGCACAGGCCCAGGCGAACGGGTTCGACGAAGGGGCACAGCGCCGTCAGCGCGTCGAGCAGACGCAGGTGGTCGCGCAGGGTCGACCCATCGGGCCGCTCCTCGCAGAGCGGCCCCACCCAGAGTGCGAGGAGTCGTTCCACCTATCTCGCCACCGCCCGACCGCGGACGTCGGGGACCATGACCACGTGCTCGCCGCGGCGGGCCGCCTCGCCACGGCCGCCGACGCGCAGCGTCACGTAGCGCGCGTCGAGACGCGAGGACATGACCCATCGTGATGCGGTGAGGTGCAAGGAGAGGTCGGCGGGCAACGGCCAGGGAGCGTTGGGCTCGGTGAGGGCGATGAGTTCGGTCCCGCGTTCACGCACCCGGTCCATCAACTTGCGCGCCGCGCCGTGGGAGCAACGCGAGGGGGGACGCACGACCACGAGGTCCACCCCGTCGAGCAGGTCGGCCGCCGCCTCGGCCCACGCACCGCGCGGACGCGGAACGAAGAGCACGCGGCGCAGGTCCACCCCGAGGTCCGACATCGCCACCACACCGGGGTCGTCCACCCCGACCACGGCCACCCAGTGACCTTGGGCGCTGGCCTCGCCGAGCAGGCTCAGGGCCACGCTGAGCCCCCCGAGCCCCGGGCGCGCGTGCACCGTGACGGTCGATCCACGGCGTAGTCCTCCCCCGGGAACCAGTGAGGACCAGGGTTCAGCGACGGGGACCAGACGGGATTTGGCGAGGGCGACGGGGCGCAGTGAGGCCACCACTTCATCGGACAAACGGGGGCGTGAGGAAGAAAAAGCGAACATATGTTCGTAAGAGTAGCCACTCCCCGTCACAGACGCCAATGGCCGTAGAGTCACTGGTGAAAGGAGTCCCCATGTGCGGACGCATCGCCCTGTTCAGCCCTCCGATCCGCTTCGCGCGGCTCCTCGACGCCACCCTGGCGGCGGGTCTTGACGGTGAGGCCCACCCCAGTTGGAACGTGGGTCCCCAGCGCCGCCTCTTCGGCGTCGCCGAGCACGAGGGCGAGCGCGTCCTCGACCGCTACCGCTGGGGGCTGCTGCCGGGCTGGGCCAAGGACCCCGCCATGTCGAACCGACTCTTCAACGCCCGCGGCGAGACGGTGGCGGAGAAGCCGTCGTTCCGCGCGGCCTTCAAGAAGCGACCCTGCCTCATCCCCGTCGACGGCTTCTACGAGTGGGACCACCGTCCGGGCGCGAACAAGCAACCGCACTTCTTCACCCGCGTCGACGCCGAGCCGCTGCTGCTGGCGGGGCTCTACGAGTACTGGCACGACCCCACGGGGCCCGAGGACGCTCCCGGTGTTCAAACCTGCACCGTGATCACCACGGCGCCCAACGAGGACATGGACGAGATCCACGACCGCATGCCCGTGGTCATCGAGCTGGCCGACGCCGGGGACTGGCTCGACGTCGGCCCCGCGGGACCCGACGAGCGGCTGCACCTGATCCGTCCCGCGCGTGCGGGCACCCTCCAGCACTACGGCGTGGATCCGGCGGTGGGCTCGGTGCGCAACGACGGACCCCAGCTGATCGAACCCGCCGAACCTCAGTCGCTCTTCTAACCGTCCCGCATCAGGACCGCAGTGGCTGATGACCGCGGTGTCCTCGCGGCGATGCCGACTCGGCGGTGACCGTCGTGGTTACGGGGAGCCACTATCGCTACGATGCAGTGACCATCGAAGAGTGGAGGACTGATGCGTTCTCACCAGATCGCCCCGCAGCGACGAGCCCTCGACCGGGGTTGGCGTCGGACATCGGGAGTGGTGGCCATGACGGGGATGGTCGTGGCCCTCGTCGCTTCTCCACACACGGGCGCGGGTGCCTCGGTTCGTCACGCCAATGCGACGCCACCCTTCTGTCAGCACCTCTCGCTCGCCAAGATCGATTCGATTGTCGGCGCCAAGGTCACCTTGGTCGAGTCGAGCGTCAAGAAGACCGTCACGGCCTGTGTCTTCAGTGGCGTGTCGGGCAACATGTCCATCGAGACGCAAACGCACTTGCCCGCTTCGTCGACACACTCACTCGGGTCGGCCGAAGCATGGACGAAGTCAGAGTTCCCTGCGGGGCTCAAGGTCTCCTTCTCCGCGGTGCCGGCCCTCGGACCCGTCGCGTTCACCTGGCACGCGGTGATCGGCGCCTTGCCCTACAGCGGTCTCAGCGTGATCAAGGGCTCCACCGGCTACTTCATCGAACTGGGCGGGGCCGTGCGTCTGGGTGAGTTCGAGAAGCTCGAGCGACTCGCCCTCGCCGCGTAGTTGCGCGTCCCCGTCCCGTCGAGCACCGCTGCGAACCTCAGGCCCTCACGTGGCGATGCGGCGGACCCGGTGTCCGGGCCCGCCGCAGTCGTGGTGGTGTTACCGTGCGCCCATCGGCAGCACCGAGTTGTCAGTTGCGAAGTCGAGGTACTGCGAGGGCAGCGGGACCACGCGGAAGGTGACCTGGTAGCCGCCCTTGACCACGTTGCCGGTGTAGACGTAGATCGGCAATTCCATCCAGACGCCACCCTTCATCTCGAAGGACGAGTACTGCATCGTCACCGCCGTCAGGTTGACGACTTCAGGGGCGGGCGTGGTCGTGGTGGTCGGCAGCGTCGTGGTGGGACCGGTCGAGCCCGTCACGCCACTGACGCCCGAGACCGGCGTGGTCGTGGTGGGACCGGTCGATCCAGTGGTTCCCGTGGCCGTCGTGGTCGTCGTGAGACCGTCGGTGTTCTTGAGCCTCGTGCTGTACGTGATCGGTCCGATGTTCTTCACCGGGTCGATCGTCGTAATGGTGCTTCCCGTGGCGCCGGTTGCTCCAGTGACGCCAACTGCCCCTGTGGCACCCGTCGCCCCCGTGGCACCTGTGGCGCCGGTTGAGCCAGTGGCCCCCGTGGCACCGGTTGAGCCAGTGGCCCCCGTGGCAACGGTCGGGCCCGTCGCCCCCGTCGAGCCGGTGGCGCCCGTGGCTCCGCTCGAGGCGGGGCTCATGGCGACCGTTACGGGACTGACGCTCGAGAACGCCTGCGGCGTGGCCGTATTCGTCGCCTTGATCGGTGTGGCGATCGCGCCGTATGCCACGAAGTGATCGAACTGCCCGAGCTGGGCCTTGATCTGTTCCACCCCGGCCGCCGGTGAGATCAACGGGTAGGTGGCCACCGTGCTCAAGGTGAACTGGTCGCCCGAGGCTTGGTACAAGGTCCCGTCGCTGTTGAAGGCGAACGTGTCGGTCATGTCCGACGGGTAACCGTCGACGAGGAGCGGAACGGTGATGGTCGTGATGCCGTCGCTGACGGTCTGGGTGGCGCTGCCCGCCACGTAGTCACCGAGGGCCGAGACGTATCCGAGGGCCTGCGTCGCCAGTGATCCGGTAGCCGCAACGGGACCCGTCGCACCACTGGCGCCCGTCGCACCGGTGGACCCCGAAGCACCCGATGCGCCGCTGGCACCGCTCGGTCCCGTCGAGGTCGATCCCACCGATCCCGTGGCTCCGGTCGCTCCAGTGGCCCCGGTCGCTCCAGTGGCACCGGTCGCACCGGTCGCACCGGTGGACCCCGAAGCGCCGCTGGCGGGCGACGAGGAGACCGTCGGCGGTGTCACGACCCCGGTCGCCCCCGACGCTCCGGACGTCGAGGACTGGTAGATGAACCAGCTACTGACGCCGCCCGAACTGGAGATGTTGCCACCGTAACCGTTGCCGTCGGTGGAGTAGTAGCCGGTGCCCTGGCTCACCGTCGACGTGGCGAGAGTCACCCCCAGGGTGGAGGCGACGCTCTCGAGGGTCGCGTGGACGTCACTGGGCGTGCTCAACGAGTACGCCGGCGCCGATCCGGCGGCGGTCGAGAAGTTGTCGCCACCGGTGAAGCTGTAGTTGAGCATGACGGGAAGGAACAATCCCTCGTGGCCCGCGGACGCCTTCTGCGTTGCGGCCGTGGGCGACGCGGTCCCCGCCGCCGAGAAGCCCAGAACGGGCAGCGCCGATCCCGCTCCGTTGAGGGCGGCCACGCCCATCACCGTCAGCGCGCTGACCGCCGCGACCGAACCACCCATGCGGACGCGGAAGGTCTTCCACGCCGGGTCCTGGCGGCGGGCCTGGCGCATGGCCCGGCTCAGCATCTGATCGTAGGTAGCGGGCACGTAACCCTGGCTGACCGGGTTGGCATCGGCCAATCGCTCGTCAATCGATTTCATAGCGTTCTCCTTCGCTCTGAAGTACTTATGTCTCGAACAGCGAGAACTTTCAAGCCACCGTCACGGAGGCGAAGTGCTCACGGAAGCGGTCCTGGGCGCGCGAGAGCCGCACCGCGGCGGCGTTGGTGGTGATGTTGAGGATCACCCCGATCTGGGCCGAGCTCAGACCGTCCCACGCGTGCATCAAGACGATGTCGCGGTCGTCCTCGCTCAGGGCCTCCAGGGCCGAGCGCACGCCGTCGTCGGCGATCACGTTGTCCTCCGCCGAGGAGTCGTGGTGCGGCGGCGCGAGCGCGGCGGTGGCCACCTCACCGCGGCGGTACTTGCGGTGCGCGTTGCGCACGACGTTGCGCGCGACGCCGATCAGCCAGGGGACCACGGCGTCGGCGGGGATGTCGTCGAGCCTGCGCCACGCGATGATGAGCACTTCCTCGACCAAGTCGTCGACGTCGGAGTAACTCAGGGGATAGATGCGTCGTTTGATGTACGCGCCAATCGCCGGCGTCGCCTCGTCGGCGATCGCGCGGAACTGTCGCTCTCGTGCAGCCCTCATGTGAACGTCCTGTCGTCGGTCCACACTTTCTTACCGTGTTTCGACGAGGCGGTGGCCAATGGTCCGAAGCCGACGAGAAATGCCCCTGGACGGCCGAAAACCCCGAGTGACCAGTGAGCCGAAGCCCACCCGCCCCTCGGGGTTTCCGAGGCACATCATTCGCCATCCCGTGTCGGACGGGCTACCGAATGACGGCAGGCACTCCACACCCTTCACCGTATCGACGAGCGGACCGAACTCCTCTCGCCGCCGAAGTGATCCTGTCCTCTTGCGAGGCCCCTCTCACTTCCTCCGCCCTCTCCTTTCGGATCGGACTTCGTCGGCAGGTACTGCGTGGACTACGAGAACAACAATGCCACCAGGAAATGCCCGTGTGAAGCCCTGGCGACGAAATCGAGAGGTTTTGCCCAGAATTCGTCGAGTTTTGCACCGGAATCCTCACCGTGGGCACACTTTTGCACCGTCAAACCCCAAGTTGCGCACATCGTACAAACCTGTAATTACACAGTCCCACGACGCGGGAAATTCTCAGAACGCCGCGGGGATCAGGCGACGGGGGCGACGAGGGAGGCGCGAGCCTCGGCGTAGGTCATCCAGCGCCCTTCCTCGAAGTCGTAGAGCTTGCAGGCGCGGGTGTTGCGACGGAAATCCTTGAAGCGCAGGGGCGCGTCGTGGACGATGTCGGGGTAGTGCTTCTCGATGGCGGCCGCGGCCATCTCCAGGTTGTACATGGGGATGCGCATGTCGACGTGGTGCGGCGAGTGG
>CAIORQ010000102.1 GCA_903860745.1 uncultured Actinomycetes bacterium | reverse complement strand
GAGGCCAGGGCCAAGGCCGCCGCCGCCGCCAAGGCCGCCGCCGACAAGGCCAAGGCCGCCGCCGCCGCCAGGGCCGCCAAGGAGCGCGAGGCCAGGGCCAAGGCCGCCGCCGCCGCCAAGGCCGCCGCCGACAAGGCCAAGGCCGCCGCCGCCGCCAAGGCCGCCAAGGAGCGCGAGGCCAAGGCCAAGGCCGCCGCCAAGGAGAAGGAACTCCAGCGCAAGGCGCGTGAGAAGGCCGCCGCCGAGGCGAAGAAGCAGCGCGAGATCGACGCCAAGCGGAAGGCGATCGAGGCCGAGAAGAACCGCAAACTGCGCGAGATCGAGCGGCGCAACCTTGAGGAGCTCAAGCGCCAGGAACGTCGTGAGGCCGAGGAGCGCAAGCGTCAAGAGGCCCTGGAGCGAAAGATGCACTCGCGCCCCTACGCCGACGAGCCCGAGTTCCTCGAGGAGTTGCGCGGCCTGCTGCTCGAGGCCCGTCAGGCGACGCTCCAGCAGATCGCCATCAGTGACAAGGAGGCCGAGGAGATGCTCGTCGACCGCGAGCGCCTCGAGTACGACGACGAGGACGGTTCGAGCGTGGCCTCGGACATCCAGCGCGACCAGCTCAAGGACTTCGCGACGGCCCTGCGGCTCAAGGTCGACGAGATCGAAGTGGCCCTGGCGCGCGTCGATGACGGCAGCTACGGGCGCTGCGACGAATGCTACGAACCCATCTCCAAGCCACGTCTGCAGTTCCAGATCCCGGTCTTCACCTGCGTGACGTGCCGCGCCAGCGTCTGACACGACGCGTCAACGGGTGGGTGATCGTCTGGGCGCTGGGCGTCGCCGTGGCGGACTCGCTCACCAAGTGGTGGGCCCGGCATTCGCTGGCGACCCACGCGCACCACGTCGTGGGTGCGCTGTGGTTGCGCCTGACCTACAACACCGGCATCTCCTTCTCCCTGAGCCGGGGCACGCCCGCGTTGACGACCCTGGTGGCCCTGGCCATCGTGCTGGTCGTGGCGGCCTTCGCGGTCCAGGCTGAGCCGGGCGCGGCCACGGTGGGCTTCGGACTCCTCCTCGGCGGGGGGGTCTCCAACGAGGTCGACCGACTCGTGCGGGTTCCCCACCGGGTCACCGACTTCGTCTCGGTGGGGTGGTTCCCGGTGTTCAATCTCGCCGACGCCGCCGTGACCGTCGGCTTCGTGGTGCTGATCGTGTCCATGCTGCGCGGTTCTCGGCTGGTCGCCCGGTGAGTGGCACCGACGACTTCGAGGTCGTGGACGCCGAGACCCTGGACCTCGTGATCCCCGCCACCCTCGACGCCATTCGCGTGGACCGGGTGATCTCGCTCTTGACGGGGCTGTCGAGGTCCGAGGCGACCGAGATGGTCGCGGCCGGGGCCGTGCGCGTCAACGACCGCGTCGTGACCAAGGGCTCGGCCACTCTCGAGGAGGGTCAGCACCTCGTGGCGGTGTTGCCCGTCCCCGAGTCGGGCGTGGTCGAACCCGACGCGTCCGTGACGGTCGACGTGGTGCTCGACGACGAGGACTTCGCGGTGATCAACAAGGCGGCGGGCCAGGTCGTGCACCCCGGCGCGGGACAGCGCACCGGGACCCTCGTCGCGGGGCTCCTCGCGCGCTACCCCCAGATGCAGCTGCTGAGCGACGAGGGGCTCTGTGAGCCCCTGCGTCCGGGCATCGTGCACCGACTCGACAAGGGCACCTCGGGCGTGCTGGTGGTCGCCAAGACCGTCGAGGGACTGGTGAGCCTTCGCGAGCAACTGGCCAGCCGCGAGATGGGCCGGACCTACCTCGGGATGGTGGAGGGACACGTCGCCGAGGAGAGGGGCGTGGTCGACGCGCCCATCGGACGCTCGACGCGCACGCCCACGCTGATGGCGGTGCGCGCCGACGGGCGACCGGCGCGCACGGGTTACGACGTGCTCGAGCGCATCGACAAGCCCCACGCGATGACGCTGCTACGACTCAGCCTCGACACCGGTCGCACGCACCAGATCCGCGTCCACATGGCGACCATCGGGCATCCGGTGGTCAACGACCCGCGCTACGGGCACCGTCGCGAACGCCGGCTTCCCGAAGAGCGCTTCTGGCTGCACTCGCGAACCCTGCGTTTCGTCCACCCGCTCACCGGTGAGGAGGTCACGGCCGGCGCTGCGCCTCCCGACGACCTCGTGGCCCTGATGGGGGAGCGCCGGGACCTTTAAGCGTCGGCTCGGGCCGCCTGAACGGAGGCGTCCTCGCGGAGGATGGCCAGGGCCTCCTCCTCGGCGCGGCGCACGCGGCGCACGCCGATGTCCATCTTGGTGGCCGTCGCCTGCAGGGACAGTGGGGTGCCTCCGCTCAGTCCGAAGCGCAGTGTGACCACCTCGCGCTGGAGGTCGGAGAGCCGGTCCAGCGCGTCGTTGAGCTGCTGGTCCATCATGCTCTGTTCGATCTCGCCGACCCAGTCGTGGTCGCTCGGAGCGACCAGGTCGCCCAAGGTCGTGGCCGAGTCCGAGGACGCGGGCTGGTCGAGGCTGGCGGTGACGCCGGCCAGGCCCCGCAGGTTCTGGCGCACCTCGCGGCTCATGCCGGTGGCTTCCTCCACCTCCTCGTCGGTGGGCTTGCGCCCGAAGAGTGACGTCAACTCGGCCGTGGTCGCCTCGAGGCGCTGGAGCTGCTCGCCGACCTCCAGGGGGATGCGAATCGTGCGTCCGTGCTGCTGGAGCGCACGCTGGAGGGCCTGGCGGATCCACCACGTCGCGTAGGTGGAGAACTTGAAGCCGCGCTCCCAGTCGAACTTCTCGACCGCGCGCAAGAGACCGAAGGTGCCCTCCTGGACGAGGTCGACCATCTCGACGCCGCGGTCCTGGTAGCGGCGCGCCCAGTGCAGGACCAGCCGGAGGTTGGCCGCGACCATCTGCTTCTTGGCCTCCTCGTCGCCGGCGGTGACGCGCTTGGCCAACTCGACCTGCTCGTCGTAGTTGGGCATCGGGTAGCGGTCCAGGTCGCGCATCAAGAGTCCGAGCATGTCGTTGGTGTTGACGGCTGATCGGCGGGGTGTGTTCACGACAACTCCTTTAGGGGTGGTGCGCGGGACCCAGGGGAATAATTCCTATGGACGCATCACTAATTTACCAGAAGGTAGTGACGTCGAAGGGGCGAATTTATTTAGGTCTTAACCAGGGGGCTCAGGTGACGGCCTCGTGAGGACGACGCTGGGGTTGCAGTCCGCGGGCCTGCATCACCATGTCGGCCAGCGTGAAGCTCGCCAGGTGCTCGCGCATGTGGTCGCCCACGTCCGCCCAGACCGCGAGCAGCACGCACTGTCCTTCGTGGTCACAGGCCCCATCGCGGTGGGGTTCGCCGAAGTCACCGGCGACGATCGGCCCGTCCACCGCGGCGACGATCTCGGCCAGGGTGATGGCCTCGGGGTCGCGCGCCAGCACGTAGCCGCCGCCCACACCGCGCTTGGACCTCACCAGTCCCACACCCTTCAAGATGAGCAGTATCTGTTCCAGGTATGGCTGGGGCAGCCCGGTGCGCTCGGCGAGGTCGCGCACCGAGGTCGGCACCGACTGGTCGGCACCCAACGCGAGACTGAGCAGCGCACGGCTGGCGTAGTCCCCTCTGGTCGACACCCTCACGCTGGCAGTCTATCGGCGGGGGGCGGCGCCTCCGGGGTGCGCTTTTCTGGCACACTTCATGGTGTGGAAGACGACACCAACGACAATGTCACGATAAACCCCGACGAGGTCCTGGCCCCGGGGGAGGAGGGGGCGCCCTCGGAGGCCCCCAGCGAGCCCGAGAGCGATTTCATCTCGCAGCCGGCCAAGGTCATGCGCATCGGCGCCATGGTCAAGACCCTGCTCGACGAGGCCCGGTCCGCCCCCCTGGACGAGGCCGGCCGCGCGCGCCTGCGCGAGATCTACCAGACCTCGATCCACGAACTCTCCGGCGCCCTCTCACCGGACCTGGGCGACGAGTTGGGGCGCATGGCCCTGCCCTTCAGCGCCGAGGTCCCCACCGAGTCGGAGCTGCGCATCGCCCAGGCCCAACTCGTGGGGTGGCTCGAGGGCCTCTTCCACGGCATCCAAGCATCCCTCTTCGCCCAGCAGGCCGCGGCCGCGGCCCAGCTCGAGAAGATGCGTGACCGCTCGCTCAATCCCGGCCCCGGCGAAACGCGAGCCGGGACCTACCTCTAGGGGTGTCGGTGCGTCACAGCCTCGCGCTAGCGTCGGCGCGTCACCGCCCTGCGAGGCCGACCTCGGAGAGCCACTGAACCATGTCTGACAGCTTCGTCCACCTCCACAACCACACCGAGTACTCGATGCTCGACGGCGCGGCGCGCGTGGAGGAGATGATCCTGGCGGCCAAGGCTGACGGTCAACGCGCCATCGGCATCACCGACCACGGCAACCTCTACGGCATCATCGACTTCTACCAAGCCTGCAAGAAGCACGACATGACCCCGGTGCTCGGTCTCGAGGCCTACATGGCGGCCAACTCGCGCTTCGACCGCCCGCCGCGGCGTGGCAAGATCGACGACACCGGGGGCGACACCGAGGGCGGCCAGAAGCTCTACCACCACCTGACGCTGCTGGCGACGAGCAACGACGGCTACCGCAACCTGCGTGAGTTGTCCTCGCGGGCCTTCCTCGAGGGCTACTACTACAAGCCCCGCCTGGACTGGGAGTTACTCGAACAACACGCCGGGGGACTCGTGGCGACCTCGGGCTGCCTGGGCGGCGTGGTGCTCCAGGCCCTGCTCCAAGACGACTACAAGAAGGCGCTCGAACTGGCCGGGCGGCTCCAGAGCATCTTCGGGAGCGAGAACTTCTTCATCGAGATGCAGGACCACGGACTACCCGAGCAGGTGCGCACGAACCCCTCGTTGCTGAGGATCGCGCGCGACATCAACGCGCCGCTACTGGCGACCAACGACCTGCACTACGTCCACCACTCCGACGCGGCCATGCACGACGCCCTGTTGTGCATCGGGACGGGCTCGCTGGTGGCCGACCCCCAGCGATTCCGCTTCCAGAGCGACCAGCACTACCTGAAGTCCGCCGCGGAGATGCGCTACCTCTTCCGCGACATCCCCGAGGCCTGCGACAACACCCTGGCCATCGCCGAACGCGTCGACCTGACCATCGAGTTCGACAACCACGCCCTCCCGGAGTTCCCGATCCCGGACGAACTCGCCGGGGCCAACCACAAGGAGGGGGCCGACCGACTGCTGCGTCACCTGACCTTTGAGGGCGCGCGCGAGCGTTACGGCGACGCCCTCCCGCCCGAGGTGGTCGAACGCCTGGAATACGAGCTGCGCGTCGTGGCCGACATGGGCTTCTCGGACTACTTCTTGGTCGTGTGGGACCTCATCCGCCACGCTCGCGAGAGCGGCATCCGCGTCGGGCCGGGCCGCGGGTCGGCCGCCGGGTGCTGCGTGGCCTACTGCCTGAAGATCGTGGACCTCGACCCCATCCGCTACGGGCTGATCTTCGAGCGCTTCCTCAACCCGGGCCGCAAGCAGATGCCCGACATCGACATGGACTTCGACGAGCGCTACCGCGGCGACATGATCCGCTACGCCGCCGAGCGCTACGGCGCCGACCACGTCGCCCAGATCGTGACCTTCTCCACCATCAAGGCGCGCGCCGCGGTGCGCGACGCCGCCCGGGTGCTCGGCTACCCGCCCCAACTGGGCGACCAGATCGCCAAGGCCATGCCGCCGCTGGTGATGGGCCAGGACCTGCCGCTGCAGGCTTGTTTCGAGCCCATGCCCGGCTACGAGGGCCGCTACGCCGAGGCCGCCGAGCTACGTACCCTCTACGAGACCAATACCGACGTCGCGCACGTCGTGGACGTGGCCAAGGGCTTCGTGGACAAGCGCCGCCAGGACGGCATCCACGCCGCCGCCGTGGTCATCACCCGTGGACCGGTGCTCGACTACGTCCCGGTGCAGCGCAAGGCGAGCCCCAACGCGCCCGCCGAGGACGCCCCCATCGTCACCCAGTACGAGGCCACCGCGATCGAGAAGCTCGGCCTGTTGAAGATGGACTTCCTGGGTCTGCGCAACCTGGCCATCATCGAACGCTCCCTGGCCCACATCCGCCGCGTGCACGGGGTGCAGGTCGACATCGACCACGTGGCCCTGGACGACCCCAAGGTCTTCGCCATGCTGCAGCTGGGCAACTCCATCGGCATCTTCCAGCTCGAGGGCGAGAAGATGCGCCAGTTGATGCGCCGCCTGGCGCCCACGTCCTTCGACGACATCGCGGCGCTGGTGGCGCTGTACCGCCCGGGGCCCCTGAGCGAGAACGTCCACAACGACTACGCCGACCGCAAGAACCACCGCCAGGAGGTCCGCTACGACCACCCCGACCTCCAGGAGATCCTCGGCGAGACCTACGGCCTGATGATCTACCAAGAGGACATCATGCGCGTGGCGACCAAGATCGCCGGTTTCTCGATGACCGAGGCCGACGACCTGCGCAAGGCCTGCTCCAAGAAGATCCGCGAGATGATCCAGGCCCAGCGCGCCAAGTTCGTCGAGGGCGCCGAACGCGAGGGCTACGGCCGCGAGCTCGGTGAGACGATCTTCAACAAGATCGAGCCCTTCGCCGACTACGCCTTCAACAAGAGCCACGCCTACGGCTACGCGCTCATCGCCTACCAGAACGCCTGGCTGAAGGCGAACTACCCCGTCGAGTACATGTCGGCGTTGCTGACCTCGTTCCGCGACGACAAGGACAAGGCCGCGCTCTACCTGAACGAGGCTCGTCAGATGGGCATCACCGTGGGCGTCCCCGACGTCAACGAATCCTTCGCCGAGTACGCCCCGCGGCTCAACGCGCCGTCGACGATCCTCTTCGGGATGGCCGCGGTGCGCAACGTCGGCGAGGCCCTGGTCGAGAAGATCGTGGCGGAGCGCGAGGCCGCGGGCCCCTTCGAGTCGGTCTACGACTTCGTGCGCCGCGTGGACCCGGCGGTGCTGAACCGGCGCACCATGGAGTCCTTGATAAAGGCCGGCGCCTTCGACTCCCTGGGCGTGCCCCGTCTGGGCCTGCTGCTCAAGGTCGACGAGCTCATCGAGACCACCCTGTCGCGTCGCAAGGACCTGTCGCTGGGGATCTCGACGCTCTTCGCCTCCCTGGACTCCGACGGCGGCAACGACTGGGAGGGTACCGAGATACCCATCTCGGGCGTCGAGTTCGACCAGCCCGTCAAGCTCGACTTCGAGCGCGAGATGCTGGGCACCTACATCTCGGACCACCCGCTCTACGCGGTCGAGCACACCCTGGCGGCCCGCACCGACGGCAACGTGGCCAGTCTGCGCGAGCAGGCCGAGGAGCTGGCCAAGACGAACCGGCCCTTCAAGATCGGCGGCATCTTCTCGGAGGTGCAGCTGCGCACCACCAAGGACGGCCGCGCCTACGCCCGCACGGTGGTGGAGGACCTGGGCGGATCGGTGGAGGTGAACTTCTCCTCGCGCGTCTTCGAGAAGTGCGCCGGCTTCCTGGCCAAGGACAACGTGGTGATCGTCAAGGTGCGCGTGGACGTGCGCGACGACGAGGCACGCTTCGGCGCCATGGACGTCGAGGTGCTGCACGTGGACCAGGGCGACGGCGAGCTGCGGCTGAGTTTCCGCCCCGAGGACTTCACCTCGACCTCCATCGCCCGGCTGAAGGAGATCCTCCAGCGCTATCCGGGGCCCTCACCGGTGATCCTCGAGACCGGCCTGGAGGGCAAGGCCTTCCGTCTGGGCCCGGATTTCCAGGTGGCGATCTCCTCGGTGGTGGGGGATTTGCGCAGCGAATTCGGGCGCAACGTCATCAAGGCCTGAGCGATTTCGCTGGGTGCGCGGGCGTCGTAGAATAGGGGACTATGGCAATGACCGTCACCACGAAGGACTCAACCGCCCTCAGTGACGCCGAGCTGGCCGAGATGGCCGACCTGTGCGTCGACCGGGAGCCGAATTTCGACATCGGCTTCCTCTCCAAGCAGCGCGAGGAGTGGGTGCTCGTCACCCACGTGCGCGAGGGCGCGAAGTTGCGCGGCTACTCCTTCTGCACCCTCGAACGCATCGGGGGGACCCCCTCGCTGCTGATCGGCCTGGCGCTGGTGGACCGCAACGCCAAGTCCGACCAGACCCTGAAGGCCATCCTGCACGACCAGTTCCGCCGGGCCCTGCTGGCCTTCCCCGACGAGGACGTCCTGCTCGGTTCGCGACTGACGACCCCCGACGGCTTTCGCGCCTTCCTGGGTCTCGAGGACGTGGTGCCGCGTCTGGGCTACCGTCCCACGGGTGAGGACCGCGCCTGGGGCCGCCGCCTGGCCAAGCGCTTCGGTTCGGAGAAGGCCATCGACGACAAGACCTTCGTCATGACGGTCTCGGCCAGCTCCGTGGGCGGACTGGACTTCGTGTCCTCCAAGGGTTCGATCCCCGAGGGGGCCGAGACCTTCTTCGAGGGCCTCGAGCCGGAGAAGGGTCAGCGCCTGGTGGTCTTCGGCTGGGCCATGGCCGAATCGCTGGCCACCGGCAAACTCTTCAAGTAGTCAGCCCCGCGGCAACAGTCCGGTGCAGCTCTTGTAGCAGTGCCCGTCGATGGGCTGCGAGAGCGTGGTGAGGATGTAGGTCGGGCGAAAGCCGAGCGAGGTCGCCAAGTCCTTGCCCGACAGCGAGGTGCGCCGCGTCGCCTCGATGGTGCGGATCGCGTGGTGGTCCTCGCACAGCAGCCAGATGTCGTCGCCGTACCAGCCGAACCTCACCCAGGTGGAGCCGTCGTCGGTGCGACGCATGAGCTGGGGACCACGGTCGGCGGCGATCAGCGCGACACTGGGGCGCTCGCCGCGGAACTCCCAGTACGGCGCACTGGGTCCACGGAAGCCGAAGAGGGGACCGTCGGCCGGCGTGGCGAGCTGCTCGAGCCAGTGGCGCACCCGACGACCGGAGTAGTTGCCGAGGCGCCGGGGCAGGTCCGCCAGGGTCACCGCCTCCGGCTGGGCCAGGTCGTTGCGCTCGATGTCGTCGGCCAGGACCCCCTCGACGACGTCGAAGGCGGCGAGGTCGGTCTCGAAGCCCTCGGGCCAGGGGACGCGCCAGCGCACGATGGTGTGCGACGCGAGATCGATGACCGTGGTGGTCTCGTTGGTGGAGCCCAGGACGAG
>CAIORQ010000101.1 GCA_903860745.1 uncultured Actinomycetes bacterium | reverse complement strand
ACGCGAGCGGCTCGCTCTACCTGTGCGACCCGGGGAACCACACCGTGTGGCGCTACGACCACGCGGGCGAGCCCGTGCGCTACGGGCCCGCGATCGACTACCCGAACTACGCCTCCTTCGGCCCCGACGGCACCCTCTACGTCTCGGACTCCGGCGCCTGGGAGCAGGCGACCGGTTCGCTGGTGGCCATCGCCCCCGACGCCAGTTCGCGGCGTCTCGACGTGGCGCCGATCGCCTTCGCCAACGGGCTCTACGTCCACGACGGATACCTGTACTACATCGCCTCGGCGCAACCCGCCGTGTGGCGCGTGGCGCTGGGCGGCGGCCCCGAGGAGCTCGTGGTTGTCCTCGAGCGCTGCGTGCCCGACGGTCTGGCGCTCGACGAGCGCGGCGCGCTCTACGTCTCGTGCTACCAGCCCAACCAGCTGTGGCGATACGCCGAGGGCCGATTGGAGCTGTTGTTCGAGGACTGGACCGGCGAGTACGTGCTCTCGCCGACCAACGTCGCCTTCTACGGCGACGAGCTCGACCGGCTGGCCCTGGCCTCGCTGTGCGGGCACAGCTTCACCAGCATCGACCCCGGCGTGCGGGGCTCCGCGGTGCTTCGCCCCGACGTGAAGGAGTGACGTGAGCGTCCAGAGCTACAACCCCACCACCGGCGAGTCGGTCGACACCGCCATCGCGGAGTCCAGTCGCGGCGACGTCGCCGCGGCCTGCGCGGCGGCCGCCGGCGCCGCGCGCGAACTCGCGACGCGGTCCCTCGACTGGCGCGCGCAGTGGCTCGAGGCCATCGCCGCGGCCCTGGAGGCCGACGCCACCGAGATCATCGCCCTGGCCGACGCCGAGACCGGTCTGGGCGTGGCGCGCCTGGGCGGCGAGCTCAAGCGGACCTGCTTCCAGTTCCGCTTCTTCGCCACGGTGGTGCGCGACGGTGGCTTCCTCGAGGCCAGCATCGACCACGCCACCGACAGCCCGATGGGCCCCCTGCCCGACCTGCGCCGCCAGCTCGTGCCCCTGGGCGTGGTCGGCGTCTTCGGCGCGTCGAACTTCCCCCTGGCCTTCTCGGTGCCCGGGGGCGACACGGCCTCAGCGTTGGCCGCCGGCTGCCCGGTGGTGATCAAGGCGCACCCCGCACACCCGCGCACCTCGAAAGCGACCTTCGACGCGATCTCGCGGGCGAGCACCCAGGTCGGGGCGCCCGAGGGCTCGGTGAATCTCGTCTTCGGGCTCGAGGCCGGCGTGGCGCTCGTCGAGGACCCCCGGGTGAGCGCCGTGGGCTTCACCGGTTCCTACGCCGCCGGCCGCGCGCTCTTCGACCGGGCCCAGTCGCGCCCCGTGCCGATCCCCTTCTACGGGGAGCTCGGCAGCGTCAACCCCCTCGTGGTGACCCCGGCGGCCGCGGCCGCGCGCGCCCAGGCCATCGGCGAGGGCGTGGTGGGATCGGTGACCCTGGGATCCGGACAGTTCTGCACCAAGCCGGGACTGGTCTTCGTGCCCGCGGGCGACGCCGGTGACGCCCTCGTGGCGGCGGCCGTGGCGGCGCTGGTGGCGGGCGCGGGCGCGACCATGCTGACGGGGCCGATCCGCGACCGCTTCGAATCGGGCGTCGAGTTCCTCGACCAGGTCCGCGGGGTCGAGTGTCTCGGTCGCTCGGGACGCTCGTCGAGCGACGCCGGCTCCTACGCCGCCCTCTTCAGCTGTGACGTGGCCACCCTGGAGGGCGAGCACGAGGCCCTGGCCCGCGAGTGCTTCGGCGCGGTGGCGGTGTTCGTGCGCTACGGCTCGAGCGCCGAGGTGCTCGAGGCGATCTCGTCGCTCGAGGCGGCCCTCACCTTCAGCGTGCACGCCGTCGACGACGACCCCGACGGCCCCGCCCTGTTGGCCGCCGGGGTCGCCAAGGCCGGGCGCGTGCTGGTGAACGGTTTCCCCACGGGCGTGGGCGTCTCGTGGTCGATGCACCACGGTGGTCCCCACCCCGCGGCGACGAGCTCGCTGCACACCTCGGTGGGCGCGACGGGGATCCGTCGCTGGCTGCGGCCGGTCTGTTACCAGAACCTGCCGGCGCCCTGGCTGCCCGAGGCCCTGCGCGACGACAACCCCCTGGGCATCCCCCAGCGCGTGGACGGTGTGCTGCGCGTGGCGGATCGCTGAGGCGTCGCGCCCGTGGCGACCCGTGAAGTGCTTCGCCTGAGCGACGGACGCGACCTGGAGTACGCGCGCAACGCCGCGGACCTGACGCGCGCCGTGATCTTCCACCAGGGCACCCTGGCCGACCTCAGCGTCTGGGACAGTTGGCTCGCCGAGCTCGAGGTGCGCTCGATCGGCGCGATCTCCTTCAACCGCTCGGGCTACGCCAACTCCAGTGCGCTGCCCGGCCGGCGCACCGTCGACGTCGGTCGCGACGTCGCTGAGCTGGCCGACGACCTCGCAGTGAGCGACTTCGTCTCGGTGGGCTGGTCGGGCGGGGGCTCGCACGCCCTGGCCACGGGACTGGACCCGCGCTGTCGCGGGGTGGTGACCCTGGCGGGCATCGCCCCCTTCGACCAGGACGACCTCGACTTCTACGAGGGCCTCAAGGCCGACGACGTCGCGGAGTACCTTGCCGCTCTGAACAGCGTCGAGGAGCTCATCGAACTGATGCGCAGGCCCGGACACGGCGAGCAGTGGTGCGAGCCTGACGCCCGGGCGCTCGCCTCACCCGAGATGGCCGAGCTGCGCGAGGCCACCGCGACCTGCACCTCCTTCGGTTTGGGCTGTCTGCGCGACGACTACGGCGCCTACCTCTCGCCCTGGGGCTTCGACGTGGGCGACCTCGAGGTGCCCGTCGAGCTGTTCCAGGGCGACCTGGACGAGAACGTGCCAATCGGTCACGCGCGCTGGCTCGAACGCCACATCCCCGGTTCGCGACTGCGCCTGTACCCCGGCGAGGGCCACCTCTCGCTGGTGGCGCGGCACCGCGGCGAGATCGTCGCGAGCGCCGTGGCGCTACTGGAGGGCGTCGAGCCCGGCGAGGAGTGAGCGCACCCGGCCCTCGATCTCGTCGCGCACCTGGCGCACGACGTCGAGGGGCTGGCCGGCGGGGTCGAGCAGTTCCCAGTCCTCGTAGCGCTTGCCGGGGTAGTAGGGGCACGCGTCTCCGCAGCCCATGGTGACGATGACGTCGGCTTCGAGCGCCATCCGCTCGGTGAGTCGGCGCGGCGCCTCGCCGGTGATGTCCAGGCCGACCTCAGCCATGGCCACGACCACCGCGGGGTTGAGGGTCTCGCCGGGCGCCGAGCCGGCCGAGTGCACGACCAGGCGCTCGCCGCCGAGTTCGCGGGCGAAGGCCGCGGCCATCTGGGAGCGTCCGGCGTTGTGCACGCACAGAAAGAGGATCGTCGCGGTCACGGGGCCTCCGGGTTCGTGAAGAGATAGGTGACGACGCCGAGGCCGAGGGCCGCGCCGAGCAGCTCGGCGCCGACGAAGGCGGGGACCGAGGCGGGGGCGATGCCCGCGAAGGAGTTCGAGAACATGCGTCCCACGGCGATGGCCGGATTGGCGAAGCTGGTCGAGGAGGTGAAGAAGTAGGCGGCCGTGATGTAGGCGCCCACCGCCGCGGGCACCTGCGACGAGCGCTTCGTGCGCACGAGGGCGAAGATCACGACGATCAGCCCCGCGGTGGCCACGACCTCACCGAGCAGGTGGGCACCGCTCGCGCGCGAGTGGGTGGAGAAGGAGACGAGCGCGCGCGCGAACATCTCGTTGGCCAGCGCCGCGCCCGCGACGCAGCCCGCCACCTGGGCGAGGATGTAGCCCGGCACGTGGCGCCAGGCCAGACCCCTGGTCGAGGCGCTCACCAGCGAGACCACGGGGTTGAAGTGCGCTCCCGAGACCCCCGCGAGGACCGCGATCAGCACGAAGAGGGCCAAACCGGTCGCGAGGGAGTTCTCGAGGAGCTCGAGACCACGGTCGCCGGGGGAGAGCTGTTGGGCGGCGATCCCCGAACCGACCACGACCGAGGTGAGCACGAGCGAACCCAGGAACTCGCCCACTAGGCGACGCGGGAGATCATGATTCACGGGGAGTCCTCTAAGATTGACGTTGGTCGATTTATACAGTCAGTATATCGATGATGGTGAATGTGAGGTTTCCATGGTGCGACGCGTGCTCGAAGAGTCCCTGACCGCGGCGCTGGACGGCTGCTCGCCACTGGGCACACAGATGATCAGCGAGACCGAGGCGCGCGAGGTCGCGACCCTCTTCGACGCCTTGAGCGATCCCGTGCGCCTGCGCATCTTCTCGATCATCGCCTCCGAGGAGGAGGTCTGCAGTTGCAACCTCGAGGCCCCGGTGGCCAAGAGCCAGCCCACGATCTCGCACCACACCCGCGTCCTGGCGCGCGTCGGCCTCATCGTGGGCGAACGCCGGGGACGCTGGACCTACTGGCGCGCCGTCCCCGAACGCCTGGCGCTCATGGGCGGACTGCTCACCGCCTGAGGATCGCGCGGACGCGCCCTGACAGACTGGTCGAGATGGAACGAGAACTCGCCCCGCTCTATCGCACCGCGCGCCTGGTGATTCGCGACCTCGTCGAGTCCGACCGGTCGGCCCACGAGGACCTCTTCTCTCGCCCCGACGTGCTGCGCTACCTCTACGACGACGTCATGGACGCCACCAGCCTCGCGGCGCACTTCGAGCGTCGCTTGTCGCGCGGGGCGCCCGCCGAGGGCCAGTGGCGCAACCTGGCCGTCGAGCACGAGGGCACCTTCATCGGTGAGGTCGGGCTGACCCTGGTGAGCGACACCCATCGCGGCTACGAGGTCGGTTACGTCCTCTCCCCGCTCTACCACGGCCTGGGCTTCGCCACTGAGGCGACCCGAGGGATCATCGACGCCGCCTTCGGCGACCTCGGTGCGCACCGGGTGAGCGCACGGCTCGACGCGCGCAACGAGGCCTCGCGTCACCTCCTCGAGCGCCTCGGACTTCGTCTCGAGGCGCACCACCTCAGCAACGAGTACGTCAAGGGCGAGTGGACCGACGAACTGGTCTTCGCCGTGCTCGAGGACGAGTGGGCGCGCGACCGCTAGGCGAGCGACGCGACCTGGCCGAGGCGTCAACCGGCCCGCCGCTCTGGCGCAAGGACGTGGGCGACGACGACGGGGCGATGAGGACGTAGACCACGGTGCGCGAGGCGCCCGACGTCACCACCCACGCCAGACCGGGGCCCCGACGTTGACGCGGCGAGAGGTGTCGCCGGGTCTTCGTCCCTAGGGTCGAGGTCCACGCCAGTAGGGCGCGGTGGTGGCGATGCGCTCCAGGGGTGACGTCACGGTGCCGAAGCGACCGTCGTCCGCCATCCAGGAGTCGTAGGCGGCGTCGATCTCCTCGCGGGTGCGCGCCACGAAGTTCCACCACATGAGGATCTCGTGGTCGAGGGGGACCCCGCCGAGCACGATGATCGTCGACCCGGCGCTCGCTCGCAGACCCAGCTCGTCGCGACCGGGACGTCGGTATCCCAGGGCCCCCGCCGTGAGGGGGGTGCCATCGACCTGGGCCTCTCCCTCGAGCACGATGACGCCGTATTCGAAGCCGGGGTCCAGGGCGAGCGTGGCGTCGGTGGCGCCGTGCGAGCGCAGCTCCAGGCCGACCAGTCCGGCGCGACAGCGCGCCCGTGAGCGCTGACCCTGGTACTCGCCCACGAAGATCGTCGCCGTCGCGGCGCCCACTTCGACGCGCGGGAGGTCGTCGAGGTGCTGGAAGGCCGCCGGCCCGTGGCGGGCGTCGTCGTCTTGGGCGATCCAGAGCTGGATGCCCTGGAGGGTGCCGCGGTAGTGGCCGGTGGCTTCCTCGGCGTGGGCGACGCCCAGACCGGCGGACATGACGTTGGCATCGCCGGCCGCGATGACCTGCTCGGAACCCAACGAGTCGCGGTGCAGGGCCTGACCGTCCACCAGCCAGGTCACGGTCTGCAGCCCCGTGTGGGGGTGGGGTCCGATGTCGAGTCCGCTGCCCTCGGTGACGTCGGCGGGGCCCATGTGGTCGGCGAAGCACCACGCCCCCACCGTGCGGCGTCGCCGCTGGGGCAGGGCCCGACGGACCTGCAGGGCACCGACGGTGGCGCGGTGCGAGGGCAGCACCTCGAGGTCGTCGGGATTGAACTCGTCAGCCATGTCGCCTCCGGAGCCACCCTACCGTCGAGGTCTCGGCGTCGGTCGCCGCGCTCGCCCCGCCGACGTCGAGACCGCAGCGCTTCGCCGGCGCGGGGTCCACCCTAAAATGGTGTCGCGCAGCTTCGACCCTAGGTCTCGAGGTGGCGCGCGGGGGTATGGTCGCGCGCCGGACCGCCCTGGACAAAACTGTTCAGGACCGAGATGACGAGGTGGTGAGATGAGCGCGTCAAAGAAGTCGAGCAAGACCAAGGAGTTCCGCCTGGAGCGCCGCGCGCTCAGTCTGTCGATCTACATGGGGCTCGCCCTCGCGGCGGTCGGCATCAGCTTCGGCATCATCGGTGGCTCCCAGATCGTCCTCTTCGACGGTTTCTACACCTTCCTTGGCATCGGCCTGACCTGGATGGCGCGACGCGTGTCGGTGCTGGTGGAGGCGGGGCCCACCGTGCGCTTCCCCTACGGGCGCGAGGCCCTCGTTCCCCTGATCATCGGCATCGAGGGCGTGGCCCTGCTCGCCACCTGCCTCTACGCCGGCTTCAACGCCGTGTTGACCATCATCGGTGGCGGTTCGGCCGCCCCGGACACCTGGAGCTTCAACTACGCCCTGCTCGCGCTGGCCATCCCGACCTTCATCTGGTGGCGTCTGCGCCGCGTGGCCCAGCGCTCGGAGCTCGTGCGGGCCGAGGCCACCCAGTGGCTGGCCGGCGCGGGTCTCGGTCTGGCAATCCTGCTCGCCTTCATCGCCGCCCGACTGGTGGTGGGGACCAGTTGGGCCGCGGCGGCCCGCTACATCGACCCGGCGCTGGTGATCGCCGCCAGCGGGCTCTTCATCATCCCGCCCTCGGGGATGGTCCGCACCACCTTCATCGAACTCATCGAGGGCAGCCCCGACCCGGAGCTCCAGGAAGCCGCCCGGTTGGCCCTGGACCACGTGGCCGAACAGTTCGCGCTCAACGACCGTCACATGCGCATGACCAAGATCGGTCGCAAGTTCTATGTGGAGATCGACTTCGTCGTGGACCCCGCCTGGACGGTGGCCCAGTCCGACCAGGTCCGTCGCGTCCTGTTCCGGATGCTCAAGACCATCCCGCACGACCTCTGGCTGACCGTGGAGTTCTCGGCCGAACGCGCCCTGGTCGAGTGACGGGTCGAACCCGGCCTAGTATCCCCTCATGAGCCGACGCCAGCCTCGCCGAGAGCGCAGCGAGTCGGGGATGACCTCGCTGCTGGGACTCCTGGTCATGCTGATCGTCCTCGGGGTGATGGGGGCGATCGCGGTGTCGGCCCTCAACGGCCCGGGTTCGTCGGTCCTGCCCTCGTCTACCACGCTCGCCAACGCCGGCCCCTCGTCCAACACGCCCACCGGGGCGGCCCTGCAGGCCACCTGCGTGGCCGACTTCCAGAGCCTCGCCGTGGCCCTGCAGGTCTACACCACGCTGCACGGCGCCCCTCCACCCGCGGGCACCGCGTGGGCGACGGGGGTGCAGAGCGGTACCACGCTGATCCAGTCCTGGCCGAGCGACCCGGGACACTTCACCTTCACCTGGAACGGCACGGCCCTGGGAGTGCGACCCGAGCACGGGACTGCCTGCGTGGCGTCGGCGGGAAGCGCCGATCCGCCCACGGGATGCGACGCGACCCTGTCGTAGGCGCGAACGCGTCCCCCGCTACGACGAGGGCCGACCGAGACGAACGCAGGTGCTGGCGCGCCCGAGCCCCCCGGGTCCCGAGATCAACGTGATGCGCACGTAGTAGACGTGCGCCGAGGAGAAGGAGTGCGCCGTCGCCACTCCGCCGGGCGCGCGGGAGAAGTGGATCTGTCCGTCGGCGACGCTGTCGAGACGGTTGGGGACCGATTGGGTGTGGATCGGGCGACGACAGGCGGCGGAGGTGTAGATGGCCGCCACGAGACGCGTCACGCGGCCGCGGTCGCTCCAGCGAAGACGGGCCTGGGAACTGGTGATGTGCAGCGAGCTCAGCCGGGGGATCCCGGGTCGCGCGGGCAGGCTCGTCGTGGTCGAGTCCGGCGGGCTGGTCGTCGGTGTCGTGAACGTCGTCGTGGTTGACGGCACCGTCGT
>CAIORQ010000100.1 GCA_903860745.1 uncultured Actinomycetes bacterium | reverse complement strand
CTTAATCGAGGAACGACTAGGCACCCAGACCCGTGTTCGAGTCATGGGGATGGTCCTGGGTTAGGGCGTCAGGTCGAAGCCGTAGGTCCCGTAGGTGGAGGCGGGGCTGACCGATCCCGAGGCGTAGGGTGAGGTGAGCGGCCCGGTGGCCACGTTGACGTCGACCTTGGCCGCCGTCAGACCCCAGGCGCCCGAATTGACCAACTGGGTGAAGCCAGAGGGTTCGGTGAAGGTCGGTGCCGAGGTGGTCGACGAGGTACCTACCGCGACCAGGACTTCGCTGTCACCGGGCAGGGTGGTCGCGCCCGGGTAGTAGCGCGTGGACGTCACCTGCGTGGTGGGTGAGCCGTAGGTGGCGACGCCTCCCGTCGGGAAGGTCGCTGCGGTGTCACCGGTCACCTCGACGACCTGCATCTGGATGTAGTCGTAGTTCCCCGTACCCGACGCCGCACCCGTCATGGACTCCGAAATGGTGCCTCCGGCGGTTCCCACGTCCGCGGTGTACGCGCAGTAGCCGAAGTACGGGGAGGTCGTCCCGCTCCACTGCGAGGCGGCAGCCAGCTGCGTGATGGCCGGAGAGCTCGCGATGGCGGTGCCCGTGGGCGTGGTGCACGCCGGCGTCGTAGTCGACTTCGAGTTATAGGTGATAAGGATCAGGATCGCGTCGCCCGCGGTGGTGCCGACGCCGCTCAAGGATTGCGACACCGCACTCGTGTTGCTCGCGGTCGTCGTCGTGCCCACCGTGTTGAACCCGAGTACGGTCACCTTCGCCGTCCCGGTGAAGGATCCGTCCGTCGCCGTGATGGTGTGAACCCCGGTCGAGGAGATCTTCAGGTTGGCGAACGTTGCCGTGCCGCCCGACGCCGTGACGGTCGTGGTTCCGGTCATGCCGGGGGAAGCCACCGAGATGCTGTCGGTCTGGTGGCTGCTCGTCACGGGGTTACCGTACGAGTCCGCCACCGACACGGCAAAGCCCAGGGCTCCATTGGTCTGCGTCAGTGAGGCGGGAGGAGCAGTAGTGAAGGTGAGCTGGCTGGCCGCTCCCGCGACGAGGGCGAACGACGCACTCGTTGCACCGGTCAGACCGGTCTCCGAAGCGCTCAAGGTGTAGGGGCCTCCGGCCACGGCCGCCGGTCCCGTGACGCTGCACGCCGTGAAAGTCTCCACTCCGGAGGTTTCTCCACTCTTGACGCACCCGTTGAGAACCTGCGACGTCGCGCCGGTGATGGCCAGCGAGACCGCCGAGCTGTCGCTCGTCACGACGTTGCCGTTGGCGTCTTCCACGCTCACCTGGGGATTGGTCGCGAAGGGAGTGCCTTCGGCCACCCCGGCCACGGGCTGGGTCGTGAAGGCCAACTTCGAGGCGATACCACTGGAGACCGTCACCGTCGTGGTGCCCGCCACGAGACCTGACTCTGACGCGCTCAGGGTGTACGTCCCCGCTGCCGCCGGACCACTGATCGAACAGCCGGTGAAGGAGACCACACCATTGACTTCACCGGACTGGACGCAGCCGGAGAGGGTTCCCTGGGTCGTGCCGCCCGAGGAGCCGGCGGAATAGCCGGTGATGGAGATCGTCACGGTCGAGGAGTCGGTGGTCACGACGTGGCCGTTGGTGTCTTCGACGCTCACCTGTGGGTTCGTAGTGAAGTTCACCCCCTCTCCCGAGGCGATCGGCGAGCTCGTGAAGACCAACTGGGCGGCGGCCCCCACCGTGTAGGGAATGGTCGACGAGGGGGTTGGAATGCCACCGGGGTAACTCACGCCCCAGATCCAGCTCTTCTGGGTCGCCCCGAAGCCACAGTTCGGAGGGACACAGGTCTGGGACAGATACGCGCTGACCCCGGACTGGTAGTCGTCGAAGGTCACCAGGGACTCGACCGAGAATGACGCCGCGCACGCCGTACCGGTCGTGATGGTCGTGGGACAGGCGTAGAGAGTGACCAGTCGCGTGGCAGAGGACTTGATGCTCGCAGTCGATTCCGTGGTCTGACACCACACCGCCAGTGAGTATCCATCAACTATCTGACTGTCCATCGATCCCGACGTTGGCGTCCAGCACAGACCGACCGGACCCGGCTGCGGCGGAATTGTCGTCGACAACGTCGTATTCAGGGGCTTGTAGCGAATGTTCTGGGTCCCGAGCTCGACGATGCTGCGCAGGGCGGTGTCGAACTGCGAGGCGTTGGAGAACTTAGTGGTGTTCGAGAGGTCGTTGGTCGCCCAGTCGGCCAGGGCGAGCGCCACGAGCGACACCGCGACGACATAAATCAGGGCAAGGATCAGTGAACTGCCCCTGTCGCTTCGACCACGTGAACGCGCGATACGCGCGACGTTTCTCTTCATCAGTTGACCGTGGTCCCCGTCGAGGTGGACGTGACGGTGAAGCCGGTGTCACCCGTCGTCGTATCCGACGCGTAGAAGGTGTAGGTGCCAGCCCTGCTCAAGACAACCGCCGAGAAGGTTGCGACGCCACCGGAGGCCGTCACCGTTCCGCCCGAGGAGATCCTCCCACCACCCGGCTGCGAAGCGAGGTTCAGGGTGATGCTGTCCCCCGAACCGGTGTTGGTCGTCACCAGGTTGCCGAAGGAGTCCTCGACGTAGACCTGGATGCTCGGCGACAGGGCCGTACCAGCCGTTCCCGTGGCCGGCGGAGAGACCTTGTAGACGAGCTTGGTGCCCGGGCCCGAGGTGATCGAGGTACCGCTCGAAGCACCGGTCGAGGTGAAGCCGGTGTCGCCCGTCGTCGTGTCGGTGGCGGTGAAGGTGTAGTTGCCCGACAGGGTGAGGGCCACGTTGTTGCAGGTGGCGATGCCGCCCGAGGCCGCGACCGAGGTGGTGGAGCCGGCGGTGAAGGCACCG
>CAIORQ010000099.1 GCA_903860745.1 uncultured Actinomycetes bacterium | reverse complement strand
CCCTAGTGGCCGTGGGCGAAGTGGGGCTCGCCGGTGAGTTGCGTGCGGTGAGCGGACTCACTCGACGCGTGCGCGAGGCCCAGCGTCTCGGGGCCAGCCACGTTCTGGCCCCCGAGGCGGGTGAACTCGACGTCGTCGAGGGTGTCGAAGTCGCGCGATGCACGTCGCTCATCGAGGCCATCGCGATCGCGCGACAGTTGGCGCCGTGACCGCGGCCGCCGCGTGGGCGAAGTGGCTCAGCCGTCCGTTTCGTAGGAACTGAAGGTCGACGTTCGCGAACACGTCCCTGCGGTCGATCATCCGCACTTGTCGAGCGGTGGGAACGTCTGGACGTAGAGCCTGATGGTTGCGAACGTCAGCTCGATCCCGGTCTCGCGAAGCAGTCGGCCACACCGTCGCGGGTCCGTGTCGACCGGCTCACCTGACCAGACCGTGGCGCTCGAGGAGGAGTGTGCGCCGAGTGAGACGGGCGCAAGCACTCGACTGGCGTCCACGTGTCGGCTGGTCGGACCCTCTGGCGTGAGGTGAGGTCCGTCGACGAATTGCAGGATGTGGACACCGAGCAGGGTGCACGCGGATGCGCCGCCGTTGGTGAAGACGATGCGAAACACGTTCTCCATGCCTGTGCCCCGATGGAACGAGGTGAGAGCGAGGGAGTTCGCGACGGTGCGCGAGGGCGCGAGGGCCGTTTAACCAGGGGCGTTCGAGGGCGACGCCGAGGGGTGGTCGGCGTTCCAGGCGCCTCCCGCGACGACGGAAGTGCTGGTGTGCCTCGGGACTGTGATCTGCGATCGCCGGAGGATCAGAATCTTCCCTTGTCTCGAGCAGCGTCACGGTGGATCTCGTTTGGGCACGCACTTGGTACTACACGAAATAGTACCAAGTGCTCTCGCGCATGTCCACGGGTGGGACCACGAGATGGATGCGAAGGGCGTCGCTAGAACGCCGTGGTGTACGCGTTCAGAGCGGGTTGTCCGCCCAAGTGGGCGTAGAGGACCTTCGAACCCGGCGCAACGGCACCCTCTCGAACGAGGTCGATCATGGCGGCCATGGACTTGCCCTCGTAGACCGGGTCGACGATCATGCCCTCCAGGCGCGCCACGAGCTTGATGGCCTCGATGGTCTTGTCGTCGGCGACGCCGTAGACACCGGCGTGCCAGCGGTCGAGCAGCACGATCTCGTCGTCGAGCAACTCACGGCCCAACTCCAGGGCGGCCGCCGTTCGATCGGCGATGCGCTTGATCTGGTGCCAGGTCTTCTCGACGGTGGCCGATGCGTCGATGCCGATCACGTCCTGGGCGCGACCCGAATGGGCGAATCCGGCGACCATGCCGGCCTGAGTCGAGCCCGTGACGGAACAGACGATGACGTGGTCGAAGCGCAGGCCCATTTCGTTCTCCTGGTCCTCGACCTCGAAGGCCCAGCCGGCGAATCCGTGTCCCCCTAGAGGGTGGTCCGATGCGCCCGCCGGGATCGCGTAGGGCGTGCCGCCGTTCGCCCGCACGTCGGCGAGGGCCTGCTCCCACGAGGGCCGAAATCCGATGTCGAAGGTCGCGTCGTCCAGGCGGACGTCGGCGCCCATCAGGCGCGAGAGCAGGATGTTACCCGTGGTCTCGTAATGCGCCTCGTCCCAATCGACCCAGTGCTCCTGCACCAAGACGCACTTGAGGCCCAGGTGCGCGGCCACCGCCGCCACTTGACGGGTGTGGTTGGACTGGACGCCGCCGATGGAGACCAGCGTGTCGCAGCCTTGGGCCAGGGCGTCGGCGGCGAGGTACTCGAGCTTGCGGGTCTTGTTGCCGCCGAAGGCGAGGCCCGAATTGACGTCCTCTCGTTTCGCCCAGATCTCGACCGTGCCGCCCAGGTGCTCGCTGAGTCGATCGAGGCGCTGCAGCGGCGAACGACCGAAGGTGAGGGGGACGCGCGGAAAGGCTTCCAGGGCCGCTCGAGACATGGCACTCCTTAGCGAGGTGGACCCCGCCATGATGTCACCTCCGCGCTGGTGACGGGGCTCCATCTGACACGTTTGGCGAAAAGTTTGGTAGAATAACTAATCCCCTAAAGCGCCCTTGCGCGCTATTTCCTTTGAGGAGAAACCCGAGTCATGGCTACTCACAAGTACAAGAAGGGTGACCGTCTCGTTTACCCCCACCACGGGGCGTGCACGGTCGAGAAGATCGAGAAGATGACCGCCTTCGACGTCAAGCAGGACTACCTCAAACTCAAGGTCGCCTACACCGACTTGATCTTGATGGTCCCGGTCGCCAACGCCGAATCCGTGGGACTGCGTGACGTGATCAACGACGAAGAGGTCGAGGAGGTCTTCGCGGTGTTGCGCAAGAAGGAGGCACGCATGCCCACCAACTGGTCTCGCCGCTTCAAGAACCACTCCGAGAAGCTGCGTTCCGGCGATATCTACCAGGTCGCCGAGGTCGTGCGAAACCTGTCCATCCGTGACAAGGACAAGGGCCTGTCGGCGGGTGAGAAGCGCATGCTCACGCGCGCGCGCCAGATCCTGGTCTCGGAGTTGACCTTCGCCCTCAACGTGGACACGGACGCGGCGGAGGAAAAGCTCGCCTCGGTGCTGCCCTAGCCGTGACGGTGGCCGCCGTCGTCGTGGCCGGCGGTCGTGGGGTCCGCTTCGGCGGGTTCAAGCAGTTCTCGCTCCTCGGTGACCGTACCGTGGCGGCGCACTCCGTGCGCGCCGCACGTTCGGTCGCGAGCGTCGTCGTCCTCGTCGTCCCGCCCGGCCACGTCGCCACCGGCGAAGGAGCCGACATCGTCGTCACCGGCGGGGACACTCGCGCCGCGTCGGTCCGTGAGGGTCTGCGCGCCCTACCTCCCTGTGACGTGGTGGTGGTGCACGACGCCGCTCGTCCGCTCGCCTCCGCGCACCTCTTCGAGGCCGTGGTGCACGCGGTGCGTAACGGCGCCGATGGTGCGATTCCGGGACTCCGGGTGACCGATACGGTCAAGCGCGTCGAGGTGCGAAGCGACGTCACGGTCGTCGTGGGCACGGTGGACCGCCGTGACCTGGTGACGGTCCAGACACCCCAGGCGTTTCGTCGGGCCATTCTCGAGAGCGCTCACGCCACTCAGGACGACGCCACCGACGACGCGGCCCTGGTCGAATCGCTCGGTGGAACGGTCGTGGTCGTGCCGGGTGAGCTCGACAATGTCAAGATCACCGAGCCGGGAGACCTGGTGCGGATCGCCGCGACACTGGAGGACGAATGAGGATCGGGCAGGGCATCGACGTCCATCGCTTCAGCGACGACCCGAGCCGCGAGTTGTGGCTCGGACTCGTTCACCTCGAGGGAGAGACGGGCCTGGTGGGCCACTCCGATGCCGACGTCGTCACCCACGCGCTCATTGACGCACTGTTGGGCGCAGCCAATCTCGGAGACATCGGTCGCCATTTTCCGGATAGCGACTCGGAGTTCGCGGGAGTCGCCTCGCGCACGATGCTCACCGAGACCTTGCGTCTGGTGCAGGACGCGGGATTCCGACCCCATTCCGCTGACGTCACGGTGGTCGCCGAGCGTCCGAAATTGGTGTCGTGGATGCCCCGGATGTCTGACCAGCTCTCGCACACTCTCGGGTGTGTGGTGTCGGTGAAGGCCACGACGGCGGAGGGTCTCGGCGCGCTGGGTCGTGCTGAAGGCGTCGCCGCCAGCGCCGTCGTACTTCTCGAGGAGTTGTCATGAGTCCCCGTCCCGCACCACGTCGCAGTCCGCAGGGCCGTCCCTCGCGTCAAGGCGGTCGTCCGATGGCGCCCGGACAGGTCGGAGGGCCTCGGCGCACCCCGAACCGCGAGAAGGAAGGGCTCGGGGGCGAACAGGTCGAAGGTCGTCACGCCGTTCTTGAATTGCTGAAGGCGCGTCGCCGCTCGGTGCACAAGGTGTACGTGGCCGACGCTCAAGACCCGTCGGAGACTCTCGACGCGATCGAACGTGAGGCGCAGCGCCAGCGCGTACCGCTACAGGTCATCTCGATGGCCCGACTCGACCGGGAGGCCCGAACCGAAGGACACCAGGGAGTTATGGCCATCGCATCTCGACTTGAGACGGTGACCCTCGAGGACCTCCTAGCTCACGTGCGCCCGTTCCTTCTCGTGTGCGACGGGGTGACGGACCCGCGGAATCTCGGAGCAATGTTGCGCAGTGCCGATGGTGCCGGTGTCACTGGTGTCATTGTGCCCCGTCACCGGTCTGCGCGGATCTCGCCGACAGTCACCAAGACGGCGGCGGGTGCCGTCGAATACCTCACTTTCTGCGACGTGGGTGGCGTTCCCACCGCGATCGACCAACTCAATAAGGCGGGAGTCTTATCTGTCGGTCTCGCCGGGGAATCCAAGATGTCCCTCTACGACCTCGACCTAGCGTCGACTCCGGTGGCACTGGTTGTCGGAAGTGAAGAGAAGGGTCTCGCCCCATTGACGAGGAAGCGTTGTCAAGCGGTGGTATCAATCCCGCAGTTGGGGAAGATCAGCTCTCTGAATGCGGGCGTCGCCGTCTCGGTGGCGGCCTTCGAGGTTGCGCGTCAGCGAAGCCTGCCCAAGAAGTAGGACATTGATCACTTCACTTCGTCAACCGTTGTAGATAGGCTGCGACAGCAAGTTGGGAAGGCAATACGACGAGACTGAATTTCGTGAAATCGATCGACAGCAGGAGCCCGTTCTTCAGTATGCGGGTTCTTTCAGAGGGGTCCAGAATGCTCAAAATTATCCACTTTCTTCGGCTTTCGGCAGTCGGCCTCTTATTGGTCACAATCGCAATTGTTGATCAACCAACTAGCATCTCGGCGGCGCCCCAATTCTTTACGGTGACATTTCATAACAATGTTCCAGGTACTAGTTCTGCATCGGTGTCACAGAGCAGCTCCGCGGCTTCCCAACTTGAGCCATTTAGTTCGATGGGATTCACATATCCAAATTTCTACTTTGAAAATTGGAACACTGCTGCAAACGGGAGTGGCACGGTGGTTGCGGATCAATCTACCTATGCATTCACGAGCGACGAGGATCTGTATGCGCAATGGGTTCAAGTTTCGCATTCTGTCGTATTCTTCGGCAATCTCACCAGCACTGATATGACGCATCAGACGCAAACCGGAAATGCCCCAATGGCGTTAACACCGATATCGCAATTAGCTTTTACAAATCCGAACCATCAGTTCACTGGCTGGAATACCCAAAGAGACGGCTCCGGTTCGAGGTATTCCGATCAACAGACTTATTCGTTCGTGTCAGATCTTGACCTTTACGCACAGTGGACAATCTCGATTGAGTCGATATCGTTTTCGCCAAACGGCGGGGTAGGAGCGGTAACAAACCTGCAAGTTGCATATGGGGGTCTAGTCACTCTTCCTCTCGCATCGAAGTTTTCAAGACCAGACTTCAAGTTGATTGGGTGGAACACAAATGCCGATGGAAGCGGAACTGAGTTCGCCCCAGGGGCCACAATCACGGTGAGTTCAAGTCAAACGCTTTATGCGCTTTGGACTCAGAATCGATACCGAGTGAGCTTTCAAACCCAGGCGTCAAAGGTGCATGTAGGGACGACAGCAATTTTGGCGGGTAACGGTTTCCGCCTTCCTTCAATCGCGAAGGTCGCTGTTCCCGGGTTCAGCTTCGTTGGATGGTACACGTCAGCGTCCGGAGGTGCCTTCGTTGGACGCGGTGGTTCTCCATTCACTCCCACCAAGTCAGCGACACTGTACGCACATTGGTCGGCCAATCACTTGGTCCACTTGGAGTTTTCGGACAACGGTGGTGTGGGCCATATCCCCGCCCGTACGGTGCACGCGGGCATGTGGGTGATCGTCCCGTCCGGGGCCGGTCTACATCGAATGGGCTTTACCTTCAGAGGCTGGGCATCGAGCCCCAGGGCACCCGCACCAACGGTCCATATCGGATCGCGGCTGGTGGTGTCGCACACCAAGATTCTCTACGCATTGTGGCGTCGCGCCCTCCCGGCGAACACCCCTCAGCAGCTGCTGGGTAGCGTCGGGGTCTTCGCCCCGGACTCGAGCGTCCTGACGCCTGCCATGCGCCATGCGGTCGCCCTCATCGCAATCGGGATCAACCAGCACAACCGCACCTTGGTCCTGCTTTACGGTTACGCCACGGCCAAGGACTCGGCCCAGGGCTCGGCGCTGCTCAGCCTGCAGCGTGCGTTGGCCGTCGAGAAGCAGCTGTCCAAGGACTTGGCGGGCCTCAACGACGTGGGAGTCACGATCCACGCGGTGGGCGAGGGCAGATTGACGAACTCGGTGCTGACGTCGTTTCGCGACGTCGAGGTATTCGCTAACTAGCGTTCGACCATCCGGCGGCCAGGGACTCGGTGCACGCGGGGCAGCGGGTGGCGCCGGCATTGATCGAGGTGAGGCACGACGGGCACGAGGCCATGGGGGGTGCAGTGGGCGGCTCGTAGCCGGCGCGCTGCTTGAAGAAGGCCACTGGCTTGACCACCAGGAAGAACAGGACCGCACCCACGATGAGCAGGGTGAAGATCGCGTTGAGCACCTCGCCGTAGAGGATGTGGCTGCCGTTGAGCGTGAAGTAGAGCGAGGAGAAATTGGCCTGGCCGAAGATGGCGGCGATGAGCGGTGTGAACAGTCCCGACACAATCGCGGTGACCACCGCGGTGAAGGCGCCACCAATCGCGACGCCAATCGCCAGGTCGATGGCGTTGGCCTTCAAGATGAAGGACCGGAATTCCTTGACTGTGTTTCCCATGCCCATGGTGGACCACCTTTCTTTGCAGGAACCTCGTCTGTAGGGAAATCTACCTACGTGCCGGTGGAGGGAATCGAACCCCCGACCTGACGATTACAAATCGCCTGCGCTGCCAACTGCGCCACACCGGCTAAGAGGAATCAAGGTTACCTAAAGATGTGTCGGAGACCAAGGGGACCCGCAGGCCTCCCCTGAAGCGAGGGCGTCGCTGCAGTTAGTGTGTCTGCGTGGCCACCAAAGAGTCTCCGACGCCCCCCAAGGGCGGTTCCCACTACCAGCCCTCGCTTCCCGTCATGTTGGTCATCTTGATCCTCTTCGTGGGAGCGACCTTCGTGGCTCTGCGGTCGCACTCGCACGCCGCCGCGCACAACACCCACCCGACGGGGACCACTACCACCACGGCGCCGGTCACGTCCCCGACGGTGGCCAAGTCCAAGGTGACCGTACAGGTGGCGAACGGGACCAACATCTCGGGTCTCGCCGAGACCTACACCCAGACGCTGCAACGACTGACCTGGAACACGCTGCCACGCCTGAATGGTCCCACCGAGACGGCGACGGTGATCTACTACCACCCCGGCTACCTGTGGGCCGCCCAGGAGATCGCGACCGAGATCGGTGTGCCGACCTCCTCAGCGAGCGCCTTGGCGGCCGGTGCGACGGTGCCCGGGGTCGCGGGAGCGACGGGTGACGACGTGGTCGTCATCCTGGGCCCCAACGTGCACCACTAGTCGCCGTCGGGTAGTTCCACGTCGTAGCGCGACAGCGCGGCGCGAAGCACCTGCATGGCCATCGGCCGCAGTTCGTCGAGGGGGCGGTTGCGATGACGGCGCACTCCGAGGTCGACCTGGGCCAGGGACGCCACACCGAACTTCTGGGCCACGTCGATGAGGAGGGCGATCTCCACGTCGTAGGCGGGCTCGAGGACGAGGGACTCGAGGGTCGTGCGCCGCGCGGCGGTCTCGCCCGCCAGGGGTTGGCGCACTTCTCCGAGCCCGGGGTACAGCAGGGACAGGATGGGTCGGGCCGCGAGCTCGTTGACGCGTCCGCCGCCGGTGGGCATGTCGTGCAGCGGGCGCTCGTAGTAGCCCTTCACCAGTTGTGTCTCCGGACGCTGCACCAGGGGCTGGATGAGGCGCGCGACGTGGTCCGGATCGGGATTGAGCACGTCGCCGTCCAGGAAGACAATCATGTCACACGAGGTCGCCGCCAGGCCCGCGGACAGCGCACGTCCCTTGCCCGAGGCACCGGTGAGCTCGATGACCCGAGCCCCGTGGTGCGCGGCCACCGCGTGGGTGTCGTCACTGGAGTGGTCGTTGACGACGATGACCTCGTCGACGAGTCCGGCGTGACGGGTGACGGCGTCGATGACGCCGCCGATGGTCGCGGCCTCGTTCATGGCGGGCACCACCACCGCGACGCTGTGGCCGAGGTGGTCTCCGAGCACCGTGGTCAGGTCGAAGTCATCGCGGCTCAGGGTCCAGGGGACGTCGATTCGGTCCATGCATGGCAGGTTAGGGGGTCGGGTGCCGAGTCGTCACTTGACACCACCTAAGGTGTCGGGCCAGAATGGATGGGTCATCAAGAGCGACTGAGGGGCGGGCCCGATGAAGTCGCGACAACCAGTGTGAGTCACAGTAACCCTGTCACACCAGGTGCCAAAGCCCGAACGATGAAAAGGGAGATATGAGTTTCGCCACCGGCCTTCTATGTCGAGAGTGTGGTACCGCCTACCCGGCGGAGGCCCGCTACTCGTGCGAGTTCTGCTTCGGACCCCTCGAGGTCTCCTACGACCTCGAGGCCGCCCGTGGGCGGGTGACCCGCGAGTCCATCGAGGCGGGCCCCGCCTCCATCTGGCGCTACGGTGCGCTGCTGCCCGACCCGGGCGACGAGCCCGTGGACCTGGGCGCCGGCTGGACGCCACTGCGCCGCGCCACACGCCTGGCCGAGGTCCTGGGCGTCGAGGAACTCTGGCTCAAGGACGACACCCGCAACCCGACCGGTTCCTTCAAGGACCGCGTGGTCTCGGTGGCGCTGTCGAGCGCCCGTCGTCTCGGTTTCACGACGGCGGCCTGCGCCTCGACGGGGAACCTCGCCACCTCGGTGGCGGCGCACGCCGCCTTCATCGGTTGGCCGAGCGTCACGATCATCCCCTCGGACCTGGAGAAGTCCAAGATCGCCATGACCGCCATCTTCGGTGGCACCGTGCTGGGGGTCGAGGGCAATTACGACGACGTCAACCGCCTGTGCGTGGAGCTCGTGGCCGAGCACCCGGACTGGGCCTTCGCCAACGTGAATCTGCGCCCCTACTACGCCGAAGGCTCCAAGACCCTGGCCTTCGAGATCTGTGAGCAACTGGGCTGGACCATGCCCGACCAGGTGGTCGTGCCGGTCGCCTCGGGATCGCAGTTCACCAAGGTGGCCAAGGGATTCCGCCAGTTCATCGAACTCGGCCTCGTCGAGGGCGCCGAGCCGGTGCTTTTCGGCGCCCAAGCCACGGGCTGTTCTCCCGTCGCCACGGCCTTCGCCGAGGGGGCCGACGTGGTGACGCCCCAGCGCCCCCACACCATCGCGCGCTCCCTGGCCATCGGCAACCCGGCCGACGGCCCCTACGTGCTCGACGAGGTCCGGGCCCACGGTGGTGACATCGGCTCGGTGAGCGACGAGGAGATCCTCGAGTGCATCGGCCTGCTGGCCCAGACCGAGGGAGTCTTCGCCGAGACGGCCGGCGGCGTGACCATCGCCTGCCTGCGCCAGATGGTTCGCCGCGGCACCATCGACCCGGAGAAGTCGATCGTCGCGATCATCTCCGGACACGGCCTCAAGACCCTCGACGCCATCGTCGACACCGCCGTGGTGTCCTCGACCATCGCCCCGTCGCTCGCCGCCGCCGAGGACGCCATCCGTTTCCATCAGTTAGTGAGTGCCTCATGAGCGTGATCGTCCGCCTTCCCAGCCAATTGCGCAGCCTGGTCGGCGGCGCCGGTGAGGTGCCCGTCGAGGCCGCCACCGTGCGTGACGCCATCGTCGCGGTGGACGCCGCCTACCCGGGCATCGCCTTTCGGGTGCTCGACGACAAGGGCGCCCTGCGACGCTTCGTCAACGTCTTCGTCGCCGACGAGGACGTGCGCTTCCTCCAGGGGCTCGACACGCCCCTGGACGCGGGGGTCACGGTGTCCCTGGTGCCCGCCGTCGCGGGCGGCTGAACGGTTTTAGCACTCGAACCCTTAGAGTGCTAATATCGTCTCTGCACCGATAGCGGTGCGGTCGCACTAGGAGGAATCGCCGTGGCGAAACTGATCACTTTCGATGAAGAAGCCCGTCGCTCGCTCGAGCGCGGAATGAACAAGTTGGCTGACGCCGTGCGCGTCACCCTCGGGCCCAAGGGGCGCAACGTCGTTCTGGACAAGAAGTGGGGCGCCCCCACCATCACCAACGACGGCGTCTCGATCGCCAAGGACATCGAGCTCGAGGACCCCTTCGAGAAGATCGGCGCCGAGCTGGTCAAGGAAGTGGCCAAGAAGACCGACGACGTCGCCGGTGACGGCACCACCACCGCCACCGTGCTGGCCTGGGCCATGGTCCGCGAGGGCCTGCGCAACGTGGCCGCCGGCGCCAACCCGATGTCGCTGAAGAAGGGCATCGAGGCCGCCGTCGAGGCCGCCATCGCCTCGCTGCACGAGTTGGCCAAGCCCGCCGACACCAAGGAGCAGATCGCCCAGGTCGCGTCGATCTCCGCCGCGGACACCGAGATCGGCCAGATGATCGCCGACGCCATCGACAAGGTCGGTAAGGACGGCGTGATCACGGTCGAGGAGAGCCAGTCCTTCGGGATGGACATGGACCTGGTCGAGGGAATGCGCTTCGACAAGGGCTACATCGCCCCCTACTTCGCCACCGACATGGAGCGTCAGGAGGCGGTCCTCGAGAACGCCTACCTGCTGCTCGTCGCCGGCAAGATCGGCTCCGTGCGCGACATCGTGCCGGTGCTCGAGAAGGTCATGCAGTCGGGCCGCCCCCTGCTGATCATCGCCGAAGACGTCGAGGGTGAGGCTCTCGCGACGCTGGTCGTGAACAAGATCCGCGGCACCTTCAAGTCCGTCGCCGTCAAGGCCCCGGGATTCGGCGAGCGCCGCAAGGCAATGCTCCAGGACATCGCGATCCTGACGGGTGCGACCGTCATCTCCGAGGAAGTGGGCCTCAAGCTCGAGAACGCCTCGGTCGAGTTGCTGGGCCAGGCCCGCAAGGTCGTCGTGACCAAGGACGAGACCACCATCGTCGAGGGTGCGGGCTCCGAGGACGAGATCAAGGGCCGTATCGCCCAGATCAAGGCCGAGATCGAGAACACCGACTCCGACTACGACCGTGAGAAGCTCCAGGAGCGCCTCGCCAAGCTGTCGGGCGGCGTGGCCGTAATCAAGGTCGGAGCCGCCACCGAGGTGGAGCTCAAGGAGAAGAAGCACCGCATCGAGGATGCCGTGTCGACCACCAAGGCCGCCATCGAAGAGGGCGTCGTGCCTGGTGGTGGCGTCGCCCTGCTGCGTAGCCAGACCGCGATCAACGCCGTCGCCGATTCGCTCACGGGCGACGAGGCCACCGGAGCGCGCATCGTGGCCAAGGCCGTCGAGGCGCCGCTGAACCAGATCGCCGTCAACGCCGGTCTCGAGGGTGGCGTCATCGTGGACAAGGTCCGCAACCTCCCCTCGCCCACCGAGGGTCTCAACGCCGCGACCAACGTCTACGAGGACCTCATCGCCGCCGGCGTCATCGACGCCGCGAAGGTGACCCGCTCGGCGCTGCAGAACGCCGCGTCGATCGCCGCACTCTTCCTCACCACGGAGTGCGTGATCGTCGACAAGCCCGAGGAGCACGCCCCGGCGATGCCCGGCGGCGGCATGGACGACTACTAGACAACCACGTTGTCGAGTCGAACCGCGGGGCCTTCGGGCCCCGCGGTTCTGCGTTTATCGCCTGCTCCCTATCATGGGAGTCATGACCACTTCAGCCCTGACCCCCTCGCGCGGCCTCAACGTCGTCCACCTGTTCTGCCACGTCGAGCAGAGCGTCGACCGCGATGTCCTGCACCAGGCGGTGGATGAGGCGCTCGCCTCGGGTCTGCAGGTGGTGACGGCGGCCATCATGGGTGCCAAGGCGGACCTGTGCTTCCTGGTGCTCGGGTCCGACCTGTGGGACCTGCGCCGCTTCCAGTCGAAGGTCCAGGCCTCGGGGCTCGTGGTGTCGGAGTCCTACGTCTCGGTGACCGAGGTCTCCGAGTACGCCGCCGGCATGCCCGAGGAGATGCTCAACGCACGCCTCTACCCCGTCTTGCCCCCGTCGGACATGAAGGCCTTCTGCTTCTACCCGATGTCCAAGCGCCGAGGCGAGGAGCACAACTGGTTCGCCCTTCCCTACGAGGACCGCGACCGCCTGATGCGCGAGCACGGCAAGTCCGGCCGCGAGTTCAAGGGACGCGTGCTGCAACTGGTGACGGGCTCGACGGGACTCGACGACTGGGAATGGGGCGTGACCCTCTTCGGCGTGCGCCCCGACGACCTGAAGGACTGCGTGTACACGATGCGCTTCGACGAGGCCTCCACCCTCTACGGCGAGTTCGGGGCCTTCTACACCGGCATGGTGGGTGACCTCGACGAGGTGCTCGACGCCACTCTCGCCTAGCGAGGTAGCGTCAAGAACGTGAGTGCTGAGGCGACCGAGAAGGAACTGCGCCGCTGGGCCGAGGCCCTGGCGGGGATCGCCCGCACCGGCATGGCCTTCACCGACAACGAGTTCGAGCGCGAGCGTTACGAGGAGATCCTGGCCGTGGCCGGCGACATCAAGGCCGCCGCAGACGAGGGGCGCGAGGGCGCCCTCGACGCCGAGGGCCACGTCGTGGAGTGGATGAAGGAACTCGGCGAGGGTGTCGGCGGCTACGTCACCCCCAAGGTCGCCGTCGGCGCCGCCGTCTTCAACGACGAGGGCAAGCTCCTCTTGATCCAGCGCGCGGACTCGGGTGTCTGGCTGTACCCGACGGGCTGGTGCGACGTGGGATACTCAGCACCCGAGGTGGTCGTCAAGGAGGTGCGCGAGGAGACCGGCATCGAGGCTGAGCCCATCCGGCTCATCGGCGTGCTCGACGGCCTGCAGCTCGGCGTGTCGCGCATCCCCTTGTTCTCCCTGGTCTTCTTGTGCCGCGCGGTGGGCGGGGAGCTCAGGCCCCATCCCCTCGAGTGCTTGGACGCCGGATGGTTCGGGCGTGACGAGATCCCCGAGGGCACCCTGGGATCGGAGCGCTGGGTCCCCGAGATCTTCGCGGTGATCGAGGGCGAGCAGCGCGAGGTCTTCTACGACGACCTGCGTCAACCGGTGTGGAGGGGTGAAGCATGATCGAGGTCAACACCGTCAAGTACGCGAACGAGGAACTCCTCGCACAGGTCAATCACCTCCTCCCGCAACTCTCCTCCTCCGCGTCACCGATGACCATGGAGCAGTTGCACGACTTCCTCGATTCGACCGCGGTGACGCTCTTGGTGGCGACGAACGAGGGACGTACCGTCGGGATGTTGACCTTGGCGTTGTTCCCGCTGCCGACGGGTATCCGTGCGTGGATCGAGGACGTGGTGGTGGACTCTGAGGCGCGCGGCTTGGGTGCGGGCGAGGCCCTGACGATGACGGCGATCGAACACGCCAAGAGACATGGAGCGGCGACGGTGGACCTCACCAGTCGTCCGGCTCGCGAAGCGGCGAACGCGCTGTATCGCAAGCTGGGTTTCGTGCAACGTGAGACGAATGTGTACAGGTTCTTGATCGAGAACTGAAGTTGGTCGATGGTTCCCTCTGGGCTACTGTCATCTCCGTGACGATCACTCCGGACGACAAGGACTGGACGTGGGTTCTGGCGCGTGCGTGCCCCGAGTGCGGCTTCGACGCGAGGGGGCTGGATGTCGAGGAGATGGCCCAACTCATAGGGGGATTCGCTCGTGCCTGGCGTCAGGTGCTGCGCCGGGCGGACGTCGCCGTGAGGCCGTCGTCGGACAAGTGGTCACCACTGGAATACGCCTGCCACGTCCGTGACGTCTTTCGCCTCTTTGACGAACGACTCCACCTGATGATCGATCACGACGGGGCGCGATTCGAGAACTGGGACCAGGACAAGACCGCGATCGAAGACCGGTACGACCTACAGGACCCCCTCGTCGTTGCCGACGAGTTGGATGCCGCCGCTGAGGCTCTCGGCGCCCGATTCGGTCAGGTCAGTGGACCGCTCTGGGACCATCGGGGACTTCGCTCTAACGGCAGTGAGTTCACCATCACCACCTTCGCCCGATACTTCGCGCACGATCCCATCCACCACCTGTGGGATGTCGGTTCGGACTACGTCGTTCCGACCGCTTCGTAGACGCGCGATCCGCGACCTCGCCGCACTCGACCGCTCGGCGGTCGACTCGTCGGAGCCCGGCAGCGGATTCGTCAGGGGACTCGCGAGCGGTTGACCAAGGGGGGCGAGGATGACGAGGTCCGCCCCGGTCGACCCCCAGTAGTGTGCTCTCGTGGGGGACAACGCTCTGAGCCTGTCGCTGGGCGCGCGCCGCGAGGCCGCCCTGGCTCGAACGACCGAGCACGTGCTGCGGGCGTGGAACGAGTTCGATCACGCGCGTGACCGCGAGACGGTCGCCGACGAGGACCTCGAGGAGCTCCTGGCCGCGTCCCTGCCCGAGCACGGCAGTGACGTCCTCGAAGTGATCGACCAGGCCACCGAGGTGTTGGACGCCTCCATCGCCCAGTCACGTCCGCGGTACTTCGCCTTCATCGGCTCCAGCGGCCTCGAGGTGGGGGCGCTCGCCGACCTGTTGGCCCACTCCTACGACACCAACCTCGCCGTCGACGCCCGAGCCGCCACCGAGCTCGAGTGGCAGGCGGGGAGATGGCTGGCGCAGTTCCTGGGATTCCCCGCCGGTACCGGCACCTTCACCAGCGGCGGGACGATCTCGAACATCACCGCCCTGGCGTCGGCCCGCGAGGCGGCGATCCCCGGCGCCCGCGAGCACGGACTCGGCGGCGCGAAGCCGACGGTCTACTGCTCGACGGAGGCTCACTACTCCATCACCCGCGCCGCGGAGGTCCTGGGCATCGGTGCGGCGCAGGTGCGGGCCATCGGCATCGACGACGAGCGGCGCATGCGCGCCGACCTCCTGGCCGAGGAGATCCGTCGCGACCGCATCAAGGGCTACACGCCCGTCGCCATCGTGGCCACCACCGGAACCACCTTGACCGGTGCCGTGGACCCCATCGACGCGCTCGCCGACGTGGCCCAGGAGTTCGGCGTCTGGCTGCACGTCGACGGCGCCTACGGCCTGCCCGCGGCGGCCGTGGCCAGTCGGGCCCACCTCTTCGCGGGTCTGGAGCGCGTGGACTCGGTCACCGTGGACTGCCACAAGTGGATGTTCGTGCCCAAGGCCTGCAGCGCGGTGATGGTGCGCGACGTGGCGTCGCTGGCCAAGGTCTTCGCCCACGACGAGGCGTACATGCCTCACGCGGGGGGGCACTTCAACGCCGTCGACATCACGCTCGAGTACTCGCGACCCTTCCGGGCGCTCAAACTGTGGATGCTCTTCGCCGTCCACGGGGCCGCCGCGGTGCGCGAGGCGGTGGAGCGCAACTGCGACGAGGCCCAACTCCTCTACGACTGGGTGCGCGCCCGCCCGCTCTTCGAGACCCTCGAGAACCGTCCCCAACTGTCCATCGTGCCCTTTCGGGCCCTGGTCGAGGGCTGTGAGGACCCTGACGCGCACAACGACGCGCTGTGCTCAGCGATACAGCGCGACGGACGGGTCTACGTCTCGCCGGCCACCATCGACGGACGGGTCTGGCTGCGACCCTGTTTCACCAATTTCCGCACCACCCCCGAGGACGTCGCGGCCCTGCTCGACGTGGCCGAGGAGCTCGGTCGCGACTGTTCGCTGCACGCCTGAGGCGCCTGGCTCCCGTTGCGCCGCGCTGCTACGGTGTCGGCATGATTCGCCTCGTCCCCAAGACCGGAGAACGCCTGGAGCAGTGGAGCGCGGCCATGTGGGGGGACTACCACCACTCACTGCGCGAGGCCGGTTTCAGCGAGGAGGAGGCCACCGCGAACGTCGAACGAAACCGTGAGGCCCTTCTGGTCGACGGCCGGCTTAAGGCCGATCAGCACGTCTTCGACGCGGTGGAGGGCGACGACGTCGTCGGGACCCTGTGGCTGGCTCCGCGCGAGGGCGAGGGGTCCCAGGACGCGTGGTACGTCTACGACATCGCCATCGACCCGCACTTCCGGGGACGCGGCCTCGGGCGCGCGACGATGCAGGCGGCCGAGGAGTTCGTGCGATCGAAGGGTGCGGCCAGCCTCTCGCTCAACGTCTTCGGCGTGAACACGGTGGCTCGCAATCTCTACGAATCCTTGGGCTTTCGGCCCTTGGCGATCAGCATGCGCAAGGACCTCGACTGACCTTTCCGGGTGTCGTGCGCCACCGGCGCGCCACCTGCGCGGACCTCACACCGCGATCGCGAAATTGGGTCTTTGGCCACTGGCGGTCACCGGTACGAGGAGGCACTCTGGAGGTATCGGATGGGCGAGTTGTCGCCACAGTCTGAGGAGGTGCATATGACGATGGTACGTAAGGAGTTGCCGAGTCACCTCGCCGAATGGCCAGTGTTCACGTGGCCGGAGCGATGGCGTCGTCTCTCGGATTTCATGGGTGAGGACGGGTGGATGCGCGTGGAGGAGTTCCACGACGACGAGACCCTGGTCGTGAGGGTGGAGATGCCCGACATCGACCCGGACAAGGACGTCGAGGTCACGACGTCGGGTGGCGTGGTGAAGATTCGCGCCCGCCGCGAGGCGAAGACCGAGCGCACGGAGAAGCACGGATACCGCAGCGAGTTCCGCTACGGCGAGTTCGAGCGCGACGTCATGCTCCCGGAAGGGGCTGACGCGAAGGACGTCACCGCCACCTACAAGGACGGGATCCTGGAAGTCCGGGTTCCATTTGTCACTTGTTCCAAAATCACGGAGCGGCCGGAATCGGCGATCTCGCTGTCAATTTCCACGCCCCGATTGATCGGGCCCGGGTGCATAATGAGGGCGTCGGGTTTCGTGCGGGCGAGTCGCGCTTTGGTCAAGCCATAAAGATTCGTATACTCGCCAATGCTGGGGAACATCGTCTTGCGCTG
>CAIORQ010000098.1 GCA_903860745.1 uncultured Actinomycetes bacterium | reverse complement strand
TGTCGGCGAGTCCTCGGTAGAGGGTCTCGATGAGTGAGGGTGCACTGAAGTAGCGCACTTTGTATCCCGCCGCGACGGCCTCGTGGCCGAGGGCGACCAACAGGTGGCTCTTGCCGGTGCCCGCCGGTCCCACCAGACAGAGGTTCTCGGCTGCTCGGATCCACTCGAGACTGGCGAGGTAATCGAACGTCGCTCGTGGCACCGAGCTCTGGGCGACGTCGAACTCCTCCAAGGTCTTGGCGAGTGGAAAACCCGCGGCCTTCAGTCGAGCGCTCGCGTTGCTCGCGTCGCGCGAGGTGATCTCGGCTTCGAGCAGTGTGCGCAAGAAATCCTCGGGACTCCAGCGTTGGGTCTTTGACGTGACCAACAACTCCGGCGCGAGGTGACGAATGGCGGAGAGTCGAAGACGTCGCAGTGCGCTTTCGAGGTCCGGCGCAAGTGCGGGTGGGACCGTGCTCAACTCGTCGCCTCCACTTGGTAGTCACTGAGCGAGCGACGTGGCCCAACGGGCAACGTCGTGATGAGTGCGTTGCCGGACTTCGTGGGCATCGCCACGCCCTTTCCCGCGATCAGGATCGACTGGACGTCGCTCGAGTGAAATCGCCCGAACTCAACGGCTCGGCTCAGCGCATGCACGAGGGCGTCTCGTCCGTAAGAACGCTCGAGGCGCAAGAGTATGCCGAGGTCACTCTTAAGTGAGGTGCTCCCCGAGGCGCAGGCTCCCTTGATGAAGGCCTCGGCCACTGGTCCGAGGGTGCAAAAGACCACCTCGTCGGGAGTGCGGGGACGAACGGCCCGTTGGGGCTTCGTTCGCGGGCCGCCGTAGTGGTCGTCGAGTATCGAGGTCTCACCAGGGACGACGACGGCGTGCTCGGCCAGAGTGACGCCGACAAGGGTGATGCTGATCCGTCCATCACTCACGCGCAGTTGCACTACTTTGCCGATGTTCTGAGTTGGCACGGAGTAACGAGCACTGGCGAAGCGCACGCAGCTGAGCTTGTCGACCGTGCGGTAGATCACCTTGCCCGCGTTGGCGCGCAGTTGGGGTAGTGGTCCCAGTAGTTCGACCTCGACCTCGAGTCGCTCACTCGGCACGCAACAGATCTCGGAGTGCACCGCGGCGTTCACTTCCTGCATCCAGTCACGTGCCGACTCGTTCGCGCGGCGTAGATCGCGGGCATCGAGTTCCTCTGGAATCATGAGGTCGCGCTTCACGTAACCCACGAGGTTCTCCACGAGTCCCTTCGAGGCCGGGTCGGCCGCTTCGCAGAAGTCCGGGGAGAAGCCGTAGTGCGTGGCGAAGCGGACGTACTCGGGAGTGGGGATCACCACGTTGGCGACGACGCCACCCTTCAAGCATCCCATGCGGTCAGCCAGCACCGTCTTGGGCACACCGCCTAGGAACTCGAAGCACGCGGCCAAGGCCGCCAATGTCGTCTCGGATCTTTCGTTGTCGGCGAAGTAGACGAAGCGTGTGCGACTCCACGCCAACACCGCACAGAACACGTGCAGGTTGCCGATCACTCCCCAGTCGATGGCGAGCACGTCGCCGGGTTCCCACAGGCCGGGTCGACGTCCGCGGTGGTTGTCGATGCGCCAGTTGCGCTTCTCGTCGGCGACCAGGCGGCGAAAGTTGCGATCCGAACCGACATAGCCGGCGGCGATTGCCATCGGCAACAACCGCTTGGCGCTGATGCGGCCCTTGGTCTTGGCCACGCGTTGAGCGACCAGGTCGGTCACCGCGTCGTAGTTGTGCGCCGGCGGCGGGCGCGGCTCACTGCGCTGGGCCGCTTCGACGACGCGCTTCACGGTCTTGGGCGTGGTCGAGCAGATCTTGGCGGCCCCGTGATAGGAGCCCACCTCTCGATAGGCAGAAATGATGTCCATACGTTCCCTAACTGATTTCATTGAGAGTGTCTCCTGGTCGGTGCCGTGGTTGGTGGAACTACCACCGTCACCGGTCAGGGGGCACTGCGGTTGGATACTCAATGAAGGGTGGGGACTTTTCCTGGCCACCAGTGGGGACTTTTCGTGGCCACCAGCGGAGACCTCAGTTGGCCACCAGTTGATACTTTCTCATGGCCACGGACAGCCTTGAAATCAGGCTTGAACTTGTTCCGTCTGGTTGTCACGAGCACCTCCAGGATGCGTCAGTGCTCAACCTTAAGTCGGTGTCCAGTTTCCGGGGTCCACTTCA
>CAIORQ010000097.1 GCA_903860745.1 uncultured Actinomycetes bacterium | reverse complement strand
CGGTGCGCGGTCGCTGGCGTCGCGGTCGTAGGGGCGGGCGGGACGAGTGCTGCGCGGTGCGCGGTCGCTGGCGTCGCGGTCGTAGGGGCGGGCGGGACGAGTGCTGCGCGGTGCGCGGTCGCTGGCGTCGCGGTCGTAGGGGCGGGCGGGACGCGGGCTGCGGCTGTCACGCGAATAGGGCCGGTCATCGGCGCCCCGAGTGGGGCGTGCACTGCGGCTGTCGCCACGAGGAACACCTCGACCGGCGGACGCTGGACGGGGTCGACGTTCGCCACCTTCTTGGCGATCGTCACGGTCGAAGCGTCGAGGTGTGCGGTCGTAACCCTGCCGCTCTCCTTCGACGCGGCCCCTCGATGAAGACGTCGAACGGCTCGATGAGGAGGCGCCGCGGGCGGGCGCACCGGAACGGCCGATTCGACGCTCGGCGCCATCTCGCGGAGTGCGACCCGCAGCCCCTCGAGGGGCTCCTGACGCGCTCCGACCTCGGTCGGCCGACGACCGCGACGGCGCTGCGCCAGAACGACGCGCCGGAGCGGATCCGCGGGCCGGGCCTCGCCCGGACCCCCCCGTGGCGGGACGTCCCGCTCCCGAGGCACGACGGGGGGCAGGCGAGGAAGAAGGCATCGGACAATTCTACTGGCTTTGGCCACGTCGCGACCGGAGTCGGCCAGTGAAGGTCACGGGAGTGGGAACGAAGCGTCGATTGCCGAACCTCACCACCGCCGGAGGAAACGGTCAACGACAGAGTCGACGACGTGTCCACCGGACCCGTGCCACCACCCTGTCCCTCCCAGACCTTCCGTCTCCGGGTCGTCCCCGGATCGGGTCATCTCGCTCGATCTAGGCCTTGGGCTCCAGGACCGGACGCAGCGCGTCGATGATCGCGGGGTTGTCAATCGTCGACGGAATGGGCATGTCCACCCCGTCGGCCATGGCGCGCATCACCTTGCGCAACACCTTGCCCGAGCGCGTCTTGGGAAGGGCGGCGATGACGTCGACCTGCTTGAGGCTCGCCACGGCGCCCAGGTGTTCGCGCACCAGTTGGACGAGTTCGGCCTCGATCACCGCGTGATCGCGCTCGACCCCGTGTTTGAGGACCACGAGGCCTCGCGGCACCTGGCCCTTGAGCTGGTCGTTCACGCCGATCACGGCGCACTCCGCCACGTCGAGGTGAGAGGCCAGGATTTCCTCGATCTCACCGGTGGAGAGCCGGTGACCGGCCACGTTGATCACGTCGTCGATCCGTCCCATCACGAAGAGATAGCCGTCCTCGTCGATGTGACCGCCGTCGCCCGTGAGGTAGTACCCGGGGACCTGCGAGAGATAGGCGTCGAAGAACTTCTTGTCGTCACCCCACACACCGACCATGCAGCCCGGGGGCAGCGGCAGCTTGATGACGATGTTGCCCTCGTGCCCGCGACCCAGGTCGTGCTGATCGTCGAAGACCCGCACGTCGAATCCCGGCACGGGATTGGTGGCGGAACCCGGCTTCGCGACCATCGGTTCCAGGCCCATCAAATTGGCGGCGATCGCCCAACCGGTCTCGGTCTGCCACCAGTGATCGGTCACCGGGACGCCGAGCATCTCGACCGCCCAGTTGTAGGTCTCGGGGTCCGTTCGCTCCCCCGCCAGGAACAGGTACTGGAAGTGCGAGAGGTCGTAGTCGTGCAGCAGGATTCCGTCGGGGTCCTCGCGCTTGATCGCCCGAAAGCTGGTCGGAGCGGTGAAGAGGGTCTTTACCCGATGCTCCTCGATGACCCGCCAGAAGGCGCCGGCGTCGGGGGTCCCGACCGGCTTGCCCTCGTAGAGCAGGGTGGTGCACCCCGCCAGCAGCGGCGCGTAGACGATGTAGGAGTGGCCCACGACCCAGCCCACGTCGGACGCCGCCCAGAAGACCTCACCCTGGTGGGTGTTGTAGATGTTGGCCATCGACCACGTCAACGCCACGGCGTGACCGCCGTTGTCACGGATGACGCCCTTGGGGCGACCGGTCGTCCCCGAGGTGTAGAGGATGTAGAGCGGGTCCGTCGCCATGACCGCCACGCACTCGACGGGCTGGGCCCATTCCATCAAGGTGACCCAGTCGACGTCGCGCTCCTCGACCATCGTGGCCTTGGCCTGGGGGCGCTGGTAGATGACGCAGTGCTCGGGCGGGTACACGCACTGGGCTATGGCGGCGTCCAACAGGGGCTTGTACTCGATGATTCGGGCCACCTCGATACCGCAGGAGGCGGAGACGACCACCTTGGGCTTGGCGTCATCGATGCGCAGGGCCAGTTCCTTGGAGGCGAACCCCCCGAAGACCACCGAGTGAACGGCGCCGATCCGCGCGCAGGCCAGCATGGCGATGACCGCCTGAGGGGTCATCGGCATGTAGATCACCACCCGATCACCCTTCTGAACGTCGAGCGAGCGCAGGACCCCCGCGAAGCGAGACACCTCGCCCAGGAGTTCGTCGAAGGTGAAGGACTGCTTCACTCCGGTGACCGGAGAGTCGTAGATCAGCGCGACCTGGTCACCGCGACCGGCGTTGACGTGTCGGTCCAGGGCGTTGAAACAGGTATTGAGCTCACCGCCGACGAACCATCGGTAGTGCGGCGCATCAGAGTCGTCGAGCACCACCTTGGGCTCCGTGAACCAGTCGATGGCGCGGGCCGCATCTCCCCAGAACTCCTGAGGGCGCTCAATGCTCTGTTCCCAGATACGACGATATTCCCCCATGGTGTTCTCCCCGCTTCGGCACAGATTTGTTGTCAATCTAACCCCGAGGGACGGTCCTTGCCGATTGACCAAAGTCCCGCGCTCTCAGGAAGAATCCTCATGAGGTGACCAGATGGAAGGGGTTGAAACCTCTAGTTTGTTCACTAACGCAACGTCGGCCTCACGGTCCACGGGACTGGAGAGATGATGAAGTGGTTTAAGAGATTGGCAATTGTGACGAGCACACTCGCCCTGCTCGGGACCGGTGTAGTCGTCGCTCAGGCTGCGTCCAGCGCCACCACACCTCAGCAGTTCTCAGCCTGCTTGAACCTGAAGACCAAGACGCTGACCAACGTTTCCTTCAGCTCCAGCGCCAAGTGTGCCCCACACGCCACTCCCATTAGTTGGAGCGCCAAGGGACCCGCTGGACCAAAGGGGGCCACCGGAGCCAAGGGCGTCGTTGGCCCCACCGGGGCCAAGGGGGCCACAGGAGCCAAGGGCGTCGTTGGCCCCACCGGGCTCAGGGGCGTGGTTGGCCCCACCGGGCTCAGGGGCGTGGTTGGCCCCACCGGGGCCCCCGGACCCTCGTCATTGGCGGCGCTGCAGGGAACACCATGCATCTTCGGCGGTTCGTACTCGTCAACCACTGCGGTCACCATCGACCCGATTACCGGAGCGGTGTCGCTGACGTGCACTCCGGTCACCTTCACCTTGACAGTGAACGACCAACTTGAGTTCTTCCACGTTGCCGTGACATCCACGGCCTCCTCCACACCACTCGGAACCTGCGACGGCATCGAAACCTGCTACATCGCAATCCCCGCCGGACTGGCCTACAACGTCACGATCACTGAGACCGTGGGAACCGCCAGCTTCCAGTACGCATGTCCCGGCGGATCATCCACGCCGGGCTTCGTGTCGGCGCAGTGCCCCAGCGCCGAGATGACCGCTGACACGTCGGCGAGCGTCAACCCAAGTTGAGTCCCGACGAGTGGTGTACGAGCCCGTGAGCT
>CAIORQ010000096.1 GCA_903860745.1 uncultured Actinomycetes bacterium | reverse complement strand
GAAAGTGTGGCTCGACACGACCGCGTGTCAGGTGATTACCAAAAGTGTCGCCACCGCGACGATCAGCGATCCCACGATGGCCGAACTTCACCAACGACGAGAGCTCGACGGTGGATTGAGGCTTAGGAAGGGGTGAGGGGGACGTCAAAAGTGACGGCAGTCGTGGCCTGGGTCATTCGGTGGATTACCGAACGATCTGGTTCCCCGGAATCGCGTCGCCCCCGTTGACCTAGGGAACGGTCGTCGTGGTCGTGGATGTGGACGTCGTGGTCGTGGACGTGGACGTCGTGGTGGCCGGCATCGTCGTCGTGGTCGTCGCGGGCACCGTGGTGGTGGTCGCCAGCGTCGTCGTCGTCGTCGGCGGCGTTGAGGGCGCCTTGGGGACCGCGGTGAGGATGGTGCCGCCGATTCGCTGCTGGAATCCGCGCAGGATCGCTCTCGTGGAAGTACCGAGAGTGTTGAGATAGGCCGCCGACGGCAAGCCCTGGTCAGATTGACTGACGCCGCCGATGACGATCAAGAACCAGTTCTTGCCCACCAGGTACGGGATGTCGGATCCTTGGGCGAACTTGAACTTGCCGAATTTAGGGTCGATCTTCTCAACCTTGACGTAGGCCTTCTCGTAGGCCTGGTACTCGTAGGACAATTGGCTCAACGACGTGGCAATGCTCTTCAGCGCCTTGGAGCCAATGGTCGGCGCATCCACGAGTGCCATGTCGGTCAAGACGGACTTCGAGAGGCACGAGATCGTCTCTCCACCGGGACCGCCGGAGTTCGCTGTGTGGTAGGACTTGTTGACTTTGGACTTGGGCGCACAGACCTTCACGAAAGCCTGGTAATCCTTGAGGACCTGGGCGTTGAAGTCCTTGGACCCTCCGGCGGCGCTGGCACCGGTACTGAACGACATCGGGACGAGAAGCGAAGCCCCCACCAGCGCTGCGGTGACCACTACTCGGGTACCACGATGATTCCGATTCACGATGAGGTCGCCTTCTCTCTAAGCCCATGGCAACTTACTACCGTCTTCGGATCCGTCTCGACGGATTCGACGGATTCCCGCTATCGCTCCGGGCGAGTTCATCAAGAACCGTCCTCCAGCACAGGCGAATCGTCCCCCGTCACTCCAGCGCGACGGGGGGACGATCACCGTGGCCTCTCTCGAAGCCTTGGAACCAGGTGGTCAACCGGCCGGACTCCCAAAGGGGCGCCGACGCTTCGCCCAGGATCAACTGCAACCGCTGGTGGCCCCACAGCTCGAGCAGACGTAGCACGAACCCGCGCGCTGCATCGCGTTGCCGCACTGGAAGCACATCGGCGCGTCCAGCTGGGGGGCACGGCTCGTCGTGGCGCTGGCCTTGTCGCTCATGTCCACCAGGGTCTGCTGCACGCTCACGCCGACGGTCGGGGTCGCCTGCTCGACGATCTCGGGCAGCGTGGGTTGGATGCGCTCCGACGTCGACAGCACGCCCAGTTCCTCACGCTCGCTCGGGTCCAGGTAGTCCAGGGCCAGACGACGGAAGATGTAGTCCACCAACGAGGTCGCGATGCGCAGATCCGCGTCGTCGGTCATGCCCGACGGTTCGAACTTCATGTTCACGTACTTGCGCACGTAGGTCGCCAGCGGAACGCCGTGCTGCAGGCCCAGGCTGATCGAGATCGAGAAGGCGTCCATGATGCCCGCCAGGGTGGAGCCCTGCTTGGAGACCTTGATGAACACCTCGCCGGGACGACCGTCCTCGTACTCGCCGACCGTGACGTAGCCCTCGCAGTCCGCCACGCGGAAGGCGAAGGTCGTCGACACCCGTCGACGCGGTAGGCGCTCGCGCACCGCCCCCACGAGCACGTGGCTGCTCTCGGACTTCGCGAGCTCCAACGCCGTCTCGAGCTTGTGGATCTTGGAGTAGAGCTCCGCGGCCACCGAGTCGGTCGCGATGACCGAGGAGAGCGACTCGCCGTCCTTCTTCGCCGTCGACAGGGGCTGGCCAACCTTGCAGTTGTCGCGGTAGATGGCGACCGCCTTGACGCCGAGGCGCCAGGCGTCCATGTGGAGGTTCTCGACGTCTTCGATCGTCGCGTCCTCGGGCATGTTCACCGTCTTGGAGATGGCCCCTGAGATGAAGGGCTGGATGGCACCCATCATCTTGACGTGGCCGAGGTAGTGGATGGTGTTGTCGCCCATCGAGCACGCGAAGACGTCGAGGTGCTCGGGCTTGAGACCCGGGGCACCGACAATCGACTTGTTCTCGTCGATGTAGGCGACGATCGCTTCGACCTGGGCGGGGCTGTAGCCCAACTTCGTCAGGGCGCGCGGCACCGTCTGGTTGACGATCGACATGTTGCCGCCGCCGACGAGCTTCTTGAACTTCACCAGACCGAGGTCCGGTTCCACGCCCGTGGTGTCGCAGTCCATCAGCAGGCCGATGGTGCCGGTGGGCGCGAGGACCGAGGCCTGGGCGTTACGCACACCGTGACGTGCGCCGAGGTCCACCGCCTCCTCCCAGGCCGCCTGGGCCGCGGAGAGCACGTCCGCGGGTGCCAGCGAGGCGTCGATCTGATAGGCGGCGTCACGGTGCTTGGCCAGCACCTTGAGCATCGGCGCGGCGTTCTCGGCGTAGCCCTCGTGGGGGCCCATGCGACCCGCGGTGCGGGCGCTCGTGGCGTAGGCGTGACCCGTCATCAACGCGGTGATGGCGGCGGCCCACGCGCGGCCCGCTTCGGAGTCGTAGGCGAGGCCCGAAGCCATCAACAAGGCCCCGAGGTTGGCGTAGCCCAGACCCAGCTGACGGAACTTGCGCGAGTTCTCACCGATCTTCTCGGTCGGGTAGTCGGCCGCTCCGACGATGATCTCCTGAGCGGTGAACAACACCTCGATCGAGGCCTTGAAGGCGTCGATGTCGAAGCTGCCGTCGTCGAGCAGGTACTTCATCAAGTTGAGACTCGCCAGGTTGCACGCCGAGTTGTCGATGTGCATGTACTCCGAGCAGGGGTTCGACCCGTTGATGCGGTCGGTGTTGGGCGAGGTGTGCCAGGCGTTGATCGTGGTGTCGAACTGCAGGCCCGGGTCGGCGCACTCCCAAGCGGCGCGGGCGATCTGGCGCCACAGCTCGCGAGCGCGCACCGTGCGCATCGTCGCGCCGCCGTCGCGGGCGGTCAGGTGCCAGTCACCGTCGCTGAGGACGGCCTGCATGAACTCGTCACTGATGCGCACCGAGTTGTTGGCGTTCTGGTACTGGATCGAGTGGATGTCCTTCCCGTCGAGGTCCATGTCGAAGCCGGCGTCGCGCAGCACGCGGGCCTTCTTCTCCTCGTTGGCCTTGCACCAGATGAACTCCTCGACGTCGGGGTGGTCGACGTCGAGAATCACCATCTTGGCGGCGCGGCGGGTCTTGCCACCGGACTTGATGGTGCCAGCCGACGCGTCGGCGCCGCGCATGAACGAGACCGGTCCCGACGCAGTCCCGCCGCCCTCGAGGGGCTCGACGCTGGAACGGATCTTCGACAGGTTGACCCCGGCCCCCGAGCCGCCCTTGAAGATGATTCCCTCCTCGGTGTACCAGTTGAGGATCGAGCGCATCGAGTCCTGCACGGCCAAGATGAAGCAGGCGCTGCCCTGCTGGGGAACGCCCTTGACGCCGATGTTGAACCAGACCGGCGAGTTGAAGGCCGCCTTTTGAGTGATCAACAGGTGCTTGAGTTCGTCGCGGAACGCCTCACGCTCCTCGTCGTCGACGAAGTAGTCACGCTCGTCGCCCCAGGTGGTGATGGTGTCGACGATGCGGTCGACCACCTGCTTGAGCGAGTGCTCGCGCTCGGGAGTGCCCAAGGTGCCGCGGAAGTACTTCTGGGCGAGGATGTTGGTCGCGTTGAAGGACCACGTCGAGGGGACCTCGACGTCGAGCTGTTCGAAGGCCACCGAGCCGTCGCGGAAGTTCGAGATGCGCGCATCGCGACGTTCCCAGGTGACGGTGTCGTAGGGGTGGCGGTCGTCGGTGGTGAAGTAACGGCGGATGCCGATTCCCAGACGCTGTGGTGCGATGGCCATGGTGTTGTCTCTTTCTGAAGTCACTGCGTTTGTCCGGTCCCCGCGCCGACCGGGTCGGAGAAGCGAGAATAGTTGCTCTCGGCCCCCCTAGCCACAATATGTAGTGGTTGACCCACCACGCGACGCAAGATGCTGTGTTATTACAGCACTGTAATTACAAATAGTCAACCCCAAAATCGAGAATTCCGTGTCCACCGACGCCCCACCCCTCGAGAACCCCACAACGGTCGGGTTTTCGCGGGACTCCCCGCCCTCGCCCGAGACGCTCCACCAGACGGTCTGTTCCCCTGAAGGGTCCCTCAGGGACCGCCTCGTCGCGCGAGCACCGGTTCCACACGCGAGCCTCGCACGAACCTAGAGTGTCCACCGACGAGGGGCGACTGCCTCCGTCGCCAAAGGAGGGGCCGTCATGTCCCGTCGTCCTCGTCGAGTACTTCCCACGTCCAGACGCTCACTGGCCGGCTCCGCCCTCGCGGCGTTGGTCGTGATGGCGGGTGCCGCCGGGGCGGGGGCCGCCGCATCGGTTCCACCGCGGATCTCCCCTCTCGTGTTGGTCGGCCCGACGGGGCCCGGTGTCGTAGTGCGCCTCTAGTCCATCGCACGCCCCGCGCGACGTCGCACAAACAGGACAACTCCCCAACAATTCCAACAAATCTCAGGGCTCGGCCCCGAGATCCGGGCGTAGCCTGCTG
>CAIORQ010000095.1 GCA_903860745.1 uncultured Actinomycetes bacterium | reverse complement strand
GGACTTGCCGCTCGAGGTGAAAATGGCCGTCCCGTTTCCGTACGGATTCGCGTTGATGAGCGCTATCGCCTCGTCGACGGTCTGCACTCGCAACGTCGACAGGACCGGTCCGAATATCTCGTGCGTGTAGACATCCATGCCGGCCGTCACGTTATCGATCACCGTGGGTCCCACGAAGAATCCTCCTTCGAATCCCGGAACCACGACTCCGCGCCCGTCGACGAGGATGTCCGCGCCCTGCGTCTCTCCCGTGGTGATCAAGTTAGTGATGCGCTCTTGGGATTCCCTCGTGATGACGGGGCCCATTTCACTCGAGAGGTCTCGACCGCTCCCCACCTTCACCGCGCGCGCCATTTCGCTCACTCGCTCCAGCAGGGGCGTCGCGACATCACCGACGGCCACAGCCGCCGAGATCGCCATGCAGCGCTCGCCGGCCGAGCCAAAGGCCGCCGCGACTAGGTGATTCGCCGCGAACTCGATATCCGCGTCGGGCATGATGATCGAATGATTCTTTGCGCCGCCGAGCGCCTGGACTCTTTTGCCGTTGAGCACGGCTCGGGAGTGAATCGCCCGGGCAATCGGCGTAGATCCGACGAATGACACCGCGGACACGTCGACGTGATCGAGCAGTGCGTTGACTGTCACCTCATCACCCTGCACCACGTTGAAGACTCCCGCAGGAAGCCCGGCGAGCTCCCACATCTCGGCCATCAAGATCGACGCGGAGGGGTCGCGCTCGCTCGGTTTGAGGATGAAGGTATTGCCGGTCGCGATCGCGATGGGGAACATCCACATCGGAACCATGGCCGGAAAGTTGAAGGGGGTGATACCAACGACGACGCCGAGCGGCTGACGATACGTGAAGAGGTCCACGCCCCCCGAGACCTGGTCGGAGTACTCACCCTTCAAGAGAGTCGGGATCCCGCACGCGAACTCGACCACCTCGAGTCCTCGCTGTACCTCACCCTTCGCGTCGGAGAACACCTTGCCGTGCTCGTCAGAGACGACGCCGGCCAATTCATCAATCCGACGATTCACGATCTCGCGAAACTCGAACAGGATCTTGGTCCGTTGGCTCAGTGATGACTGCCCCCACGAGACGAATGCGCTCGAGGCCGCGCTCACCGCGGCGTCGACCGTCTCAGGGCTCGCAAGTTGAACGTCGGCCTGTTGCACTCCCGTCGCGGGATTCCACACAGGACTCACTCTCGACGCGACGTCCGTGAGCAGCTGTCCACCGATCCAGTGGCCGATCGTCTTCATTTCTTTCCTTTCGTCGCGCGCCGGACGCAGAGTGCGGCGCGAAGTTGGAGAGTCTCAATGGGAGAGGAATACCCGGGGATCGATCTCCTCGTTATCCCATTCCTCACGAATCCAGCTGTGAGCCGGGTCGTCGCAGATGCGCCAGGCCCGATCGCCGGGGCCCGCCATGACGTTGAGGTAATACGCGTTGTAACCGGGTGCCGCCATGGTGGGACCGTGCCAACCGTGGGGAACCAGAACCACCTCCCGATCGCGAACTTCCGCCAAGAGATCGATCGGTCGAGCGAGCGTGCCGTAGACGCGCTGGTAGGCGACGGCGTCGTCGTGGTCACCGGCGTCAAGTTCGAAGTAGTAGATCTCCTCCAGCTCCGACTCATCGGGTCCCGGCTCGTCGTGCTTGTGGGGAGGATACGACGACCAGTTACCCCCGGGGGTCACCACCTCGCACACGATGATCCGATCGGCGTCGAACGTCTGGTCGGTGCACATGTTGACGACCCGCCGCGAGCAGCGACCCGCACCTCGGTACTCCACCTCTATGGCCTCTTTTGACTGATACCGAAAGGGACGCGACGACTGCGAGCGCGCGCCGGGGACCGCGAAGCGACCACCCGTTGGTGAAGTGAGGCGAACGCGTCGACCGGACGCAACGTAGACGAAATCGCTCACGCCCGCGAAGACGTCGGACCGGCCAATGACGTGGGCGTGGTCGGAGCCCGAGACCACGTCGACCGAACCGCTCAGTGACACGACGAGGATCTCCTCACCCTCGGTACTGAACTCGAGCGATTCCCCCTCGTCCAAGTCGGCGATTCGCAACGACGTCCAGTCCCACTCCGCATGGGCCGGAGTCAACTCGAGGGACCACGGGCCTGAGGCTAACGTGCCGTGGGGAAAATGCAGTTGCCGCGACGTGGCCACGCCTCCCCCTACCCGTGCACCAGGCGTACTGCGATGTCGACGGCGGTGCTGACGTCATCGTCGGGTGGGTACAACAAAGCCCGCCCGACCACCAGTCCGATCACCCCTGGTTGAGCCACGGAGGTCGCCCACTTCGCGTACGTCTCGTCGGGCGCGACCGTCGGATCGCCGCCCAACAACAGAGTCGGCAGTGTCGCGGCGGACATCACCCGTTCCATTTCATCGACCACGGGCAGTTTTAACCAGGTGTACGCACTCGTGTTCCCCAGTCCTGACGCGATCGCCATCGACAACATGACGGCATCCGGGGTCAGGTCATTCCTCACCCTCTCGTCCACGCGTCGACTGATGAAGGGCTCGACCATGGCGACCAGGTCCCGATCGGCGAGCGCCGAGATGTGGTGACCGCACGCCTCGAGCGTCGAGACGCTGCCCGCATCGTGGTGGTCGATTCTCAAGAGCATCTTGCCGCCGTCGAAGTTCATCTCGTCGATCTTCTTCGCGTCGTAGGCCGTGAAGCGGTCGTCCAGTTCGAAGCTCGACCCCTGGAGTCCCCCGCGGTTCATCGAGGCGAACACCGCCTTGCCCTCGAGGGCCTTCATCAGGAGGAGGTCCTCGAGAATGTCCGCACTTCCGAGCACTCCATCGACACCGGGACGCGAGAGCGCCTCGACCAATCGACTCAGCAGTTCCCCACGATTGGCCATGGCGCGCGGCGCGTCGCGCACGCCGAGCGCGCCCCTGGCGGAATGATCGGCGGCCACCAACATCAATCGTCCGTCCCCCGCGAGGCGGGGACCGCGCTGGCGCGTCGCAGCGGCGTCACGAATCGATTCCGGTCGCTGCGCGCGGGTTTCACTAATCTCCCGGGTGTCGAGATCTCTCACGATGTCGCTCCGCTCATGAGGTCCTCCACTTCGTCCACGCGGGGCATGGCCGTCGAACACTCCAAACGGCTCGCGACGATGGCGCCCGCCGCGTTGGCGAACGAGATGATGCGCTCCAACGACCACTCGCTCAAGAGTCCGTGGCAGAGCGCGCCCCCGAAGCCGTCACCCGCCCCGAGACCATTGACCACCGCGACGTGAAGGGGGGCGACTTCGACCGATTCATTGGCCGTCATGGCCAGGACGCCCTTCGGCCCTTGCTTGATGATGGCCAATTCAATGCCTCGTTCCAGAAGTGCGCGCCCCGCGCGCACCGGGTCGTCCTCGCCCACCGCGGTCAACGTCTCGTCAAGATTGCCCACCGCGATATTTACGTGAGCGAGGGCGCGTTCCACCTGCGCGCGCGCTTCGGCACGCGACTCCCAGAACATCGGACGATAATCGAGGTCCAGGATCGTGAGGGGACGACGTTGACGGGCCTCCCACGCGACGTGATGCGCCGCGCGGCTCGGCTCCTGTGACAGGCCCGTCACCGTGGACCAGAAGATTCGCGCGGCAGCTATGGCGTCCAGGTCCAACTCTCCACCGTGAATCTGCAAATCGGGCGCCGTCGGCGTGCGGTAGAAGTAGAGCGGAAAATTGTCGGGCGGAAAAATCTCACAGAACGTGACCGGCGTCGGCCAAGTCTGTACCGACGACACGTACTGATCGCCCACGTTGAGTTCTCTCAAGGCCTGGTGGACGAAGCGTCCGAAGGCGTCGTCACCGGTGCGCGTAATGATCGCCGTCCGGCGACCTAGACGAGCCGCGGCCACCGCGACGTTGGTCGCACTACCTCCGAGATACTTGCCGAAGGTCTGGACGTCCTCTAAGTGCACCCCGATCTCGAGTGGATAGATGTCCACACCCACGCGACCCATCGCGAGGAGGTCCAGTGGGCCCGGGGAGGCAGTCATTGAAGAGAACCCTTCTGCTCGATCTCGTGAACGCTCAAAACCGCGAATGGCCTACTGAGACCCTGTTTCCCAACCACATTCGCGTCATCGTCACCCCGAGTCTATTGGTGCTGAATGAATAAGTCAAGTTAATGTCCTGACAACCATATATCTTACATTCTGTCATTACAGTATCCCTAGCGATATTTCGAAGGCTCCCCGATGACGAACATGCCCTTTACCCCACTCGACCACACGAATCCCATTCCCTTGTACTACCAAATATCCGCGCAGCTCCAAGAAGCTATCGATCGCGGCGTGTACGCCCCCGGGGATTCGATACCGAGTGAATTGGAGATCTCCGATTACCTCAACGTCTCACGCCCCACCGTTCGCCAGGCCATCCAGCAACTCGCCGTCAAGGGCATCGTCGTGCGACGCCGCGGGATCGGCACCGTCGTGGCGCCCGTACGGATTCATCGCCCCGCGTCGCTCAGCAGTTTGTACGAAGCGCTCGAGGCCACGGGCCGTCGCCCGAGCACGCAGACCACGCGTCTCGAAATCCTTCCGGCCACGGAGGATGTCGCCCGCTTTCTCGAAATCGAAGTGGGCGCGAACGTCATCATCATCGAACGACTGAGGTCCGCCGAGGGCACCATCCTGGCCCTGATGGAGAACTACATCCCCCTCAACGTCCTCCCCGAGATCCCCACCGTGGCGCAGCTCAACACTCAAGGGCTCTACGCACTCATGAGAGCCGGTGGAATTCGTTTTCACTCCGCCAGTCAAGAGATCGGGGCGCGCACCATAGCGCCGCGAGAGGCGAAGCTCCTGCAGACCTCGCGTTCCGACACGGTATTGACGATGGACCGTGTCGCGCGCGACGTCGATCGTCGCAGCGTCGAATTCGGTCGCCACGTCTACTTGGCGAGCCACTACAGTTTCGACATCACTTTGGCGATCGAATAAATCCCTTCGTGGCGCCTCGCCCACTCACGTCACTTCCTCGACCGCGACCGCTCGGCGGGTCTCGACCGACATGCGCGCGGCGATTCCGAGCACCAGGGGGGCGCGTCCATCCGCACCCGTGACCGGTAAGGGCGAACCGCTGGTCACCGCATCGACGAAGGATCGCCATTCGCGTTGGTAGCTCTGACGGTACCGCTCCAGGAAGAAGTTTTGCAGGGGGGCGCTGGTCCCCCCACTCTCACCCATCGTCACCGCCGAGTTCGTCCGCCAGTTCTCGGACGCGGCGACGCCGCGCGATCCGAACACCTCCACGCGTTGGTCATAGCCGTACACCGCTCGGCGGGAATTATCGATCACGCTCAGCGCGCCGTCGGCGTGTCGCAGGTTCACGACCACGGTGTCGAAGTCTCCGCTCTCCCCAATCGCCGGATCCACCCGCGTCGCCGCCTGGGCGAAGACCTCCACCACCTCTGACCCCGTGAGGAAGCGCGCCATGTCAAAATCGTGCACCGTCATGTCCAAGAAGATGCCTCCCGACACCTTGATGTACTCGAGGGGAGGCGGCGCGGGGTCGCGGCTCGTGATGCGCACGACGTGAACTTCGCCCACCTCGCCCGCCCGCACTGCTTCACGCACTGCCGCATGAGAGGGATCGAATCGTCGATTGAAACCGACCATGAAGGGGACGCCGCACTCCTCGACCACGGCGAGTGCGGCGTCGACTCGGGCGAGGTCCAGTGAGATCGGTTTTTCACAAAAGATCGCCTTGCCCGCTCGGGCGATCCGAATAATCGCGTCCACGTGAGTGTCGGTCGACGTACACACCGCCACCGCGTCCACGTCGCTGCGACTCAGGGCGTCCTCGAGCGTGATGACGGGCACCGACAGCCGTTGACCCAGGGTCGCCGCCGCCGCCGGCGCGACATCACTCACTCCCGCCAGTTCCGCGCCGGGGGTCTCGTGCGCCACGATCTCGGCGTGCAACGAACCAATGCGCCCGGCGCCGAGGACCACGATTCGCAACGCTCCCTCACTCATACTCGTCTCCGCTCGTCTCGCTGCTGAATCGACGCGGACATCCGCGCCGAGGCTTCTTGGACTTGCGTCCGCGAACTGCTCCGGGGATAGCCCACTTCCCAG
>CAIORQ010000094.1 GCA_903860745.1 uncultured Actinomycetes bacterium | reverse complement strand
CCAAGAGGTCCTCGCGGGAGAGCACGCGCCCGGCGAGGTGGGCGCGAAGGTAGTCGAGATGGAAGAGCTCCTTGCCGGTGGACTTGGGGGCGGCCGCCCGGTAGTAGGGCTCCTCGAGCAACGAGGCCAGGAGCACCTCGTCGACGTGGCCGCGCGCGGCACTCGCCCCGTCGCGGTCGTAGACCTCGAGCCCGTCGCTCAACCATCCGATCGCGGCGTCCATCAGCGCGTTGGCGGGTCCGATGTCGAAGGCCAGCGGTTCGCGCTCGGGACCCACCACCGTGATGTTGGAGATGCCCCCCATGTTGAGGGCGCCGCGCACCGTCGCGGGATGGCGACCCAGTATCAAGACGTCGACCAGACTGGCGAGAGGAGCCCCGTGCCCGCCCGCGGCGACGTCGCGAGCGCGCACGTCGGCGACCACGGTGGCGCCCGTCGCCTCGGCGATCCAGGCACCCTGGCCGATCTGCAAGGTGCCCAACGCGTGCCCATCGTGCACCCAGTGGAACACCGTCTGTCCGTGCGAGCACACGACGTCGGCGGCTCCCGCGAAGTTCACCTCGGCCAGCGCCGAGGCGACCTCGGCGAAGGCCTGTCCGATCTCGGTGTCGAGCCGACAGACCTCGTCGATCGTCGTCGAGTGAGGCGGTAGCACCGCCGCCACGCGCTCGCGCAGCGCCTCGTCGTAGGGCACCGACACGTGATCGAGCAGGCGGGCGTGGACCACTCGCTCGCGCAGCTCGAACTCCACCGCCACCGCCTCGATGGCGTCGTAGGAAGTCCCCGAGATCATGCCGATCACCTTCATGGGTCAACGCGTCCTGGTGCGTGGGTCGGCGGCGTCGCGAAGCCCGTCGCCGAGGAAGTTGAAACCGATGACCGCGACGACGATGGCCAGCGACGGGCCGGCCAGCGTCCACCACGCCACGCCCGCCGTGGCACTCGCGTTGTTCACCATGTCGCCCAGGGAGAGGGTCGGGGGAGGCGGGCCCAGTCCGAGGTAGCTCAGTCCGGCCTCGGCCAGGATCGCCCAGGCCAGGGTGAGGCTGGTCTGCACGGCGATCACGCCCGCGATGTTGGGCAGGATGTGTCGCCACAGGAGCCGAAAGCGCGAGAAGCCGAGGACCCGACCGGCGCGCACGAAGTCCGACTCGCGAAGGGCCAGGACCGGCGTACGCACCACGCGCACGTAGATGGGGATCCATCCCACGCCGATGGCGATCGAGGTGTCGACGATGCCCTGGCCCAGGGCCGTGACGATCGCCAGGGAGAAGAGCACCGCCGGAATGGCGAACATCATGTCGGTGAAGCGCATGATGACCGCCGAGGTCCACTTGCCGAGAAAGCCCGCGACGATGCCGCCGATGGTCCCGATGACCCCGGCGATCAACATGGTGAGCAGGGCGATCTCCAGCGATACCCCCACCCCCTGGAGGACCCCGGAGAAGACGTCACGTCCGAACTGGTCGGTGCCCATGACGTGGGAGAAGGAGATGCCCTTCAAGACGGTCGAGGGGTCCTGGCCGTCGGGCGCGTAGGGGGTGAAGCCCCAGATTCCCGCGAGCCCGGCCAGCACGGTGATGGTGACGATGATGATGCCGGCGCGGCCGCTGCCGCTGCGCCACAGCGCCCCGAACCAGCCGCGGTGACGAACCACGTCCTCGTCGATGAGCGACGTCGTCACCGAGGTCTGCGGGTTCGCCGGCATCAGCCGCGCTTCCTGATTCGCGGATCGATGATCGCGTTGAGCACGTCAACCAACATATTGACGATGACGAAGCCTGCGGCGAAGACGAGCGTCACGCTCTGCACGACGGGGTAGTCCTTGTTGAGGATGGAGGTGATCATGAGGCGCCCCATGCCGTTGAGGACGTAGATGTTCTCGACGATCACCGTGCCGCCGAGCAGGTACCCCAGTTGGATGCCCGACATGGTGACCACCGCGGTCAAGGAGTTGAGGAAGATGTGACGCCACACGAAGGAACGCCGCGTCACGCCCTTACCCAGCGCCGTGCGCGCGAAGTTGAGGCTGGTGACCTCGAGGACGGCACCGCGGGTGGTGCGCAAGATGGCCGCGGCGATGCCGAGGGAGAGCACGAAGGCTGGGAAGATGATCTGTTGGAAGTTGACCCAGGGGTTCGTGAAGAATCCCACGGAGTTCGCCGAGGACGGGAAGTAGTGGAACTCCCGCGAGAACCACGTGACGAGCACCTCTCCGATGACCAGCGCGGGCACCGAGAGCCCGAGCACCGACACGCCCTGGCCCAGGGAGTCTTGCCACCCGCCCGGGTGCAGTCCGCTCCACAGGCCCAGTCCGGCCCCGATGACGATACCGAGGACGATGGCGAAGAACGACAGCTCCAGCGTGATGGGCAGGGTGTTGCCCAACATGTAGCTGACCGGCTGGCGATAGGTGAGCGAGACACCGAGGTTGCCGCTGAGGACGGCGTGGAGCCACGAGAAGTACTGCTGGAGGGCGGGCTGGCCAACGCCGTAGTACTGGTTCAACGCCGCGATCTGGGCCTTGGTGAGCAGACCCTCGTTGGTGCCCAACGACGCCGAGACGGCGTTACCGGGGAGCACCCGCAGAATG
>CAIORQ010000093.1 GCA_903860745.1 uncultured Actinomycetes bacterium | reverse complement strand
GACTTCACCTACTGCTCCACCTGGAGTGGCATTGTCTACGTCGCCTTCGTCACCGACGTCTTTGGTCGCAAGATCGTCGGGTGGAAGGCGTCACGATCGATGAGCGCCCACCTCGTGGTTGACGCCCTCAACATGGCGGCCTGGACGAGGCGTCACATTTCCATCGAGCAATTGCGCTGCCACTCAGACGCCGGAAGTCAATACACGTCCATTGCCTACACCGACCGACTCGAAGAGATCGGCGCGAAACCGTCGATTGGCACCGTTGGTGATTCGTTCGATAATGCCCTCGCCGAGTGCATGTTCGCACTCTTCAAGACTGAACTGTTTCGCAACCCCGCGGTCCTGTCCGAGGTGGGTGGCCACTGGAAGGGGCTCGATGACCTGGAACTGGCCATCTCCAAATGGATCCACTGGTTCAATGAAGAGCGCATCCACACAGAGCTCGGCGACCTCTCCCCGTCAGAGTTCGAGGCCAACTACGCTGACAAGAATCAGGTCAACGCGGCGTGATGGAGTGAAGCGGAAGAGTCTCCACTAAACCCAGGCCGAATCACCGTGCCAATTCTTCGACGCGCGGTCGAATACCGCCCAGAGCAGCGACAGACAGCTGCGCTCGCCCGGGAGTCGACCGATGACCTTCACCCGGCGTCGGGTTTCGCCGAAGGTGCGCTCGATGAAATTTGAGTGGCGGATCCGCTTGTGGTGCTCACTCGGGAAGCGCAGGTAGGCCGTCAGGGACTCGACGTCACTGAGCAGGCACGTGACCGCCGCGGGGTAGAGCCGTTGGTAGTGTTCGGCGAAGGCGTCGATGCGGTGGCGCACCTCGTCGACGGCCTTCTGGCCGGGCTCGGACTTGACGTCGTCAAAGAGCTTCCAGAACGCCGCCTTCACCTCGCCCTGGGCCGACTTGGGCACCTTGGCGAGGATGTTGCGGCACCGGTGGATGAGGCACCTTTGACGAAGCGATTGGGCGAGCACCACCTCACAGGCCCCGATCAACCCCGGGGCTCCGTCGGAGATCACGAGTAGCGGCGGGGTCATCCCACGCGAGGTGAGATCACGCAAGAACCCGGCCCAGGCGTCAAAGCTCTCGCTCTCACCAGGCGCCAAGCCAACGAGGACGGGCTTTCCGTCGGTGGTGATCCCCCAGGCGGCGAGCACCGGCTCACTGGCGTTGCCGGCGTGGAACTTGAAGTGACTGCCGTCGAGGAACAGGTAGTCGAGGGTGACCTTCGACAGGTCGCGAGTCTGCCAGCCAGCGAACTCTCCCTTGATGGCCTCACAGACCCGACTCACGGTGGACTTGGACAAGGTGGCCTCCGCGCCCAGGGCGTCGGCGAGGGTGGCCTCCACGTCACGCACCGACAGGCCCCGCACGAAGCCGGCGATGACGAGTGACTCGAGGGCGTTGGTGCGACAAGCCCCCACCCCGAGCAGGCGCGAGGCGAAGGCCTCGTCGGTGCCGCGCAGTTTCGGTCGCTCCAGGGTGACCGCGCCGGCAGTCGTCTTCAGGGTCACCGGGCAGTAGCCGTTGCGCGAGCCCTCTCGGCCTCGCTCGCCGCGCTGGTAGCGCTCGCGGCCCAAGAACTCGGTGATCTCGGCGTCAAGGGCACTCTGCAAGAGCAGGCGCAGCCCGAGGCGGGCCACCTGCTCGAGGACGTCACCGAGGTCCTGGTCGGATGAAAATAGTTGGTCAATCTCAGCGCGGACGCGCTCGATGGGGGATACTCGTTTGGTCACGGGTGTGGGTTTCCTTTCGTTGCTTATCTGGCTTGAAAGGAACCTACGCCCGTTTCACTTTTACACCGGGGACTGGACGCGACCCCGTGACATGTCATAAGTTGTAGTCAATGAAGCCGAGATTGACTCTTTGCAGGATAGTCATTTTGACCATCACTACTTCGGTGGGGATTCTCTCGCTTCCGAATGCGTCATTTGCTTCAACGGATGCTTCACTAGTGGCTTCCCATGCAGTACCTGGACTGAAGCATTGCACCGAGAGTCGCTCTTGCGATATCAAGAATGCCAATCTTCACTTTGTGAACTACTCGTCTGTGTGCAGCTACTCAGACTGCAACTTTGTCGCTGCCGCCAACTGGGAGAGAGTTGCTCTTCGCATCGAACCCAATGCGATTCTTATTAAGAGCGACTACCAGGCAGCACACCAAACGTTCAATGGCGGTCTACACATGCCCGACCTATGGACATT
>CAIORQ010000092.1 GCA_903860745.1 uncultured Actinomycetes bacterium | reverse complement strand
CAGTCCGCGACCCTCACCTGGTCCCGACCATCCGACTTGGCCGCGTACAGGGCCCCGTCGGCTCGGTCGACGAGCGACTCGGCGCTCTCGCCCACACGTCGAAAGGCGATCCCCGCGCTCAGGGTGACCGACGGGGCGTCGGCCTCGGAGTGCGCGACGATCGCACGGATGCGCTCGGCGATCGCCACCACCGTGGTCGCGTCGACGTCGGCGAAGAGGACGAGGAACTCCTCGCCGCCGAAGCGGAACGCCAGGTCGTCGGGACGGATGTTGGCGGCGATGGCCTGAGCCACCGCCTTGAGCACGCGGTCGCCCGTCGGATGGCCGAAACTGTCGTTCACCCTCTTGAAGAAGTCCACGTCGAACATCACCGCGGCCAGCGTGGACGAGGCCTTGCGGTCGTCGCGTGCCAGGAGCGAGTTCAACGAGTCGTCCAGGGAACGACGGTTGTACAGACCGGTGAGGGCGTCGTGCAGCGCCCTCGTCTTCCAGGCGCTCCTCTCGATGTCCGAAGAGCGCAGCAGCACCTCACGTTCCAGCGCTACCTCGACCAGTCCGAGGATCTGGATCAGGACGGCCCTCTTGGACTTGTCCAGGGGCTGCGCGTGGGCGAAGTCCAGCACGATCGCGCCGACCACCTCGTGCGACACCGAGGAATCGAGCGCCATGATCGTCCGCCGCCCGGACACCTCACTGCCGCCGTGGAGCACGGCCTGGACGTCGGCCGGGGCCACCGCCGTCTGGCCCGAGAAGTCGTTCCCCTCGTCGAAGCGCAGCAGTAGCCCCTCGCGCCCCGACCACAGTTCGAGCTTCTCGACGCCCAGGGTCTGGAGCGCGAAGTGCGCGAGGGAGCTCGCCACGACCGCGAAACGCTCCTTGCGCACCATGGCGTCGATCACCCCGTGGATCGTCCGGTTCGCGTCGAGGAGGAAGGCGAGGCCCGGGTCCTCGCGGGCCATCAGGTAGATGCCACACTCGAGCTTCTCGAGCAACGTCATGATGGGTTCGACGAGGGGGCCAGGGATCACCTGACCATGTTGGGGGGCGACGAGTTCGATGGGCAGCTCGCGCAATTCCTGGATTGCGTGCTGGAGGATCTCGCGATTGGGCATGTAGTGCTCGTGGAAGGCGCGGATCGCGTCGAAGTAGGCGACCGAGGATGCGTAGAGCTGGGAATCGTCCGTGAAGCCTCCGAAGAGGTCCGACGAGAACAGGGTGCCCGAGACCGGATCGAAGGTGCCGAAGGCCCCGGCGAAGTGCAGGTAGGGGATGAACACGAACTGCAGCGTCCGATCCGCGAGCTCGAGGCGCCACCCGTGCTCCTCGATCCGCCAGAAGGGAAGGGGCGTGCCGGTGTGCACGATCAGCGCCTCGTCGCGCCAGTGCGTGACGATCTGGACCTCGGGGTGCAGACCGTGCGCCACCATCGCGGGGAGGGCGCCCAGGATATCGGGGTCGGCGTGCGAACAGACGAGCCAACGTACGTTGCGCAGTCCGACCACGTCATCGACCTTGCGGATGATCTCGTCGACGATGAGCGCCGAACCCGGATCGACGAGCACCGACTGGTCACCCTGCTCGATGAGGTAGACGTGACACTGGAAGTTGTCGTCGGGGATCATGGACCCGACCCACCAGACGCGTGGGGCGATCTCTACAGCCTGCGTGGTGTCAACGTGGACGTCAGTCACCCACTTCCCTTCACCTGCGGTCGGTCCCGAGTCGCAACTCCTTCACGTCTAGCACCACGCCTCGTCCACGGGAAGTCTTCCCGTGGGGTCCATGGACCCATCAGGTCTTTGGCGCGAGTGGGCTCCGCCGGCCGCCAGTCGTCGCAGTGGGGCCCGGCCGATCACCCGGTCGGGCCCCACTCTCGAGACGGCGACGAAGCTTCTCAGGCCGACGCCGGAGTGCGCTCCTCCATGCCCCACGGCGAGCCGTGGGCGTTGAGGAGCTCGAGGAAGGGTTCGGGCGCCAGGGCCTCCGGGCCCAACACGCCCGCCCCGCTCCACGCCCCCGACTCGAGGAGCTCGAGCGCGATGACCGGATTCATCGCGGTCTGCCAGACGACCGACTGCGACCCAAACTCCGACATGGTCCGGGCGTTGTCGGCGACGTGGTAGAGGTAGACCTCGCGCGGTCGCCCGTCGATCCCGACGCCGGTGACCCAGGTCCCCGCACAGGTGAGCCCCGACATCTTGTCACCGAGCTGGGCCGGGTCGGGCAGGCAGGCCGCGACCACGTCCCTCGGTGACACCTCGAGGCCGCCCACGCGCACCGGCGTGGTGGAGTCGAGTCCGAGCTTGTGCAGCACCGAGAGGACCTGGATGAACTCCTCGCCCAGTCCGTACTTGAAGGTCACGCGCTGGGCGTCCACCCAACGGGGAATCAGCAGGACCTCCTCGTGCTCGACGTTCACGCACTCGACGGGGCCGATGCCCTCGGGGAAGTTGAAGACCTCGGGCTCGCTGAAGGGGGCGGTGGTGAACCACTCCTTGCCCTTCTCCCAGATGACGGGCGGATTGAGGCACTCCTCGATCGTCGTCCAGATGGAGAAGGAGGGCGCGAAGTCGTAGCCGGCGACCGCCAGGTTCGCTCCGTCGCGCACGCCGACCTCGTCGATGGACGAGAAGAGCCTGTCGGCGGCATAGCGCGCGAAGATGTCCGAGAGACCGGGCTCGACCCCGATGCCGCACAGGGCCAGCAGGCCGCGCTCCCTCCACTGCTCGGACGCCGCGAACTGCTCGTCGCCCAACTTCACGCCGGGCAGGCGGTAGGGCTCCGTCGGGTGCGGATGCGACAATGACATGGCCATGTCGAGGTAGGTCACGCCCGCCTCGAAACAGGCGTTGAACACCGACATCACGAAGCGGGGGTCCAGCGCGTTGACCACCGCGTCGACCCTCTCGTGGCGAATCAGTTCGACGATGGCCGCCTCGTCGCGGCCGTCGAGACGGAACGCGGCGAACCGCTCACCCGCCCCCTCGACGGCGCGGTGCGCCTTGGCCTCGTCGTAGTCCGCGACTGCGACGTACTCAAACAGGTTCCACTTCGAAGCGGTGCGGGCGATTGCGGTGCCCACTCCCCCCGCTCCGATGACCAGGACTCTCATTTCAACTCTCTCTCATTGTGGTTGTCGGCGCCCGACCTTCGCGCTGATCGGCGTTCGACCGGCACCGCAGCCATCCAATCACACTTGCGAAGCCGGCCCGACCAGCGCGCACCGCCCCGGTCGCGACATCCGAAACGCCCGGACAGAGAGCGAAACGCCCGGCACCATCGGGTCGTCACCGAGCCCGGCAATCTCGACGTCGCCGCCGCGGCCGGGGCCAGGTCGCCCGATAGGGTCGATATCAGACGCAACATCGTGTTGGACCATGTAGGGGGGCTCAGATGGATTCGCCCGCGACAACGAAGCACATCGTCTTCATCCACGGGATGTTCATGAACCCCGCGAGTTGGGACCAGTGGATGCGCCACTTCAGCGCCCGGGGCTACACCTGTCACGCCCCGGCCTACCCCGGCCACGAGGGCGCACCCGCGGACTTGCGCGCCCACATCGATCCGCGGCTCACGACGCTGAGTTTCCACGAGGTCGTGGAGGATCTGCGCAGCGTCATCGAGTCGCTGCCGTCGCGGCCCATCCTGATCGGCCACTCCATGGGTGGACTCGTCGTGCAGAAGCTCATCTCCCTGGACGTCGGCGCGATGGGCGTCTGCATCGACAGCGCGCCGCCGGCCGGGTTGTTCAGCTTCGAATGGAGCTTCCTGCGGGCGAACCTCCCGGTCATCAACCCCCTCAAGGGTGACCGGCCCCTACTGCCGAGCGTCGAGTGGTTCCACTACGCCTTCTGCAACACGATGACGATGGCGCAGACCAGGGACGAGTACGAGCAGTTCGTGGTCCCCGAGAGTCGAACGCTCCCGCGCTCGAGCACGAAGTCGCGCGAGAGGATCGACTTCACGGCGCCCCACCGCCCTCTGCTGTTCGTCGCGGGTGAGCAGGACCACATCATCCCCGCGTCGCTCAACACCAAGAACGCCCACCTCTACCGGGACTCCGCGAGTCGCGTGGACCTGCAGGTCTTCGCCGGACGCACGCACTACATCTGCGGCCAGCCCGGTTGGGACGAGGTGGCCGACTGCGTCGCTCGGTGGATCGAATCGGCCGAGGGCTGAGTGCCGTCACGCGTCGTGGCGGGCCCCGGACGTGAAGGACGCCGTTGACGCCGCGGTGAACACCTGCGGCGCCCTGCGCCCGGCATTCAACAACGACGGTACCGGCGGACCCTTAGACGTCTTGACCGACGTCACCATCGCGGGGATCCCCCAGGAGACGCACGACGGACTCGTCTCCCTGCACCCGATCGATCGCCGAGGAAGCTCCGAGGAGGTGGCGACGGACGTGTTGTTCCTCGTGTCGGATGACGCGTCCTTCATCACCGGCTCCCAGGGCGTCGTCGACGGCGGGTACACCACCCGCTCGTCGTTCGAGCCGAGAAAGCCCTCCGGGGAACGCCTCGTTCCCGGGAGGGCGAACCCGTCACCGGGCGCGGTGCTCGAGACCCTCGAGATAGGTCTCGTAGGCGGCGACCACCCTTTCGAGGTAGGCCTCGATCACCTTCTGGTCCCTGGCACTCACCCCGTCGAGGGCGGCGTCCACCGCCGAGATCAGCGGCATCAGCACGGCCCAGGCGCTGCGCTGGGCCGCGGGAGTCGGTTCCACCACCAGACGCCGGCGGTCCACGGGGTCGGGTTGGCGCACCACGTGTCCCATGGACTCGAGACGGTCCACCAACACGGTCGCCGAGGCGGAGGACATGTGCAGGCGGTGCGCGAGCTCGCCGGGCCCCATGGTCTTCGAACCCATGAGGTGCGACATCGCGTTGAAGTCGCCGCGGCTCAACCCAAGAGCCTCGGCCATCTCGAAGTCGGCCCGTTCGGTCAGTTGCAGGACGCGGCGCACGAGCGCGGTGACCGGTCGGACCTCGGGTGCGGGGCGTTCGCTCATCGCACCCAGTCTACCGTTTTATAACTAGATTATCTAACTATAGTATCTAATAGTTAGATAATCTAGGAGTTCTCATGACCACCGATGCCCGACGCTTCGTCCCGACCCCCGCGCGGGTCCGTGGGGCCCTGGCCTTCGTCCTTCTCTTCCTCGTGATCGTCGGAGGGGCGATGTCCCTGGGCGTCGTCTCGAGCACCGAGCCCGGGGCGGTGGACGGGCTCCCCCACTCCACCCAGTCCTGGATCGCCAACCGGATCCAACAGACCCTGCCCCAGGCCCTGTCGCAGCCGGCCATCATCGTCTTCGAACGCCGCGACCACGCACCTCTGACGGGCGCCGAGCTGTCCTCGCTCGAGGCGATCGCGCCACGCCTCGTCACCGCGGTGAGCGACGCCGCTCCTCGCCGCGCGGCGTCGCTCCTCGGCCCCCTCGTCATCAGCCCCTCGCGCGACGTCGCCTTCTTCTCCCTCGCCGTGCCGACGCAGCCCTCGAGCACCGCGGTCTCCACTCGCGTCCTCGCGTTGCGCAAGGAGCTCGACGCCGTACGGCCCTCGGGAGTGGCGTCCTACGTGACGGGCGCGCCCGCCTTCACGACTGACCTCGGCCAGGTCTTCAACGGCGCCAACACCACCCTGCTGCTCGCCACCGTCCTCGTGGTGGCGCTCTTGTTGATCGCCACCTACCGTTCACCCCTGCTGTGGCTGATCCCGCTGGCCGTCGTGGGCCTGGCCGACCAGGTGTCGGGTCAGCTCGCGGGACACCTGGCCCCGCACCTGGGCGTGCGCCTCGACGGCTCGTCGACGGGGATCGCCGAGGTGCTGGTCTTCGGCGCCGGCACCGACTACGCCCTCTTGCTCATCGCGCGCTACCGCGACCAGTTGCGCCACGAGGCGGACCGCTTCGTGGCGATGCGTGTCGCCGTGTCGCGCACCGCGGAGGCGGTGCTCGCCTCGGGCGCCACGGTCACCGTGTCGCTGGTGCTGCTGTCACTCGCCTCGATGGCCTCCACCCGCGCCCTGGGCTTCGCCGGCGCCCTCGGAATCGTCGTCGCCATGGTCTTCGTCCTCGGGGTGCTGCCCGCCGCGCTGCTGCTGTGCGGGCGCGGGATCTTCTGGCCGCTCGTGCCACGCGTCGGCGAGACGCGCCACGGTGACGGACGACTCTTCACCCGCGTGGGGGCCTTCGTCCAACGGCGCACCAGGGTGGTCGCGGTCGCGTCCGTCCTCGTGCTGATCGCGCTGGCCACCCTGGGCGTCGGGATCAAGCAGGGCTTGTCGACCACCCAGCAGTTCACCGCGACGCCCGAGAGCGTCGTCGGCCAACGCGTGCTCGCCAGTGCCTTCCCCGCGGGCAGTTCGGACCCGGCCTTCATCATGACGCGAACCAGCCGGCTCGGCGCGACTGAGGCCGCGGCGCGAGCGGTCCCCGGGGTGAGCGCGGTGAGCGCCGGAGCGCACGACGCGTCCTGGAGCGAACTCGACGCCACCTTGAACGCCTCCCCCGGCACGGCCGCCTCCTTCACCACCATCGACGCCCTGCGCGCCACGGTCGCGCGCGTCCCCGGCGCCCAGGCGGTGGTGGGTGGGGACGTGGCGGTCTCCCTCGACGCCTCCCGGGCGACCGACAACGACACCTGGCTCCTCGTGCCGCTCATCTTGCTCGTCGTGATGCTCGTGCTGATGGGGCTGCTGCGGTCCCTCGTGGCGCCGCTCCTGCTGCTCGCCACGGTGGCGCTCTCGTTCTTCGCGGCCCTGGGGATCAGCTGGACCGTCTTCCAGCACGTCTCGCACTTCCCCGCGCTGGGCACGGGAACCGCCTTCTACGGCTTCCTCTTCCTGGTGGCCCTGGGCGTTGACTACAACATCTTCCTCACCTCGCGCGCCAAGGAGGAGTCCCTGGTGCGCGGCACCGCCGCCGGCATGCTCGAGGCGCTGCGCTCCACCGGCGGCGTGATCACCTCCGCCGGCATCTTGCTGGCCTCGGTCTTCGCCGTGCTGGGCGTCCTGCCCCTCATCCAGCTCACCCAGATCGGCATCATCGTCTGCGTCGGGGTGCTCTTGGACACCCTGCTGGTGCGCACCGTGCTGGTACCGGCCCTCGCGCTGTGGACGGGTGACCGCTTCTGGTGGCCCAGTCGACGCGAGGACCCAGCCGCGCGCCGGGCCCGCGGGGCTCTAGCGTAGGCGGCGCACCCCCCAGGCGGCCGACCACGAGGCGCCAGGCTCGATGCTGAGGCGTCCGCGGCCGCTGCGCAGCGCGTCGGCGGGTGCGGTCATCGGCTCGAGGGCGATCGAGGTGCGGCGCCTGGACTCGCGCAGGGTGTCGCCACTGAAGACCTGGAAGTAGGGGAAGGACTCGTCCTGCCAGTACACGACCTCGCCGCCGTTGGCGTCGACGACGCGGCAGCGGAACAGGCCGTCCTCGTCGCGCCGGAGGTCGGCGAAGGTCACGTCGAAGACCACCGCGTCGACCAGCGCGGCCTCGCGAAAGTCCATGGTCGTGCCGGCGACGGCGACGTCCTGTCCGGTGGGGATGAGCCGGTCGTCGACCGCCAGGTACGTCTCGGCCGGCACGGTGAGGCGCGCACCGTCGATGGTCGGGGTGGTCACGGCGAAGTAGGGGTGGAAACCCAGGGTGAAGGGGACGGCCACCTCGTCGAGGTTCTCCACCGTCGAGGTCACCGTCAAGCCGGCGTCGCTCAACCGGTAGCCCACGGTGAGCTTCGACCAGAAGGGGTGTTCGGGCACCGGGTTCAACACGATCGACACGGTGCACGCGTCCGACGACACCTCGTCGATGTCGAAGGGGCGCCAGCGGACCACCCCGTGGTTCAAGGTGCGCTTGTCGACGTTGTCGGCGCCGACGTGCGCGCTGCGTCCCGAGAACGACCACTCCCCCGACGTGGTGCGGTTGATCCACGGGTAGCAGACCTGTCCCCGGCAGGAATCGGGCATCTCCTCGGGCTCCCAGCCCTCGACCACCGGTACGCCGACCGCCTCGTAGACCCGCAGGGCTCCCCCGACCTGGGTGAGCACCGCCCGCTGGTCGGCGAAAGTGATGGTGATCTGTTCACCCGATGGATGCATGACGTCTTCCCTCTTGTGGTCCGTAGGACCACCAACGCTACCCGTGAGCGCGCCGTCGAAGGGTCACGAGGGCGCCCTCACGCGGGCTTGTTGGCCTGGAGGGTGAAGGTGAAGGGCAACCGCTCGGGTCCTTCACGCAGGGAGAACTCGCCGCGCTCGTCCGCGGTCGTCGCCTCGCCCAGCGGGTTCCAGGGCGCGCTGGTGTGCTCGACGAGAGCGCTCAGCACGAGCCCCGCCTCGAGCACCGCGGTGACGATCTCGCCCAGGCCGTGGTTGAAGCAGACGCACCCCGGTGACGAGAGGGGCTCGGCGTGCTCGACGTAGCTGAACTCATCGAAGAACTCCACGCCCTCGTCCTCGAAGTAGGGGTACTCCACCACCAAGAGACCGTCGGGCCGGGGGTCGCTCATGGTGCCCAGCATCGGATGACCGTCGCGGATGAACAGACGTCCTCCGGGACGCAACAGTCCCGCCACCACCTCGGCCCAACGACGGATGTCGGGCAACCAGCACAGGGCGCCGATACCGGTGTACACCAGGTCGAAGCGCTCGCGACCGAGCGCGTCGAGCGCGTCGTAGACCTCGGCCTCGACGAAGTCGATGTCGGCACCGGCCTCGCGGCTCAGGCGCCGCGCGGCGTCGATCGCCGCGGGCGAGAAGTCCAGCCCGGTCACGCGACGCGCCCCGAGGCGCGCCAGGGAGATCGTGTCGGTGCCGATGTGGCACTGCAGGTGCACGACGTCGAGACCACCGACCTCACCGAGGCGCTCGAGGTCGAAGCGCACCACCTCCGAGAGGTGGTCGGGGTCGCGGACGAAGGACTCGACGCCGTAGCCCTCCAGATGGGCGGGGACCCGACTGTCCCAGTTGGCCCGGTTGAGCCCGACGTAGTCGTTCACGTCGCCGCCCAGTCGCCGAGCACCGTGGCGATGACGTCGACGAGGTCCCCGGGCCGGGTGAACTGCGGCCAGTGCCCGGTGGGCAGGTCGACGAAGTCCAGGTCGGTCATGGCGGCGACCTCGGCGGTCCAGGGGTGGCCCTGGGCCATCAGCTCCTTGATCTGCGCGCTCGGGTACTCGCAGGCGATCGCCACCGAGGGCACGTGGTAGCGACGCGGGTCGCTCAGTCGCTGCGGGTCGCGGGCCACCGCGACGGGCACCGGGACGGCTCGCTCGCGGAACGAGGCCCTCAGCCCCTCGTCCAGGTCGACCAGGTCCTCCTCGGAGAAGACCGACCAGTCGGGCAGGGGTATCTCACCGTCGACCTCGGGCAACTCGGCGTTGACGCACTCTCCGTCACCGAGTGGGAGCGAATCGACGTAGATGACGCCACGCACCTTCTCGGGGCGCGCGTCGGCCGCGGCGTGCGAGAGCGCACCCCCGGCCGAGTGGCCCACCAGGACCACCGGCCCGCCCGCGGCGTCCACCGCCGCGACCACCGCGTCGACGTGGTCGCGCAGCGTGATGCCGCTACGGTCCTCGCGCACCGAGGCCATGCCCGGGAGGGTGAGCGCGCTGACCGGGTAGCCCCGGGTGCGCAGGGCGGCAGCGACCTCGTCCCAGGACGCGGCGTTCAGCCAGAAGCCGGGTATCAAGATGACGGGAGTACTCACCTCGCCGACACTAGCCACCACGTGGCCCGATGTCGCCGCCCTGTCCTACAGTGTGGCCACTCACCAGGAGGAGGCCCATGACTACCACGACGATCCGACGACGCGGGGGCCGTCGGCCCCGTGGGGCACGGCCGTGAGGTCGCTCGCCCTCCTGCGTGGCGTCAACGTCGGCGGCCACCACAAGGTGGCGATGAAGGACCTGGCGAGCTGGCTCGGCGACGCCGGCTTCACCTCGGTGACCACCTATATCCAAAGCGGCAACGTGGTCCTCGACCACGACCCGGACCACGACGTCGCCTCGATGGTGCGCGCCGCCATCGCCGAGCACGCGGGTTTCGACGTCGCGGTCCTCGTGCGCAGTGCGCGCGAGATGGCCACGGTGGTGGTCTCCAACCCCTTCCCCGAGGCCCCTCCGACCACGCTGCACGTGGCCTTTCGCCAGCACGAGCCCGACGCGGCCCTGCTCGCCTCCCTCGACCCCGCCCGCTGGGAACCCGAGCAGTTCGTCACCCGAGGTCGTGAGGTCTACCTGCACCTGCCCGCGGGCATGGGTCGCTCGACCATGGTCCCGCGCCTCGCCCTCGTGAAGGAGGCGACCATCCGCAACTGGAACACCGTGACGGTGCTCACCGAGATGCTCACGCGCTGACGTCACGCGAGGTCTGCGCGGTCGGGCCGACCGGCCTCGTCGACGGCTTCACCGACCCTGGGGCCGACGGTGCGGCGGACGATGCGGCTCCACCGAGGCCTCGTGCAGGTGTCGACGAGGTCCCGACCACTTGGCCGGCGGGGCGATGAGCCGATCGGTCAGGTGGTACATCGACTCCTCGTAGTTGACCCGCCAGCCGTGGAAGTCGGGCCAGGCCTCCTCGGCGCTGCGCTCGAGGGGGAAGCCCACCCCGCGCAGCATCTCGACGCTCTGGGCGAACTCCTCGAAGCTCAACTGGATCGGCGACTCGGGTGCGGGGTCCGGATTCACCTGCCAGCCCAGGGAGGTGGCGATGCGATTGGTCAGCGTGAATCCCATGCGCAGACACAGTCGCGCCTGCGAAGGGGCGCTCGATGGCGAGAGCGCGAGCTGCATGGCGGCGGCGTCGAGCACGGCCAGGAGGCCGATCATCCACGACAGCCAGGGCTCGGGCGAGCGAAAGAGCAGCAGGATCGGGTAGGTGCTGTGGCTCTCGGCCACGTCGGCCGACCAGAGCTCCCAGTCCTTGTAGAGGTCGGCCAGGGTGTCGGTGATGCCGACGAGCTGGTGTCGCGCCAGGAGTTCGGGCCCCCAGGCGGGGGCGCCGGCACGCCCTTCGAGCATCGCGACCAGGGCCTCGCGGCGGCTGAAGGCGCCGTAGAGCGTGGGCAGGTAGGCGATCTGCAGGGCCACCACGATCACCCAGGTGGCGCCGGCCCAGATGTCGAGTCCCGCGTTGGCCGGGCCGCCGGCGTGGACGGAGCCCACGGTGAACAGCGCGGTCAGGGCCTGCTCCAGGCCGCGCGCGAAGGAGTGGGTGGTGGGCACCAGCATCAGGCCGAAGCCCAGCACCAGGGAGAGCGCCCAGGAGAGGATCTGGGCCACCAGGGCGACCGGTGCGATGGGCGCGAGGATCGCGTCCTTGGTCTCGTACTTCTTGGCCAGGCGCGAGAGCCCGACGAACACGAGTCGCACGCTGCGGTTCACGAGGAGCGTGACGCGTTCGATCCCCATGGGTTGGCGCGGCAGGACGAGGACGAACAAGATCCCCATCAAGGTCAAGACGACCAGCAGCGCCCCACCGACGGATGCGACGACGTCCATGGCCCCTCCGCGCTCTACCCAGACGCGGCGCACGTCTGCGAGGTCATCGTAGACGGCGGGTGGGCGGGTCGTGGCACCGCTCGGGGCGGCTCACCCTCGTACGGGGCGCCACGCGACCTCGACGCGCTTCGCGGTGGCCGGCCGCCGCGGCGAGAGGTGACCTTGGTACCTAGCGCCGATCGCCGTCTTCGCCGGGTTGGCGCACGCCCCGGATATAAGGTGACTGATGTTCGATCGTCCACCGAGTGGATGCGGACCAGTGTCGACATTTTTCAGGGAGGACGTTCGGTGGAACCAACGAATGATCGGGATCCCAACTATTTTCACCAGGTAGTTGACTGTCAGTGGGCCTGCCCCGCGCACACCGATGTGCCCGGTTACATCCGGCTCATCGCCCAGGGTCGCTTCGACGACGCCTACCTGCTCAACCGCAGCGCCAACGTCTTCCCGGGCATCTTGGGACGGGTCTGTGACCGACCCTGCGAACCCGCCTGCCGGCGCAACCGCGTCGACGGGACCCCCGTCGCGATCTGCCGGCTCAAGCGCGTCGCCGCCGACTTGAGCGGCGACGTGACCGACCGCCTGCCGACGGCGCCCGAGACCAAGAACGGCAAGCGGGTGGCGCTCGTGGGCGCGGGGCCCGCCTCGCTGGCCGTGGCCAACGACCTCCTGCCCCTCGGCTACGACGTGACGATCTTCGAGAAGTACGACCGCGCCGGTGGACTGATGCGGGTCAACATCCCGGAGTTCCGCCTGCCGGGCGAGGTGCTCGACTTCGAGACCCAGTGCATCATCGACATGGGCGCCACCATCCACTACAACTCACCGGTCGAGTCCATGCGCGAGCTGCTGGCCCAGGGCTTCGACGCCGTCTTCGTCGGCGCGGGCGCGCCCAAGGGCAAGGAGCTCGAGCTGCCCGGACGCCACGACGACACCACGGGACGGATCCACATCGGCATCGAGTGGCTCAAGTCGGTGGCCTTCGGACACATCGAGTCCATCGGCGAGCGCGTCCTGATCATCGGCGTGGGCAACACCGCGATGGACTGCTGTCGCACCTCGCGCCGCCTGGGCGGCACCGACGTACGCGTCATGGCGCGCCGGCCCCGCGACTTCTTCAAGGCCTCGCCCTGGGAGCTCGAGGACGCCGAGGAGGAGGACATCGACATCACGGTGAACCACGCCCCCAAGCGCTTCGTCATCGAGGACGGCAAGCTCGTGGGGATGGAGTTCGACATCGTCGAGTGGGACGAGGGGGCTCGCCACTCCACGGTGGTCGACACCGTGACCATCGCCTGCGACGACGTGATCCTGGCCATCGGCCAGGAGAACGCCTTCGACTGGGTCGAACGCGACCTCGGCATCGAGTTCGGCGAGTGGGAGACCCCCGTGCTCGACGAGACGACCCTGCAGTCCACGCTGCCCCAGGTCTTCTTCGGCGGCGACGCGGCCTTCGGCCCCAAGAACATCATCTGGGCGGTGGCCCAGGCCCACCAGGCGGCCATCTCGATCCACCAGTTCTGCCAGGGCCGCGACGTCACGGACCGACTCCCCGACACGATGACCCTGGAGAGCCAGAAGATGGGCATGGCCCAGTGGAGCTACCACAACGACTACAACCCCTCGCCGCGCCAGCAGATGCACCACGTCGAGCTGACCCAGCGCTTCGCCGCCCTCGACCTGGAGGTCGAACTGGGCTTCGACGCCGAGCAGACCGCCCGCGAGGTGCAACGCTGCCTCAACTGCGACGTGCAGACGACCTTCAAGGCCAACCTGTGCATCGAGTGCGACGCCTGCATCGACATCTGCCCGGTGCGCTGCCTGACCATCACCGCCAACGGCGACGAGGAGGACCTGCGCTCGCGCCTCAACGCGCCCTCGGTCAACCCCGACCAGGCGATCTACGTCTCGGCGGCCCTGCCCCAGACCGGGCGCGTCATGGTCAAGGACGAGAACGTCTGCGTCCACTGCGGACTGTGCGCCCAGCGCTGCCCCACCGCCGCCTGGGACATGGAGAAGTTCGAGCTCGACATCCCCTACGCCGCGGACTTCGACCTGCTGAGCAAGACCCGATCCGACACGCTCACGAGGAGCTGATGATGACCACCACCAACGTCGACGAGACCCGAGCGGTGCACGCCGCGGTCAACGACTTCGCCATGAAGCTGGCCAACGTGAACGGCACCGGCTCGGCCAGCGCCAACTCGCTGTTGATGCAGGCGATCTTCCGCATGGGGGTCCCCGTCTCGGGCAAGAACCTCTTCCCCTCCAACATCCAGGGCCTGCCGACCTGGTACGAGATCCGCGTCAACAAGTCCGGCTACACCGCGCGGGCCCTCGACTACAACCTCATGGTCGCGATGAACTCCCAGACCTACGCCGAGGACATCGCCGACGTGGCCCCGGGGGGCTACCTGCTCTACGACTCCTCCTGGCCGCTCGACCCGGACATGTTGCGCGACGACGTGACCTTCCTGGGCGTCCCGCTCGCCAAGATGTGCCTGGACAACTTCACCTCCCCGCGCGAGCGCGTGCTGATGAAGAACATCGCCTACGCCGGCGTGCTGGTCGCGCTGCTCGACATCGACCTCGAGGTCATCGCGACCCTGCTCGACGAGTCCTACTCGCGCAACGAGAAGCTCCTGGCCTCGAACCAGAAGGCCCTTCGCCTCGGCTACGACTACGCCCAGGAGCACTTCACCTGCCCCCTCGAGTTCCACGTGTCGCCCATGGACGAGACGACCCACTCGATCCTGATCGACGGCAACACCGCCAGCGCCCTGGGCTGCCTGTACGCGGGCGCCACGGTCACCGGCTGGTACCCCATCACCCCGGCCACCGCCCTGATGGACAACTTCGCCGCCTTCTGCGCGAAGTTCCGTCGCGAACCGGTCGACGGCGCCGTGCCCGGCGCCCCCGACTCCTACCGCAACAACTACCTGATCCTGCAGGCCGAGGACGAGATCGCCGCCATCGGCATGGTGCTCGGGGCGGGCTGGAGCGGGGCGCGCACCTTCACCTCGACCTCGGGCCCGGGGATCTCCCTGATGAGCGAACTCCTCGGTCTGGCCTACTACACCGAGATCCCGGCGGTCATCTTCGACGTGCAGCGCACCGGCCCGTCGACGGGCATGCCCACGCGCACCCAGCAGTCCGACATCCTGCTGTGCGCCTACGCCAGCCACGGCGACACCAAGCACATCCTGCTCTTCCCGGCGAACCCGGGTGAGTGCTTCGACTTCGCGGTCAAGAGCTTCGACGTCGCCGAGCGCTTCCAGACCCCGGTCTTCGTTCTCCTGGACCTCGACATCGGCATGAACGACTGGGTCGTGCCCGAACTCACCTGGGACGACGACTTCGTGCCCGACCGCGGGCCCGTGCTCGACGACCAGGACCTCGCCGAGATGGCCGAGTTCTTCCGCTACGCCAACGCCGACGAGAACTTCGTGGCCGCACGCACGGTGCCCGGCTCGGACGAGAAGGGCGCCTACTTCATCCGGGGCTCGGGCCACAACAAGTTCGGCACCTACACCGAGATCCCCGCGGAGTACCAGGAGGTCGTCGACCGCCTGAAGAACAAGCACGCCTCCGCGGCGAGCTACGTGCCCGCTCCGGTGGTCATTCGACGCGAGGGTGCGACGGTCGGCCTCATCACGCTGGGCAGCTGCGACCTCGCGGTGCGCGAGGCCGCCGACCTGCTGAGTGACCAGGGCGTGGCCGCCGACTTCATGCGCGTGCGCGCCTTCCCCTTCGTCGAGGAGGTGCGCCGCTTCGTCGAGGAGCACGAGCACTGCTTCGTCATCGAGCAGAACCGCGACGGCCAGCTGCGCTCGCTGATCTCGATCGAGACCGGTGTCGCCATCGAGAAGATGCACCCCGTCCTCTACTACGGGGGCTTCCCCCTCAGCGCCCACCAGGTGGTGACCTCGGTCACCGAGACTTTGGAGAAGAGCCGATGAAATCACCCACCAAGCCGATCATCCCCCTGGCCGTCCTGCCCAAGAACGAGCTGGGCCTCACCGTGCGCGACTACGAGGGCGCGATGTCCACGCTGTGCGCGGGCTGCGGCCACGACTCGGTCACGGCCGCGATCACCCAGATGTTCTTCGAGATCTCGATGCCGCCGCGCGACATCGTGAAGCTCTCGGGCATCGGCTGCTCGTCCAAGACCCCGACCTACTTCGTGCGCGGGGCCCACGGCTTCAACTCCGCCCACGGACGCATGGCGCCGATCGCCACCGGCGCCAACGCCGCCAACCGCGAACTGACGATGATCGGCATCTCGGGAGACGGCGACTCGCTGTCCATCGGCATGGGTCACCTCGCGCACCTCATGCGCCGCAACGTCAACATGCTCTACGTCCTGGAGAACAACGGCGTCTACGGCCTCACCAAGGGCCAGTTCTCGGCCTCGGCCGACATCGGCAGCCGTTCCAAGCGGGGCGTCGCCAACGTGGTGGCCCCCATCGACCCCATCCTGCTGGGCCTCTCGATGGGTGCGACCTTCCTGGCGCGCAGCTTCTCGGGCGACAAGGCGCAGCTCATCCCCCTGCTCAAGGCCGGGGTCGCCCACCGGGGCCTCGCGATCATCGACGTCATCTCGCCCTGCGTGACCTTCAACGACCACGAGGGCTCGACCAAGAGCTACCGCTTCATGCGTGAGCACGAGATCAAGGAGATCGAGACCGACTTCGTCCCCTGGGAGCAGGAGATCGCGATGCCGCGCTCCAAGGACGACGCCAAGGAGATCACCATGCACGACGGGTCGACGGTGCGCTTTCGCTCGGTGCCCGAGGGCTACGACCCGCGCGACCGCCAGAAGGTGGAGGACTACATCCGCGAGCACCGCGAGCGCGGCGAGGTGGCCACGGGCCTGCTCTACCTCAACGAGGACTCCATCGAGGTTCACGAGCTCAACAACACCCCCGACGTCGCCCTGGCCAAGGTCCCCTTCGAGAAGCTCTGCCCCGGCTCGGCGGTGCTCGCCAAGATCCAAGAGAGCTTCCGCTAGTCGTCCGACGAGTCGAGTCGAGAAACCCTAGGGTGGACGCGGTACCTCCGAACACCGGGGTCGGCCGCCTGAGGGGAGCCAGCGTGCCTCACCTACGTCGCATCGTGCCCCTCGTCATCGTCAGCGTCGTCGCGCTGGCGGTGCCCGCCACCGCGGCTTCGACCCCCACCGCCGCGAGGGGGCCCTGCGGGGAGGCGACGACGAGCCACGTCAGCCGCGTGGCCTGGATCGTGCTCGAGAACGTCGGCTACTCCGTCGTGGGTTCGCCCCAGGCGCCCTACCTGAACTCGCTGGCCGGGCGCTGCGCCCTGGCCACCGACGACCTGGCGGTCTCGCACCCGAGCCTGCCCAACTACCTCGCCCTCACCACCGGTTCCACGCAGGGCATCACCGACGACGGCGAGCCGAGCGTCCACCCCCTGCGCGTCGCCAGCCTCTTCTCCCAGCTGCGCGGCGACTGGCGCACCTACGCCGAGTCGATGCCCGCGGCCTGCGACCGCGTCACCAGTGGCGACTACGCCGCCCGGCACAACCCCGCCGTCTACTTCACCAACCTGCCCAGTTGCGCCAAGGACGACGTGGCGCTGACGCTCCCGCTCGACCTGTCGGCGGCCTTCACCTTGATCGTGCCCAACGTCTGCGACGACATGCACAGCTGCCCGGTGTCGCGCGGCGACGCGTGGCTGAAGCGCTACGTGGCGCTCATCGTGGCGAGCCCGCAGTACCGCAGCGGGTCTCTGGCGCTGTTCATCACCTTCGACGAGAACGACGGGTCCTCCCTCAACCGGGTGCCCACCGTCGTGGTGGCCCCCTCGGTGCCCCGGGGGCTGCGCGTGGGCACGGCCTTCACGCACTACTCCCTCCTGCGAACGACCGAGGCGCTGCTGCACCTGCCGTTCCTGGCGGGTGCGCGCAGCGCCTCGTCGATGATCAAGGGGTTCCGCCTCTAGCTAGTGGCCCACCACCGGGAGCTCGCCGGGCTCGTGCACCGGGGCCCCCGAGCGCAGCGTGATCGCCGTGGCGACCGCGCCGCCCAGGAAGACCCAGGCCGAGATGGTGAAGCAGGTCGTGTAGCTGTGCACCGCGGCCATGCCCTGGTTGAGGGCCGTGGGGGCCTTGCCGACCAGGAAGCTGGTCGCGGCGCTGGCGGCCAGGGTGTTGAGCAGCGCCGTGCCGATCGAACCGCCGATCTGCTGGGAGGTGTTGACGAGGGCCGAGGCCACTCCCGCGTCGTGGGGCGCCACGCCCAGCGTGGCGGTGTTGAAGGACGGGGCGAAGATGAAGCCCATCGCCAGGCCGATCACGATCAGCGGCAGCAAGACGCCGCCGGTGTAGGTCGAGTGGATGGTGACGTTCGAGAGCCAGAAGAGGCCCGCGCCGGCCATCGCCATGCCCAGGGGGATCAGCGGACGCGGTCCCAACTTGGGTAGCAGCACGATGTTGGAGATCTGCGCCGTGATGACCAGACCGAAGATCATGGGCAAGAAGGCCAGACCCGTGCGCACCGCCGAGAAGTGCAGGGTCAGCTGCATGAAGTAGGTCAGGAAGAGGAACATGCCGAACATGCCCACACCCGCCACCAGCATGGCCAGCAGCGATCCCCCGCGGTTGCGGTCGGCGACGACGCGAAGCGGCAGCAGGGGGTAGGTGGTGCGCCGCTGAACGAGGTAGAAGTACCCGAGCAGGATCGCCGCGACCACGAAGGAGCCGATGGTGTAGTGGTTGTGCCACGACGTCGTCTCCACGTGGCTGAAGCCGAAGACCAGCGCGAAGAGGCCCAGCGTGACGCTGAAGACGCCCTGGAGGTCCAGGGGGTCGTGGTCCTCGCCGCGGTCGTGCTTGAGCAGGGTCAGGCCACCCGCGATGGCCACCGCCGCGATGATGACGTTGACCAGCAGGGTCCAGCGCCACGAGGCGTAGGTGGTGAGGACGCCCCCGAGGATGAGCCCGATGGCCCCGCCGGCACCGGCGACGGCGCCGTAGATGGCGAAGGCCTTGCCACGCTCGTCGGGGTCGATGAAGGTCGTGGTCAACAGGGCCAGCACCGCGGGCGCCAACAGGGCGCCGAACATGCCCTGGATGGTCCGGGCGACCACCAGCATGGTGAAGTTCTGCGCGGCGGCGCCGAAGGCCGACGCCCCGGCGAAACCGGCCAGGCCGATCATCAGCGCGTTCTTGCGACCGATGTAGTCCGAGACCCGGCCGCCCAGCAGGAGCAGGCTGCCGAAGGCCAGCGAGTAGGCGGTCACCACCCATTGACGGTCGGCGTTGGAGAAGGCGAGGGCCTTCTGGGCCGTGGGCAGCGCGATGTTGACGATGGTGCCGTCGAGGATGACCATCAACTGGGCGATGCTGAGGACTCCCAGGATCAACCAGCGCTGGCGGTGCGCCCTCTCGTGCTCGGTCTCTGGCTTCATGAGGGCTTCCCCTGTCTCTTGCAACTGCGTGACGTCCACGAACGTTCTTTTTGACCACGATAACCGGAGTTGGATGCTCCGCTTACTCACTATAGCGGTATGTGGAGAGAGTCGTTCCGTTTACGTCACCGGGGGGTACACTGGTGGGGAGGACCCCGCCATGAGCATTGAAGCAGAGCACCAGGAACGACCCCTTCGGGCCGACGCTGAACGGAACCGCGAGAAGATCCTCGCAGCCGCCGCGCGGGTCTTCGCCGAACGGGGACTCGACGCCACCCTCGACGAGGTCGCGACGGCCGCCGCAGTGGGCGTGGGCACGGTCTATCGCCGCTTCCCCGACAAGGACGCCCTCATCGCCGCGCTCTTCGAGGACGCCATCGACGAGATCGCCGGGCTCGCGCGCGCCGGGGCCGAGCACGAGGACTCGTGGGAGGGCCTCGTCTGGTTCCTCGACCAGGCCCTCGAGCGCCAGTGCGCCAATCGGGGTCTGCGCGACGTCGTCGTGGGCTCCCCCTACGCCGAAGCCAACCTGGAGATCGCCAAGGGACGCATTGCGCCGTGCATCGCCCGGCTCGTCGAGCGCGCCCAGCGCGACGGCCGTCTGCGCGGCGACGTCGTCGCCGCAGACTTCCCGATCATGGAGATGATGATCAGTTCAGTGGGCAACATGACCGCGACCGTGGCGCCCGAACTCTGGCGGCGCTACTTCACGATCATCCTCGACGGCCTCGCGGTCTCGCGCACCTCGCCCACCGCGCTGCCCGAGGTGCCCGAGGAGAACGTCATGAACGAGGCGATCCGCAAGGCCCACGGCCACGCGCGCCGTTCGCACTGACGCTCACCCCTCCCAGACGACGCCGGTGAGTTCCTCCGAGACCCGCCAGAGGTTGGCCGCCAGGGTCGGGTCGTGCGCCCGGGGCCCCGGGTGGACGAGTCGCGGCGAACCGCGCAACTCCCCGGGCCCGCGAGGTCCGAAGTACTCGCCACCGCACAGCCCCGGGAAGGTCGCGGCGCACAGCACGGGCAGGGCACCGCGCGAGGCGCTCTGGGCCAGCAGACCGCTGGTGAGCCGCGAGGCCTTGCTCAACCAACCCGCGCCGGTCGACGAGAACAGGTTCGTGTGGGACCATCCCGGATGTGAGGCCACCGCGATGAAGGGCCACCCCCACATCAGACGCCGGCGCTCGAGCTCCTCGGTGAAGAGCAGGTTGGCCAGTTTGGAATCGCCGTAGGCGTCGCGCGACGAGTAGGGCACCTGACCGCGACAGCGTCGTTCGATCTCCTCGAGCGACCCGTCGCCGAAGCTGCCGCGGCGGTGATAGAGGCTCGACACGCTGACGACCCGATGGCGGATCCGGTCCTTGAGCAATCCGGCGAAGGCGAAGTGGCCCAGGTGATTGGTCGCCAGCTGCAGTTCGAAGCCGTCGACCGTGAGCTGGTAGGGCGTCCACATCACCCCCGCGTTCAAAATCACCGCGTCGAAGGGCTCGATGATCGCCTCGGCGCAGCGCCGCACGCTGGCCAGGTCCGCCAGGTCCATCTCCAGGGCCTCGTGCGCAGCACCCGCGGCGAGGACCGCACGGGCCTTGTCCATGTCGCGCGCGGTGATGGTGACGTGAGCGCCCAGCAGGCGCAGCATCGTGGCGGTCGCGCGACCGATCCCGCTCGTGGCGCCGGTCACCAAGAAGCGCCGTCCTCCCAGGTCCGCCACGTCGGCGGCGCTCCATCCCCGGGGCACGACTGCTGCGACGTCCGTCATCTCTTCTCCTTCGACGAGGCTCCTGCTCCGTTCTATCGCGTAGTTCGTGCCCCTGGACCCTGTCGCCGGTCATCCCTGACGCGATAGAACGGTGATGAGCCTCATAAGGAGGTGCCCATGATGCGTGTTCGTTCACTCCTGTGCGCGACGGCCATCCTCGTCGCCGGTGTCGTCACCCTCGCCCCCGTCGCCACGAACGCCGCGACGGCGGTTCACGTCGCCACCACGTCGCGAGCCATCTGGCCACTGGCGCCGGCCCGTACCGGTTACCCCTCCGCGGTGGCCGCGGCCCGCTCCTTCGCCGTCTCGCGTCTCGGCATGGACCCGACCCTCACGGTGAGCTCGCGGGTGGGGGCGAGTAGCGGCGTGGTCACGGTGCGGCCCTCCGCCCGCGGCATCGCCACCAACATCCACGTGGTGCGCCCGAGCGCCGCCGCGGGGTGGTGGGTCCTCAGTTCCACCACGCCGTGGATCGACGTGACCTCGCCCCGCGCCCTGGCGTCGGTGGCCTCGCCGCTTCGACTCGTGGGCACCGGCGAGGCCTTCGAGGGCGTCCTCAACGTGCGCCTCTACGTCGACGGCCGCCGTGCCGCGCTGGTCACCACGACGGCGATGGCCGGGGGTAGCCAACTCGCGCCCTTCAGCACGACCCTGCGCTTCCCCGCCCCGGGAGCGCGCTGGGGGACCCTCATCGTGTCCCAGGAGTCCGCCAAGGACGGCTCGACGGTCTGCGCGACCTCTCGTCGGCTCCTCTTCGGCTGATCCGGCACCGTGGCGCTGGCTCGCGGCGCAAACTTCCGTTAGTGTCGAGGCCACGAGTCGGTGCGAGAAGTGCGTGAGATGAAGAGGTCCCTGGTCGCGACGGTCGTGCTCGGCCTCGTCATCGTCGCCCCCGCCGTAGGTGCCGGCGCCACCGCCCCCACCTCGCTGAGTGGCCTCACCGGGGCCCAGGTCGTGGCGGCGTCGGAGGCGGCGGCCCTCGCCCAGGGAGCGGTGACGCGGTCGGTGACCGCCGACATCCTCGGCTCCAGCCTCACTTCCCTCACGGTCACCATGCTGCGCAGCGGCATCCAGTTCGGCCGCATCAAGGGTCACAAGGTCGAGGCGATCTACCTGCACGGCGTCGTCTACGTGAAGCTCGACGCGGTCGCCGCCAAGACCTACTTCGGTGCCTCGGTGACGGGTGTCGCGAACAAGTGGATCTCCTTCACCAAGGGGCACACCGGCTTCGCCATCTTCGACCAGGGCCTGACCCTGCCGGGTCTGCTGAAGATCCTCGGACCCAGCGGCACCCTGAGCGTGACCGGACCGACCACCTTCGACAGCCAGTCGGTCCTCGCGGTCAGCGGGAACCTCTACGGCGCCACGTCCAGCATCCAGGGCACGCAGACGCTCTACGTCTCGACGACCGCACCCTTCCTGCCGGTGGGCATGGTGGTCCTGTCCGCCCTCTCCGGATCGAATCGGCCCTTCGAGACGGTCACCTTCAAGAACTGGGGCGTCCAGGCCGACATCACCCGACCCGCCAACTTCACGCCGAGCTGGCAGACGAAGATCGGGGCTTGAGCCCACACCGGCGCCAGCGTCCCTGACCGCGGCGTGGTGGCGCGAGCGACCGAGCCGCCCGCGACTACAGTCGAGGGGCACCCCTAACCCCGCGAGAAAGTCCCCGCCGCCATGAAGAAGGTCGTGATCTCCCTCGTCGTCGTGGGGGCCAGCCTGTTCCCCCTCGCCGGCGCCGCCGCGCAGTCGGCGAAGCCCGCGACGCTGGCGGGCCTGACGCCGGCGAAGGTCGTCGCACTCGCCATGAGCGGCGCGAGACAAGAGGGTTCCTGCCTCGACGTCTCCAAGGGCGCCGCCGTGGGCTACACCTTCGACGCCACCACGCAGTCGGGCACCGACGAGGCCCACCAGGACATGTCCTTCAACTCCTCGCGAGGCACCGCCGTGCTGATCAAGGGCAGGCTCTACATCCGCGAGAGCGCCACGCTCATCTCCCTGCAATTCGGCCGGAGCGATCCGCAGTGGGCCAACCGGTGGGTGTACATCCCCTCGTCGAGCGCGGACTACCACTCCTTGGCCACCGGTCTGGTGTTCTCCTCGATGATCAGTCAGGTCCCGCCGGCGCCGCCGCTTCGCGCCACCGCGGTCGAGACGCTCGACGGCCACAAGGTGGTCGCCGTCATCGGCACCGCCAACGCCGAACTCGGCCTGACCAAGGGCGTCGAGACCCTCTTCGTCTCGGCGACCTCACCGTTCCTTCCGGTGCAGCTGCGCGCGTCGGGGCGCACCCAGGGGGTGCCGACGACGCTGGTGGTCACCTTCTCCCACTGGGGCCAGCGCTACCGCTTCGCGACGCCCTCGGGGGCCACGCCCCTGGCCTCCACCACTCTGCCCTAGGACCCCTCGCGCGACTCGCCGCCCCCGGAGCCGGGTCGGGCGAGGACCTCGTCGCGAGGTGCTGTCGAGAACCGTCGCGCGGGACGTCCCCGCCACGGCTCCCCGGCCGCTCGCGGACTCAGACGGGCAGGTCGCTCGGCGAGAAGGGCGCGCCGTGACCGGGCACGATCATCACGGGCGCCAGGGCGAGCACGGCGGCCCGCGAGGACTCGAGCTGCGCCTGGTCCGACGCCAGCGGGTCGACCAGGGGCCCCTCCACCGACCACCACAGGTGGGTGCACACCACGAGGCCCTGGTCGGTCTCGATCAGCGTGGAGATGTCCTGGGGGGTGTGACCGGGGGTGTCCATCAAACTCACGCTCGGGGCTCCCGGCAGGACGTCGCAGCGATCGTCCCACCGGTCGTCCCGGTAGGTCGCCCACACGTCGCGGTAGGACGCACGGGCGAAGAGTGCGGCGTTGAGGGTGTGGTCAGGGTGGTGGTGGGAGAAGATGACGTCGGTCACGTCGTCCTCGTGCACACCCAACGCGTGCAGCGGCTCGAGGATGCGCGAGCGATCGGCCACCATGCCGGGGTCGACCACCACGATCACGTCGTTCTCGCGCACCAGCACGACGCTCGAGGCGACCCGGTCGCCGACGTAGCCGGCGGTCAACACATCCACTCGAGCGCTCATCAGGTCCTCCTCGATTCTGCGCCGATGCTATCGCCCCCGGTCACGCGCCACGCCCACCCGGCGGAGCGCGGGTCGGCGCGAGGAGCGGTCATTCGGACACGAACGACCCATGGACCTGACCTAGACTGGCGGCGACGCCGACTGCAGACGCCCGTCTCACCGGCACGAAGGGCCTGTGCATGAGCGAAACGTCCGTCCCTTCCCCGTGGCTGATCCAAGGCGGCATGGGTGTCGCCATCTCCGGTTGGCGCCTGGCGCGCGCCGTCGCGCGCGTCGGTCAGATCGGGGTCGTCTCGGGCACGGCGATCGAGACGGTGTTCGCCCGCCGGCTCCAGGACCACGGCGTGGACGAGGAGCTCGACGGCGTCTTGAAGCGCTTCCCCCGGCCCGACGTCGTCGACCGCGCCCTGGAACGCTTCGCCGCCCGGCGCCGACGCGACGGCGCCCCCTACCGCGCGGTACCCATGTTGCGCGCCGACAGTCCCCGTCGCGAGATCGAGCTGATCGTGCTGGCCAGCTTCGTGGAGGTCGCCCTGGCCAAGGCCGGCCACTCGGGCCTGGTCGGCATCAACCTGTTGACCAAGATCCAGCTCCCGACGGCGCCGAGCCTGCTGGGCGCCATGTTGGGTGGCGTGGACTACGTGATGATGGGCGCCGGCGTGCCCACCCACATCCCCGGCGTGCTCGACGAGCTCAGCGAGGGACGTCGCGTCACGATGCCCCTCGACGTCGAGGGGGCGACCAGCGAGAACCCCGTCACCTCGCTGCCCTTCGACCCGGCCGACTACCTCGACGGCGCCCTGGCTCGCCCCCAGTTCGTGGGCATCGTCTCGGGCAACGTCCTGGCCACCGCCCTGGTGCGCCGATCGAGCGGCGAGGTGAACGGTCTGGTCGTGGAGCGACCCAGCGCCGGCGGCCACACCGCGCCGCCGCGCGGCGCCTACTCCGTCACCGACGAGGGCGAACCCGTCTACGGTCCGCGTGACGAGGTGGACTTCGCCGCGCTCAACGCGCTGAACGTGCCCTACTGGATCGGCGGCGGCGTGACGCGCCGCGAGGACGTGGTGGCCGCCCAGTCCCTCGGCGCCCGGGGCGTCCAGGTCGGCACGCTCTTCGCCTACTGCAGCGACTCGGGGATGGAGAACCAGCTGCGTCGTCGCATCCTGCACGAGTCCCGCCAGGGACCGCTGCGGGTGAGGACCTCGCTGCGCGCGTCGTCCACCGGCTACCCCTTCAAGGTGCTCGACGAGCCCGGCAGCGTGGCCGAGCCCGAGGTCTACGCCGAGCGCCCGCGCCACTGCGACCTGGGCTACCTGCGCGAGACCTACCTCAAGAACGACGGGTCGCTCGGGTACCGCTGCGCGGCCGAGCCCCTCGGGCAGTACCAGAGGAAGGGCGGCCACTCGCCCGAGGCGCCCCAGACCGCGTGCCTGTGCAACGGGCTCCTGGCCACCTGCGGCCTGCCCCAGGTCCGCGCCGGCGGCTACGTCGAGCCGCCCCTGGTGACCAGTGGCGACTGCATCGCGGCCATCAACGAGGTGGCGGCCGGGCGCGACGACTACTGCGCCCTCGACGTCATCGACTGGCTCGACCCCCAGCGCGTCACGACGGTGGGCGGCTAGTCGGACGGGTCACGACCCATACCCCCGCGGGTAAAATCGTGCCCACCTGGCGCCCGGACGTCCGGGGACTTCACGAGGAGGCCGTCATGGCGACAGTAGAGATCACCACCGAGAACTTCGACGAGACCCTGAGGTCCCACGACTTCGTCATCCTCGACTTCTGGGCCGGATGGTGCGGACCCTGCGTCGCCTTCGCGCCGACCTACGAGAAGGTCTCCGCGAGCTTCCCCGACGTCGTCTTCGGCAAGATCGACACCGAGGCGCACCAGGACCTCGCCGCCTCCTTCAACATCATGTCCATCCCGACCCTGATGATCATCCGCGAACAAATCGTCGTCTTCTCCCAGGCCGGCGGTCTGCCCGAGGCCGTCCTGGTCGACCTCGTGCACAAGGCCGCCGAGCTCGACATGGACGACGTGCGCCGACAGATCGCCGAGGAGCAGGCCGCGGCGCGTTGACCCGCAGATAGGGCCTATCGTCCCGGGGTCCAAGTACCCATATCCCCACATTTCGCGTCACCGGTGAGCGCGGGTCTGCGACACTGGTATCACGAGAAAGGTGTGGTCATGGAACTGGTATCTCTTTCAGTGATAGGTGAGCGGCTCGAGGCCCTCGCCCCCAACGAGCCGCGCATCGTGGTCTCGGGCAACTACGCCACGCCGTGGGAACTGGTCCATCTGGCCGTCGCCAAGATCCCGGTGTTCCGCTTCTTCGTCTTGAACGCCCAGGGGGACTGGCCGCGGCGCGAGGGAATCATCACCGAGAGCCCCTTCGTGGGGGCGGGCGTGCGCAGCGACGACGACCTGAAGTACCTGCCCATGCGCCTGTCGCTGGTGCCGCGCCTCTTCGCGACCAGCCGTCCGCCGGACGTGGTCTTCATCCAGACCTCCACGCCGCGCAACGGCAAGGTGTCGCTGGGCATCGAGACCAACATCCTGCCCGCGGCGCTCGAGGAGGTCCGTCGCCGCGGTGGGCTGATCGTCGCCCAGCTCAACGCGCACATGCCCTACACCTTCGGCGACTCCGAGATCGTGGTCGACGACGTCGACCTGGCCATCGAGCACGACGCCATGTTGCCCAACCCCTCGGAGCGACCGCCGGACGAAGCCGCTCTGGTCATCGGCGAGAACGTGGCCTCGCTCTCGAGCGACGGCGCCACCTTGCAGCTGGGCATCGGGCAACTGCCCGACGCCGCGCTCAGCCAGATGCACCATCGCCGCCACCTGGGCGTGTGGTCCGAGATGGTCTCGGACGGCATCATGCACCTGGACCGGGCCGGCGCCATCGACGTCAACCGCGTCATGACCAGCACCTTCCTCTTCGGCACCCAGGAGATGTACGAATGGGCCGACGAGAACCCGCGCCTCGTCATGCGTCGCACCGAGGTGGCCAACAATCCCGCCCGCATCGCCGACCAGCCGACCATGCTCTCGATCAACACCGCCCTGCAGGTCGACCTCTACGCCCAGTCCAACGCCAGCTTCGTGCGCGGACGCATCTACTCGGGCTTCGGTGGACAGCCGGACTTCGTCTCGGGCGCCCTGCACTCTCGCGGCGGCCAGGCCGTGCTGGCCCTGCGCAGCTGGCACGAGAAGACCGGCGTGTCCAACATCGTGCCCCTCCTCGACGGTCCGGTGTGCTCCTTCCAGCACTCGGTCATCGTGACCGAGCAGGGCATCGCCCCGATCTTCGGCTTCTCCCAGCAGTCCCAGGCGCGATCGCTCATCGACCACGCCGCGGACCCGCGCGCGCGCGAGTCGCTCAACGCCGCCGCCCAGTCGATGTACCTGCTCGGCTCCGACGAGATCAAGCTGTACTGAGCTACTCCCAGGCCGCCAGGGTCTGCGCACCCTCGCGGCAGATCTCCTCGAAGACGGCCGGATCGTGGTCGAAGGCCGTCCCCGGGACCGGCCAGTGGACCACGACCTCGTCGACGCCGAGTTCGCGGTAGCGCGCGGCCCAGTCGAGGAAGGACCCGAGGGAGTCCATCGGCCGCTCGTCCGCGGCGAAGTGCAACAGGACCTTGTGCATCGAGCCCGCGGGCCGATCGCGTCGGGCCAGTTCCTCGTCGAGGCGGGCCAGCTGGTGGCTAACCGCGTCGTAGGTGGACATCGCCTCTCCCGCGCGCGCGCCGTAGCTGACCCAGCCCTCGGCCAGTTCGGCGGTCAGGGCCAGGGACTTGGGGCCCAGGGCGCTCACGTAGAGCGGAGGGCGCGGGCGTTGGCGCGGGCCGGGCAGTTGGCGCGAGTCGACCACCGGGTAGTACGGACCACCGAGGTTCGACGAGTTCTCGACCAGGAGTCGGTCGAGGGCCCGGGTGAACTCGACGAAGCGCTCGTGTCGTTCGGCGGCGCTCCAGGGGGCCTGGCCCAGGGTGTGCGCGTCGTAGCCCGTGCCACCCGAACCCACGCCGACGGTCAGTCGACCCCTCGAGATGTCGTCGAGGGCGAGGAGGTCCTTCGCCAGCACCAGGGGATGACGGAAGTTCGCAGAGGTGACCAGGGGGCCCAGGCGCAGGCGAGAGGTGACCGTGGCCGCCGCCACGAGCGTGGGGACCATGGCGAACCAGGGGCCGTCACGGAAGGGCTCGCGCCACGAGAGGTGGTCGTAGGTGTAGCCCGCGTGCACGCCCCACTCGTCGAGGCGGCGCCACTGGTCGCGGGCCCTCTCCCATCGTTCGATCGGCAAGATGACGACGGAGAGCTCCACGTCTCGATGCTACGGGGCCCGCCGCGGCGTGCACGGCGCGACGCGACGACCTCGGTAGGATTTCGGGGGTGCTCGCCACGGTGGCCCTGGGTTGGAAGATCCTCATCATCTTCGTGGCCGGTTGTGCCGCGGGCATCTCCAACGGCATCGCGGGCGGGGGAACCTTCTTGAGCTTCCCGACCCTGTTGGCCGTGGGCCTGCCCCCGTTGGTCGCCAACATGTCCTCGTCGGTCGGGATCCTGCCCAGCACCTTCGGCGGTATCCGAGGCTTCCGCGAGGAGTTGAGGGCCCACCGGAGCCTATTGCGGTCCCTCGTGCCGACCTGCGTCGCGGGATCGGTCGGGGGCACGGCGGCCCTCCTGCTGGGGACCAACCGGACCTTCTCGCTCGTGGTCCCCTGGCTGATCGGCGCGGCCACGGTCCTCTTCGCGGCCGCGCCCCAGATCACGAAGTCCCTGGCGCGGCGTCGCGCCGGTGGCGAGGCGGTGGTGGTGCACCGTCGCGCGCTGGTCGCGGGCGTGCTGCTGTGCGCCGCCTACGGGGGCTACTTCGGCGCGGGCCTGGGCATCCTCCTCATGGCGGTCCTGGCCCTCACCCTCCCCTACGAGCTCAACGTGCTCCAGGGACTTCGCGTGGCCCTGTCGCTGTTGATCAACACCGTCGCCGGCGTCGTCTTCGTGGCGCGCGGCCACCTCTCGGTGCAGGCCGTCTCGGTCCTCCTAGTGGGCGCCCTCGTCGGCGGGTGGCTGGGGACCCTGCTCATCCGACGGCTCTCGCCGCGGGTGGTTCGCGCCCTGGTGATCACCATCGGCGCGATCACCACGGTGAAACTCGCGCTGGCGCTGTGAACTACAACGAGGCCCGCAGCCTCGCGATGACGTCGTCGACGACACCACTGGTGGAGGAGTCGCCCCCCAGGTCGAAGGTGCGAAAGCCCTCGGCCGCCCCGTCGAGGGTCGCCTGGCGCAGACGCGCTCCGGCGACCTGGTAGCGATCGTCGTCGAGGTGTCCGGCGGCCTGGTCGAGCAGGGCCGCGCCCGCCAGCAGCATGGCCATGGGGTTGGCCACGTTCTTGCCCCGCAGCGAGGGTGCGGTGCCGTGGGGCGCCTCGGCCATCGCCACCTTGATGTGCAGGTCCTCGTCCAGCGACATCAGCACCGACTCCGCCCCGGCGATCGAACCGAACATCGCGAGCACCAGGTCGCTCAGGCAGTCGCCGTCTCGGTTGAGCGAGGGGATCACCAGCGTCCTCTCGTGCATCTCGGTGATGAGCCCGGCGTAGAGCGCGTCGATCAGCACGGGGTGGTACTTCACCGTGGGGTGGCGCTGGGCCGCGGCGTCCATCTCCTCCTTGAGCATGCCCTCGTAGGTGGGTGAGACCGTCCACTTGGGTCCCCCGTAGACGAGGCCCTGGGCGGCCTCGGCGGCGACGAAGGAGTACTCGGCCACCGCGCGGCAGACCGAACGCTCGATGCGCTCGGTGCGCCAGGCGCTCTCGTCCACGCCACCGGCCTCGCCGTCGCGTCCCTCCCGGGCGCCGTAGGCGTCGCCCACGGCCATGCGCACCACGATGATCGGCTTGTTGGTGCCCACCACCGGCGGCGTGACGCCGGGGATGCGCCGCCCGGTGCGCACGATCACCGAGCCACCGATGCCCTCGCGCAGCAGGCGGTTGGGCGAACCCACGCCGCCGATCTCGGGGGGCGTGATGGTGGCGGCCTTGAGGCCCAGCCCGGTCTCGACCATGGCGGCGGCGGCCTCGCGCACCACCTCGTTGTTGCTGCGACGACGGTTCTCCAGCGAGAGGTCGTAGTGGACGAAGCTCAGGTCGACGCCGAGCAGTTCGGGCGTCATCGCGCGCAGGGACTCGTCGAGGAGCTCCTGGCCGGTCTCGTCGCCGTCGCAGACGACGATGGTCGCAGTGGTGGTCATGCCCCCAGTCTACGAGGGGTCCACGGCCGCTTCCGGGGGCCGGGGCCCTCCCGCGAAGGTCAGCGAGTCGCGCACCGCTTCGAAGGCGCGGACCGCCGCCGACGCATCCGCGGTGGTGGCGATCGCCAGGGACAGGGCCACCCGCGCCTTGCGCGCGTCGAGCGCGCCGCCCGAGAGCAGGCCTCGCGCCAGGAGGTCCGACTCCGATCCGACGAAGCCGTAGGTGCTCGAGAGCACCTCGCCGACCCCCGTGCGCGACGTCAGCACGACGGGCATCGCCGCGGCCGCCCGGGCGAGCACCTCGACCATGGCCGCCGGCACGTGCCCCGCGCCGAAGCCCTCCACCACCAGTCCCCGGTAGCCCGTGGACAACAGCGCCTCGAGCCCGCGTCCGTCGTCGCCGAGGGCGCAGGCCACGATCGCCACCGGCGCCACGTCCAGACCATCGACCGACCCGAAGCGCCGAAGCGGCGCGCATCGCGAGGCGACGCGCACGCGCCCCTCACTCACCCAGCCCAGGGGACCCGTGGCGGGCGAGGCGAAGGCTCCGACGCCCGTCGTGTGAGTCTTGCGCACGAAGCGCGCGGCGTGCACCTCGTCGTTCATCACGACGACGCAGCCCAGACCGCGCGCCACCGGGGACGCGGCGACCCTCACCGCCGTGAGGAGGTTGTTGGGCCCGTCGGGGCTCGCCATCGTCGGGTTGCGCATGGCGCCGGTGACGACCACCGGGGCCTCCACGTCCACGAGCAGGTCGAGGGCGAAGGACGATTCCTCCATGGTGTCGGTGCCCTGGGTGACGACCACGCCGTCGACACCGCGAGCCGCGGCGTCACGGATCAGCCGGGCCAGCGCCACCAGGTCGTCCAGGGTCAGGTCGCCCGACGGGAGCTGGCGCAGGCCGACGGCCTCGATCTCGGCCACCGCCCCCAGTGCGGGCACCGCTTCGATCAGGTCCCGGGCCCCGAGTCGCGGGACCACGCCGGCCGAACCCGTCGAGGCGATCGTGCCCCCCAGCGCCACCACCAGGACCCTCGCGCGCGTAGCCGCTTCCGGCATCGTCCACCCCCCCCCCGGAATCACACTACGTGGCGCCGGAGCCCGAGGACCGCTAGGTTCACGGTGAGGGATGCGAGGAGGACAGGGATGAGCGACGACGTCGCGGACACGGACCCCACCGACCAGGTCATCTCCGACGAGGAGCTCACGGCCCTCGCCCTGGCCGCGGACCCGCACCCAGTCCTCGCTCCCGACGCCGCGCCCTGGCGGCCCGGCGCGGGCCTCACGGGCCTCCTGCCCGAGTGGTACATGCCCGCGCCCCAGGGCCACCGCTACAGCACGCCGGTGAAGGTCGCCGTCGGCCTCGTCATCGCCAGCTTCATCCTTGTCAACGCGCTGGGCTTGTGCATCACCTACGGCTTCATCACCCTGGCGTGAAAGCCTCGTCGCGCCGCGGGGCCCGGTGCGCGGCCCGTGGGTCGGCCGTCCCCCTCGCCCTCGTCGCGGCGCTCGCCACCGCCCTGAGCGTCGGTCCCCAGGCGTCGGCCTCGGCCGCCTCCTCGCCCTACCCCCTGACCCTCCAGGCCACGGCGGGACTGCTCTTCTCGAAGCAGGACACCTTCATCGCTCGCTCGACGGCGCTCGACGCGGCCCAGGACCGCGACGTGGCGCTCGTCTCGTCCGCGGGGACGACGCGCTGGGGCGTCTTGAACCCCCCCTGCGGCGCTACGCAGTACCCCGTGCGCTCCCTCGACGCCGGTCACTCCTGGAGCGTCGAGGGCCCGGCCCTGGCCACCGATTGGGCGGGCGGCTCGCTCTACTGCGCGACGGCGACCATCGCCGTCAGCGCCTCGGAGGTGATCTACGTCTCGGACTCGGTCATCGACGTCTCGACCGACGTAGGGCGGCACTGGTACCAGTACGTCTGGGCGGCCGACGACTGGTCGATGACCCGTCACGTCTTCACCGACGGTACCATCGGTCTGCGCGTCGGCCCCGACCGCTGGGCGGCGGGTTCGAGCATGCCGGTGCACAGCTACGCGCTCTACCGCTACCAGGTAGCGGCGCACCGCTGGCGACGGGTCGCCGAATCCCTGAGCTGATTCCTCAGATGACCGGGGAGAGACCTCCGTCGACGGCGATGCCCACTCCGGTGATGTAGCTCGCCCGCGGCGACAGCAGGAAGGCGGCCAGGTCGGCGAACTCCTCGGCCTTGCCGTAGCGCCCGAGGGGGATGTTCGCGGCGCGCGCGGCGCGCGCGTAGAACTGCTCCATGGTCTCGTTCTCGGCGGCGGCCCGACGCACCCACTGCCCCGACTCGATCAGCCCGATGAGCACGGCGTTGACGCGGATGCCCTTGGCCGCCACCTCGTTGGACATCGCCTTGGTCAACACGAGCCCCGCCGCGCGCGAGGCCGTCGTGGGCGCCGAACCGGCCTGGGGCGTGCGAGCGCCGATGGCCAGCACGTTGAGGATCGCCCCGGCGTGCACCTCCAGGTGCTCGATGGCCGCGCGCGAGATCCGCAGGGCCGCCAGCACCTTGAGCTCGTAGTCGCTGCGCCACTCCTCGTCCGTCGAGCGAAGGATGGTCGAGGACGAGGCCTTGCCGGCGTTGTTCACCACGCCGTCGAGACCGCCGAAGCGGTCCACGGTGAGCTGCACGAAGTTGTCGCAGTCGCTCGCCTGGGTCACGTCGGCCTGCACGCACAAGGCGGTGGGGCCCAGTCGCTGTTGGGCGGCCTTGAGCCGTCCCTCGTCGCGGCCGCAGACCGCGACGTTGGCGCCCTCGGCGATGAGGCGCTGGGCGAGGGCCAGACCGAGTCCGTCGGTCCCCCCGGTGATCAGGTACGTACGCGAGGAAAGTTCGAGGTCCATGACCTCATCATATGAACAAGCGCGGGGCCCCGTGGGGCCTAGTGCGTGCGGCGCATCTCCACCACGACGCCCAGTTGGGTGGAGGCCGCGCCCTGGTAGATGCCCTTGAGGGGAGCCACGTCGTCGTAGTCGCGACCGTGGCCCACGATGATGTGCCGCTCGGTCTCGCGAACGCCGTTGGTCGGATCGATCCCCGTCCACGAACCCGAGTAGTACTCGACCCAGGCGTGGCTCTGGCCCTCGACCACGTCACCGGCCTCGGAGTCGATCGCCGGGAAGAGGTAGCCCGACACGTAGCGCGCGGGGATGCCCATCTCGCGCAGCAACCCGATGGTCACGTGGGTGATGTCCTGGCAGACCCCCTTTCGACGGTCCCAGGCCTCGCGTCCCGTCGCCGACACGGTGGTCGCGCCGGGCACGTAGGAGACCTCGGAGCGCACGAAGCCGGCCACCGCCTCGACGCACTGGTGCACGTCGGGGAGGTTCCGCCACGCCGTCAGGTCGGCGACCTCGCCCATCGCGGTGCGCGTCGTCGGCAACAAGAACTCCGAGAAGCGGTCCACCAGGTGGGGGCTGCGCAACTCGCTCCAGCCGAGTGGCGCCTCCAGGGTCGCCGCCCAGCTCTCCACCTGCGACACCGCCTCGACCTCGAGCTGGGGGTGGGTCTCTTGGATGTCGAAGGCGCTGACGATGGTGCCGAAGTAGTCCGTGTAGGTCCACGTCGGCACCGCCGGCCGCACGGTCAACTTGGAGGCCTGCACCTGCTGGGTGCCCAGCGACCGCGGCGTCATGCGGGCCTCGTTGTAGGAGGCTTTGGCGACCCCGTCGTAGGTGAAGCCCGTGTGGTGACGGATCGAGAGGCCCAGGCGCGGGGTCACAGCCCCTCCTCGATGATCCAGGCCACGGCCTCCTCGTGGCGGAAGTAGCGGTCGGTGACGGCGTCGGTGATGCGAAAGCACGTCGACTCGAGCATCTCGAGCAGTTCGGGCAGCTGCTCGATCAACTGGCGCGGATCGATGAACTCGAGCATGCCCCGCGCCCGGGCCAGGGCCTGGCGCGCCGGGTCGCCCGACGAGATGCGCTGGCTCACCGGCTGGATCTCCACCAGGCACTCGTCGGCCAGGTTGAGCGAGTACAGCACCGAACGCGGAAAGAGGCGGTCCAGCATCAAGAACGCGGCCACGCCGTTGGCGTCGTCGACCTCGCGGGTGTTGCGCATGAAGGCCTCCATCGCGCCCGAGGCGCGCAGGAAGGCCATCCAGTCCGGGGCGTTCTCGTCGCTGACCACCCGGCCACGCAGCAGGCGAGCCGTCATGTCGATGCGCTCGAGGTTGCGCCCCAGCACCAAGAAGCGCCAGCCGTCGTCGTGGCTCAAGGTGGCGTCGGTCAGGCCCGCCAACAGCGCGGCGCGCTCGCGCACGTAGCCCAGGTAGGTGGAGGGACCGAAGTTCCTCGCCCTGGACTCGCGCTTGGGCAGTTCGTTGCGCGTCGTGTTGAGCGCCACCCACATCTCCGAGGAGATGTAGTCCCGGCTGCGCCGGGCGTTCTCGTAGGCGCCGTTGAGCGCGCCGGCGATGGAGTTGGGATTGTCGATGTCGTAGACGATGGTCTGCAGCGTCTCGGCGGTGTTGAGCCGTTCGGGCCCGACCTCGATGCCCAGGATCGAGTACAGCGACCGACAGGTGGCGCTCTCGTCGTTGAAGGGGTCCTCCACCATGCGGTGCACGTAGGAGTCGACGATGCGCGCGGTGTCGTCGGCGCGCTCGATGTAGCGCCCGATCCAAAAGAGCGACTCCGCGAGCCGTGAGAGCATGCCGCGTTCGCTCACTGCTCGTCCCCCGCCCCGACGAACTCGTCGTTCTGGCGCGGCGCGGCCCCGTGACGGCGGGGTCGCGAGCTCGCCGGTGGCACCGCCCCGCGGAAGGCGACGGCCTCGTCGTTGATCACCCAGGTGTCCTTGGAGCCACCGCCGCGCGAGGAGTTGACGATGAGCTCCCCCTCCCCCAGCGCCACGCGGGTCAGCCCGCCCGGCAGGACCCACACGTCCGAGCCGTCGTTGACCGCGAAGGGCCGCAGGTCGATGTGGCGCGGGGCGAGCGAGTCGCCGACGAAGGTCGGGTGCGTCGAGAGCGCCACGGGCCGTTGGGCGATGAAGTTGCGCGGCGCCGCCGCGATGGCCTTGCGCAGGGCCTTGAGCTCGGTCTTGGTGGCCTGGGGTCCGATGACGATCCCCTTGCCGCCCGAGCCGTCGACGGGCTTGAGGACGTAGTCGGCCAGGGAGGCCAGCACCGCCTCGCGCACCGCGGCGTCCTCCAGCCGGTGCGTCTCGATGTTGTCCAGCAGCGGCTTCTCCCCGAGGTAGAAGCGGATGAACTCCGGCACGTAGGTGTACACCAGCTTGTCGTCGGCCACGCCGTTGCCGATGCCGTTGGAGATCACGACGTTGCCCGCGCGTGCCGCGTTGACCAGCCCCGCCACGCCGATCACCGAGTCGGGACGGAACTGCAGGGGGTCGAGCCAGTCGTCGTCCACCCGTCGGTAGATGACGTGCACCGCGCGTTCGCCGTTGGTGGTGCGCATGTACACGTGGTTCGAGCGGCACACCAGGTCGCGCCCCTCGACGAGCTCGACGCCCATCATGCGCGCGAGCAGGACGTGCTCGAAGTAGGCCGCGTTGTGCACGCCCGGGCTCAGCACCACGATCACCGGGTCCACGGCCTTGCGCGGCGCCGCGGCCAGCAGGGCTGCGAAGAGGCGCGAGGGGTAGGAGTCCACCGGGTGCACCCGGTGGTCGGAGAACAGGGAGGAGAAGGCCTGGGTCATGGCCCGACGGTTCTCGATGACGTAACTGACCCCCGAGGGGATCCGCACGTTGTCCTCGAGCACGCAGAAGTTGCCGTGCTCGTCGCGGATCAGGTCGATGCCCGCCACGGCGATGCGCACGTCGTTGGGCGGGGAGATGCCGAAGGCCGGTCGGCAGTAGTGCGGGCTCGAGGTGATCACCGAGCGCGGCATCAGGCCCTCGTCGAAGATCCGCCCCGCGCCGTAGACGTCGGCCAGGAAGGCCTCGAGGGCCCGCACCCGCTGGGCGATGCCCCGTGCGAGGCGGTCCCACTCGAGCGCCCCCAGGATGCGCGGCACCAGGTCGAGGGGGAAGGGTCGCTCCTCCCCGCTGTGCGCGAAGGTCACCCCGCGGTCGATGAAGGTGCGTGAGAGCTGTTCGGAGCGCGCGCGCAGCTCCTGGGGCTGGTAGGCGTCGAGGTCCGCCAACAGGCGCTCGTAGACGGGGCGGGCCTGACCAGGGGCGGAGAACATCTCGTTCCACGCGCCTGACGCGTCCGACTCGAACTTCACCGCCACGAACACAACCTAGGTCGTTCGTGTGTCGAGAGTGTTTCCAGACGGTAACGAGGACATTGCCCGTGAACGGTGAGCCCCCCGTTGCCGGCCACGCCCCGCTACTACTTCGCGCGCAGCGTGCGCACGCTGCGCGGCGCCGACGCCGGGCTCGCCCCGGCGACGTTCAGAGCCCTGACGCGGATCCGGTAGAGGGTCGAGGCCTTGAGTCGCGTGATCCTCATAGTGAGGCTCTTGAGGTTGGTCGACACCTTCATCCAACGGGGTCCGCCGTTGAGCGTGTACTGATAGGAGGTCACCGCGGCGCCACCGTTGGACTTGGGCGCGCCCAGGCGCACGACGACGCTCGTGACCGCGCTGGTCACCTTGACGATGGACGGGGCCGACGGCGCTCGGGGAGCGGGTGGCATTGGTGGCAGCGTCTCGGAATCCACGACCGGCGTTCCCTGGTCGTCCCCGGCCATCGCGCACTCCCCCGGCGCCGCGCAGGACACGAGGACCGCGCCGTCCGCGGGCGGTCCGACCCCGGGGGGGTCCAGCGCGAAGGAGGAGGGCAGCCACTTCCCCTGGTACTGCACGAGGGAGAAGGGAAGCGTCGTGGACCTCGCGTCGATGTTGACGTAGCCCACCGCGGTGCAGTCACCCCGGGCGGCGCACGACACCGATGTCAATCGCGGCGTGGTGACGAAGGAGTCCTGGCGATTGGGGATGATCGTCGGCTGGGGCAACGACGCGATGGTCCAGTTGCCATTGTCGTCGAGGAGAGCCAGGTCGGACCACATGGCGTTGTTGGGGTAGACCGGCGCGACGTAGGACGAGCCCACCGCCATGCACTGTCCCGGCGCGTAGCACGACAGCGAACTCAGCGTCGCCGCGGCGGCCGGGTCGGGCAGGCTCGGAGTCGTCACGCTCCACGTGCCCACGGAGGTCTCCTGCTCGACGAAGGGCGTCGACAAGAAGTCGGGCCCGACAGCCACGTTGCCGACGGCGACGCAACTCGCCTGGGTGGGACAGCTCAGTGAAGTGAGCAGGGGCGAGTCGGCCACGGTGCTCCCCGCGGGCGTGGGCAGGGCCTCGAAGGCGCTCCACACGCCGTTCGTCTCGGTCGCGGCGTAGGGGTAGTTGCTCACCGCCGTGCAATTGCCCGCGGAGGCGCAGACGATGCCGGCCGGATGGGTGACCACCAAGGGGTCAGAGGCGGACGGTGCGAGGTAGGGCCCGTCGATGGTCGCCTCACCCCATTGGCCGGCGGTTTCGCTGACGAAGATCGCCGCGCCGGAGGCGACGTCGCCCACCGCGGTGCAGTCCCCGTCGGAGGGGCACGAGACAGCGTCGAGCTCGGGGTACTGGGGCGCAGTGCCCGGCACGCTGACGTACTGCACGCCGCCCCAGACCCCCGCGGTCTCCTGCACCGTGATCGCCTGGGAGACCGGGTTCTGCCCGCTCGGGACCGCGGCCCCCACCGCGACGCAGTTGCCCGCCGAGGAGCACGCCATCGAGTTGAGCGAGATCAGCGAGAGGGTCGCCAGGGGGTCGGCGATCACCTGACCCGGACCCCAGACCCCATTGGTCTCGTCGATGGCGAAGAGCTGATCCACTCCCGAGGTGACCATGCCGACGCCGATCGCCACGCAGTTGCCCGCCGACGGGCACGACAGCGCCGAGACCGTCTCGTCGCCCGGGTAGAGGACGGCCGGCACGAGGGGGATCGTCGAGGTGATCGAGGGGGTGGCCGCGGCGGGCGCAGCGCCCGCGGCGATCGGTCCGGCGCTGAGGGCGAGGACCGCTGCGGCGACGGCGCTCGCCGACCAGCGAGTCGGCCAGTGGCGTCGTCCCCGGAGGGCGTCTCGAAACGACATCGCGACCTCCCCGCCCGCGCGGGGCGCGCCAGACCGACTCAGTCTACGACCTGGTCGCCGGCGCTTCGCAGCGATGACCGCGAGCGGACCCTTCAGTCCATGAAGGCCCCGCCGTTGACCGAGATGGACTCGCCGGTCAAGAACTCGGCGTCGTCGGAGGCGAGGAAGGCCACGACCTTGGCGACGTCCTCGGGGACCTCGAGTCGTCCGAGCGGCGTGTCGTTGATCCACATCTGCTTGACCGTCTCGGGGTCGGCGCCGCGCAGCTGCGCCTCCCAGGCCAACTCGCGCGTCTGCATGGGAGTGGCCACGAAGCCCGGGCACACCGAGTTGACCCGGATGCCGTGGGGGGCGAGCTCGAAGGCCATGGCCTGGGTGAGGCCCAGCACCGCGAACTTCGAGGCCACGTAGTCCGCGAGGAAGGGGACGCCGCCCTGCTTGGCGGCCATGGAGGCGGTGTTGATGATTCGCCCGGGCGTGCCCAGGGCGATCATGGCGCGCGCGGCGGACTGGCCGCAGTAGAAGACGCCGTAGGTGTTGACCTCGAAGTTGCGCACGAGGTCGGCCGGCGAGATGTCGACGAAGCGCTGCATCTTGGAGATACCCGCGTTGGAGACCCACACGTCCAGTCGACCGTGGGCCGTGACGATGTTGTTGACCAGGGCGTCGCAGTCCGCCGGGCTCGTGACGTCGAGGCGATGCGACTCCGCGCTGGCTATGCCGCGCGCCACGGTGGCCGCCGCCTCCGCGTCGATGTCCGAGACGACCACGTGGTAGCCGCGCGAACCGAGCTCGCGCGCGATGGCCGCCCCGATGCCCGATCCGGCTCCGGTGACGGCGGCGACGGGTTGACTCATGAGGTGCTCCTTGCTAGTGAGTGCGAGATGACGGCGGTGACCTGGCCCAGTTGGAGGAACTGCTGGTAGCGCTCCTCGTAGAGCGAGACGTTCTCGGGGTTGGGCGAGATGACCTCGCCCCTCTCGAGGGCCCCCGTCACGTAGCTCCAGTCGTCCACCAGTCCGGTGCCGATGCCGGCGATGACCGCGGCGCCGTAGGAGGCCCCGGGGTGGTTGATGATCGAGATGAGGTCGCGCTGGAGGACGTCGGCGAGGATCTCTCGCCACAGACGCGAGCGCGATCCGCCGTTGGTGACGCGCACGTCGCCGAGCACCAGGCCGCCCTCGGCGAAGACGTCGACGTGCGCCTTGAAGCCGTAGGCGATGCCCTCGAGGAAGGAGCGGTGCAGGTCGCCCTTGGTGGTGCCCAGGTGAAGTCCGGCGATGATCCCGCGAAGGTCCGGGTCGTGCAGGGGGGTCTTCTCGCCCAGGAAGTACGGCAGCGACAGCAGCGCGCCGGGGGTCGCCTCGCGCGCCGCGGCGTCGAGCTCCTCCAGGGAGGCGTCGGCCAGGAGGTGCTGCTCCCAGCGCAGGACCGAGCCGCTGGTGGCCATGCAGCCGTTGGGTAGCCACGAACCCGGCACCGGGTGCGCGTCGAGGTAGAGCCGGCGGTCGAGGAAGACCTGCTTGGACACCGCCAGGATGTCGCCAGCCCCCCCGAGCTTGATCAGCGCGTCGCCCGACTTGACCAGTCCCGCGCCGTAGGCCGAGAGCACGTGGTCGGCGCCGCCCACCACGATGGTCGTCCCGGCGGCCAGTCCACTGGCCTCGGCCGCGGCGACGCTGACCTCGCCGACCACGCTGCCCGGCCGCCGCACCGGCAAGAGGGCGGGCCAGACAACGCCGGTGGCGGCCACGACGTCGTCGAGGGGTCGCAGTTCGAGGTCGTAGAGCCCGCTCTCGAGGGCCCAGTTCTGCTCCACGTGCGCCTCGGCGCCGAACTGGCGGGCGAGCCAGTCGTAGGACCCCTGCACGCTGGCGGTGCGGGACCACGACTCGGGCTCGCGGCGCGCCAGCCACAGCACCGTCGGGGAGACGGATTGTTGCGACAGGACCGAACCGGTCAGTCGCAGGAGGTCCAGGTGCGCGAGGGCGCCCTGGAGTTCACGGATCTCGGCGGTCGCGCGCGCGTCGTTCTGGAGGATCGCCCGGCGCAGCGGCACGCCCCGGTCGTCGCAGAGCACCACGGCCGGGACCATGCCCGACACCGCCAGGGCCCCGACGTCGGACTTGTCCGCGCCGCTCGTCGCCAACAGTTCGCCGATCACCTCGCAGGCCGCCCCCCACCACTCGGCCGGGTCGGCCTCGGCCCAGCCGGCGTGGTCGCTGAAGAGAGCGACGGGGCGGCTCGTGCTGGCCACGATGCCGCGCTCGGGGCTCACCAGGGTCGCCTTGACCCCCGAGGAGCCCAGGTCGATGCCCAGCAGCAGTGGGCCGAGCTCAGGCACTGCGAGCGGCGTCGATGAAGCGCTTGACGCGTTCGGGCTCGACCTCGTTCCAGGTGTAGCCGTCGCGCTTCAGGTCCGAACCGACGATGCAGCCGTCGGCGTACTTGAGGTACTGCGCGATGGTCGCGGCCTTGGCGCCGGTGTTGAGCAGGACCGGCACGGAGGGGTCGACGGCCTCGCGCACCTCGGCGACGGTGGCGACGTCGGGCTCGGAGCCCGCCATCGGACCCGACACCAAGATGACGTCGGCCAGGCTCGACACCACGGTCGAGCGGGCCATCTGCGCGGGGCTGCGCCGGCCGATGGGCGAGGCGAACTCCGGGGTGATGTTGGCGAAGATGGCCAGGTCGTCGCGACCGAAGTTGCGTCGGTCGCGCAGGAGCTTGGCCGCGTCGGGGCTCCAGGGCCCCATGTCGGACTCCCAGGCGCCGTCGATAACCTCGCGCATGAACGCGGCGCCCGAGCCCACGGCGATGGCCAGGGCCGCCTGGGCGTCCCAGAGGTAGTCCACGCCGAAGGGTCGGTCGTCGGGCCGGCACTCGGTGGCCACCCGGGTCATCACGGCCGACGCCTCGAGACCCGCGTGCAGCTGGTAGGGGCGGTCGCCCTCGTTGCAGAAGAGCACGGCGTCGAAGCCGCCCTCGAGCAGCAGCGCGGTGTCACGCTTGACGTGGTCGATGAGCCCCTGCACGCCGGCTGCGGCGTCGTAGAGCGGCGTCCCGGGCAGCGGTGGCACGTGGGCCATGGCGATCAGGGGCTTGGCGACTCCCGGGAAGATCGTGCGAAAACGCGACATGGTTACTTACTCCTTCTCTGGCGAGGTGACGTGCAGGACTTCGACGTCCTGCTCTCGGATGTGGCGCACGCCGGGGTGCGAAGGCGCGGCGTCGGTGATGAGCACGTCCACCGCGTGGATGGGGGCGAAGGTGCACAGCGCGACCCGGCCGATCTTGGATTCGTCGGCCAGCACGATCACGCGGCGCCCCTGCACCATGGCGGCGCGCTTGACGTCGGCGTCGTCGAGGTTGTACTCGGTGAGCCCGCGGGTGTCGGAGATGCCCGCGACGCCCATGAAGACCGCGTCGAAGTTGAGGTCGGCGAAGGAGGCCTGGGCCCGGGGACCGATCAGGCTCAACTCGCCCTGGCGGATCACCCCGCCGGTGACGATGGTCTTGACCGCGGGCTTGGCCGAGAGTTCCATGGCGATGAGCAGTGAGCTGGTGATCGCGGTGATCGGCAGGTCCGCGTCGATGGCCTTGGCCATCTCGTGGGTGGTGCTGCCCACGTCGAGGAAGACGGTCTCGTTGACGCGCAGCATCGCCGCGGCGGCGGCCCCGATGGCCCGCTTGGCCTCGGAGGACTGCGCGGAGCGCTGCAAGATGGGGGGTTCGAAGGAGCGGCTCTGCACCGAGATGGCCCCACCGCGGGCGCGTCTGGCGAGTCCCTCGACCTCGAGCTGGTCGAGGTCGCGACGGATGGTCATCTCCGAGGTGCCAAAGAGCGCCGCGAGTCCGACGATCGAGGCCTCACCCTGCACGCGCAGGCGTTCGGCGATCGTCATGCGACGGGTCTTGGAATCCACGTGCGCCATAATATGTGAATTTTTCACATGTTTCAATGAATTCATGAGAAATATTCACAAAGTTTGCCACCGAAATCACACCAAATGAGAGAAACAGGAAGGATTTCAACACCGGGTCACCCGTCGCGCCACCGCGGTGGGGTCAGTCGAAAGCCAGCCAGCCCGTACGGCTGTGCCACGAGCCCCCCGCGACCAGGACCTCCTTGATGTAGCGCTGCAGTCGCGAGTTGGGCTGGAGGGTCGACGGGTCGACCCCCTCGACGCCGAAGACGAAGTACATGACGTTGTCGACGTCGTCGGCGTAGGGCTCGATGAGCTCGAAGCGCCGTTGGAAGCGCACGATCCGGCTCCCCTCGCCCAGGGCCGCCACGAGGCGGTCGTCCATCATCCACGACTGGCACACGGCGATGCGCCTCGTCGCGACGGGCCAGACGCGAGGGAGCACCTCTCGGGCCCGCGCGAAGGTCGCGTCGAGGGCCTCGTCGGAGAGATCGATGCGCGCCGGGATGTGCACGTTGAGCGCCGGGTCCCCGCGCCGGAAGCCCTCGCCCCTGCGCCTCGCGACGTCCTCGTCGAGCCAGGGGTGCGGCGAGAGGGTCCCCACCCCGAGGTGCAGGTACTCGAACTTGAGGCTGCCCACCTCGAGGATGTTCCCCCACAGCAGGGGCAGCGTCCACCACCCGGCGTCCACGCCCACCGTGCCGTGCTTGAGCCGGTGGGTCTCCCCGTGGCGAGCCAGGGCGCCGAGGGTCGCGCGACGCACGTCCTCGGGCAGGCCCCAGCTCTCGTAGAGCTCGACCAGGCCCGGGGCCTCGAGGGCGAAGAGGTAGTAGTAGAGGAGCCGACCCTCGGGTCCGTAGTCGTCCAGGTCCGCCCAGATCGCGATATGGGCGTCGACGGTGCCGCGGTCGCGACGGACGCGCTCGCTCAGGGCGGCCAGCAGCGAGGCCCATCGCGGCGTGTCGCGCGTCGATTCCCAGTGGGCCTCGAGTTCGGCGACGACCTCCGGGGCCAGTCTGAGTTCGTCCAGGAGGCCGCGCATCTGGGCGCGATCGACGCCCGACACCCTCTCCAGCGCCGCGGGCGTGGCCGGACCGAGGAAGAGGTCCATCAACGCCAGCGTGTCGCTCAACTCGTGCCTTCGGGGTCGAGCGGTCGGTAGGCCACCCCCATGGCGTCGAGGCGCGCGAGGTGCTCGACGAGTCGGCCGCGGAACTCACCGAGCTCGCCCGCCGTGCCCCAGGCCACCTCGGCGAAGGCGCACAGGCGCGGGAAGGCCATGTAGTCCAGACGCGCGACCGAGTCGATGTACTCGGTCCACAGCTGGACCTGGGCACCGATCACGTGACCGGCGAGTGACGCGTCCAGCCCCTCGGGCACCACCTCGAAGCCGTAGACCTTCTCCCAGGTGGTGACGAAGGGTCGCGGTGCGACGGCCACGGGCTCGTCGGGACTCTCGGAGCTGAGCCAGTCGAGGTAGAGGTACTGCATCGGCGCCATGACCACGTCGAAGCCGCGTCGGGCCGCCTCGACGCCCTTGTCCACGCTGCGCCACGCGCAGATGGTGGTCCCGGGCGACACGTCGGCGTCGAGCACCTCATCCCAGGCCAGCACCGCGTGCCCGTCGCCGCGCAGCGCCTCGGCCAGTCGTCGCGTGTAGAGGCCCTGGAGCTGACCCGCCTCGTCGAAGCCGTGGACCGCCATCACGTGGCGGGCCGCCTCGCTGTCGGCCCACTCCTCGCTCGGGCACTCGTCGCCGCCGATGTGCACCGGCGATCCGGGGAACAGGCTGGCGACGTGGCGCACGACCTCCTCGGCGAAGTCCAGCGTCGCCTCCTCCACGTTGAGCACGTGGGTGGAGATCCCCCAATGGTCCCAGACCTCCAGGGGCTCGTCGGTGTTCGCGAACTGGGGGTAGGCGGCGAGGACCGCCTGGGCGTGGCCCGGCAGGTCGATCTCGGGGACGAGCGTGACCCGACGGCGGCGCGCGTACTCCACGATCTCGGCGACGTCGGCGACGCTGTAGAAGCCGCCGTGGGGGACGTCGTCGACCCGCCCCTCGCTCTCGTGACCGAGGGGCGACCGCCGTCGCCAGGCCCCGACGCTGGTCAGGCGCGGCCACGCGGGCACCTCCACTCGCCACCCCTGGTCGTCGTTGAGGTGCAGGTGCAGGGTGTTCATCCGGTGCGCCGCCAGCAGGTCGATCATCCGCTTCACGACGTCGACGCCGAAGAAGTGCCGGGCGACGTCGAGGTGGGTGCCGCGCCAGGCGAAGCGCGGGCCGTCCACCACGGTCACCGCCGGCAGCGTCCAGCTCTCGAGCTGCGCGCCCCTGGACCACAGCGCCGCCGGTCCCAACTGTCGCAGCAGCGTCAGCGCGTGGGCGAACCCCCGAGGACCAGCGGCCGTGACGTCCACCTCGTCGCCCACGTGGAGGGCGAAGTGCTCGTCGGCGAGCGTCGCGTCGTGACGCAGTCGAAGGTCGCAGGCCTCGGTGGGCGCCACGAGGCGCACGTCCCATCCGACGGCGCCGGCGAGGTCGTCGGCGAAGACCGCGACCACCTCGCGGGACTCCTCCGCGCAGGCCACCCGCAGCGGCGAGCGCAGCACCAGGGCCCCGTCGTGCCCTTCGACCACCCGGGGCCGGGGCACGACCGAGAGCGTCACGGGGCTTGGACCGCGTAACAGGCGACGCGCTTGGTCGCTGAGAGCTGCACCGTCGCCGGGGTCGAGGTCCGGCATTGGTCCATCGCCAGGGGACAGCGCGGCGCGAAGCGGCACCCCGGTCCCGGGTTGATGACCTTGGGCGGCTCGCCCAGGTCCTCCACGTCGGTCTCCTGGGAGAGCGGCAGGCGCGGGTCGGGAGCCGTCGCCATCAACAGCCGCGTGTAGGGGTGCGACGGGTTGGAGATGACCTCGTCGGTGGTGCCCTCTTCGACGATGCGTCCCGCGTAGAGCACGATCATGCGGTCGGCCACGTAGCGTGCGCTGGCCAGGTCGTGGGTGATGTAGAGCAGCGACACGTGCTCGTCGTCGCGCAGCGAGCGCATGACGTTGAGCAGTCCGATGCGGATGGACACGTCGAGCATCGAGACGGGCTCGTCGGCCAGGATGAGCGAGGGCCGCGACGCCAGGGCCTGCGCGAAACCGAAGCGCTGGCGCTGGCCGCCCGAGAGTTCGTGGGGATAGCGCCGCAGCACCTCGGCGCCGGGCAGCAGACCGACCTTCTCGACCAGGGCGACGGCCTCGGCCTCTCGCTGGGCCCGGTTGAGCTCGGGCCGGTGCAACTTGAGCGAGCGGTGCAGGCTGTGCCCGACCCGCAAGACGGGGTTGATGGAGCCGAAGGGGTCCTGGAAGACCATCGGCATGCGACCACGGACCCGGCGGCTGGCGGTCCTGCCCTGCTTCTCACCCTCGAAGACGATGGTCCCCGACGTGGGGGGATACAGACCGGCCAGGACGCGCGCGATGGTCGACTTGCCGGACCCCGATTCGCCGACCAGGGCCACGATCTCGCTCGGAGCCACCTCGAAGGTGACGTCGTCGGTGGCGTGCAGGACGCCCGCGGAGCGGAAGCCGCCCACGCGGAAGTAGCGGCACAGCTGGTCGACGCTCAAGATCGCGTCAGTCACGAGCGCCTCCTCGGGTTCACCAGGTGGCAGCTGACCGCGTGGCCGTCGGTGGTCACGAGTTCCGGGCGGAACTCACGGCATTCGTCGGTGGCGTGCTGGCAGCGTGGCGCGAAGAGGCAGCCGGCCGGCGGATCGATCAGCGAGGGCGGGTTCCCGGCGATGCCGGTGAGCTCGCGCGCTTCGCCGACGATGGACGGGAAGGCGTCCATCAGGCCCACCGAGTAGGGGTGGCGCGGCCGGTCGAAGACCTCGCGCGTGGCCCCGAGCTCGACGAACTCGCCGGCGTACATCACGGCCAGGCGGTCCGAGAAGTGCGAGACCACGCTCATGTCGTGGGTGACGAACAGGACCGCGAAGCCCAACTCGCGACGCAGGTTCTCGACCTGGCGCATCAAGGATCGCTGGGCCACCACGTCGAGCGCCGAGGTCGGCTCGTCCATGATGATCAACTTGGGCTCCAGCAGCAGGGCCATCGCGATCATCGCGCGCTGGCGCATGCCGCCCGAGAGCTGGAAGGGGAAGCTCTTGAGGTGCGTGACGTCGATCGAGACCATCGAGAGGACCTCGGCCGAGCGCGCGGCGATCTTCTTGTCGTCCCAGTCGGTGTGGGCTCGGCAGGCGTCGGCCAGTTGCGCACCGATCGACAGGGTCGGGTTCAGCGCGTTCATCGCGCTCTGCATGACGACCGAGATGTCGCGCCAGCGCCGCTGGCGCAGGTCCTCGGGACTCAGCGTCGTGAGGTCCTCACCGTCGAAGAGGACGCTGCCGCCGACGGTCTCGGCCGGGTAGGTCAGGAGCTGGGCGATCGAGAACAGCATGGTGGACTTGCCGCAGCCCGACTCGCCCACGATGGCCAGGAACTCGCCGGGAGCGAGGTCGAAGCTGACGCCGGCGACCGCCTGGGCGGCCCCCGCGGAAGTGGTGTACTCCACCTTGAGGTCACGGACCTGGAGGATCGGCGTGCTCATGCCACCGCCTTCACGCGGCGCGGCTTGGCCACGGGCCGCAGCGCCGGGTTCGAGACCTCGTCGAAGGCGTAGTTCAGCAGGGCCAGCGCGCTGCCCAGCAGGGCGATCATGATGCCCGGCGTCAGCGCCCACAGCGGCAGACCGACCTGCAGGGCGTCGTTGTTCTGCGCCCAGTACAGCATCGTGCCCCACGACTCGGTGTTGACGTTGCCCAGGCCGATGAACTGGAGTCCGGCGGCCGTCAAGACGGCGTAGAGCGCGGCGCCGAGGAAGTTCGCCACGATCAACGAGGTCATCGGCGGGATCAACTCCACCGTGATGATGTACCAGGGGGACTCGCCCCTCGCCCGGGCCGCGAGCAGGTAGTCACGGTTGCGCAACGAGAGCGCCTGCACCCTCAATTGGCGCGCGCCGTAGCTCCAGCCGGTGATGACCAGGACGGTCACGATGGTCCAGAAGGAGGCGCTCTTGGCGTAGGCCGCGATGACGATGACCAACGGGAAGGTCGGGATGACGAGGATCACGTCGGTCATCAGCGAGAGGGTGTCGTCGACGATGCCGCCCATGTAGGCCGCGGTGATGCCGATCACCACCGACAAGATGGTGCAGAAGAAGCCCACCACCAGAGCGATCATGACCGACTGGCGGGTGCCCGCCATCAACTGCGAGAAGACGTCCTGACCGAATCCGGTGGTCCCCAGCGGGTGCGCCCAGGACAGCCCGACGCCACGGGGGTAGATCTCGGCGGCCGGGTCGTCCGGCGTGAACCAGTTGGGGAAGGCGGTGATGAGGAGCAGGACGAACAGGATCAGCGAACCGGCGAAGGCCTTCTTGTCGCGGCGCACGAAGCGCCACGAGGCCGCCAGCGAACCGGTGACGCGCGCGAGCATCAGTTGCCTCCCCGGGTCCGGGGGTCGAGGATGGCGGTGGCGATGTCCGAGAGGAAGATCGCGATCAGCACCGCGACGGTGATGAGCAGGAACAGCGTCTGCATCAACGGGTAGTCCTCCGCGTTGACCGCCTGAAGGAGCAGGTTGCCCACGCCGGGATAGTTGAAGACGTCCTCGACGAGGATGGCGCCGGAGATGACGAAGCCCAGCGACATGGCGAAGCCGGTCAGGTTGGGCAAGAGGGCGTTGCGCCCCGCGTACTGCCACAGGATGCGCCGGGGCTTGAGGCCCTTGGCCCGGGCCATCTTCACGTAGTCCTCGGCCACGACGGTGATCATGTTGTTGCGCATCGTCAAGATCCACCCGCCGATCGAGGTGATCACGATGGTGAAGGACGGCAAGATGGCGTGGATCAAGATGTCGCCCAGCTGCGGCGACCCGATCTGGTTGAAGCCGTTCTCGTAGGGAAGCCAGTTCAGGGTGAACGAGAACAGCCAGACGGCCAGGAGGCCGACCCAGAAGTAGGGGAAGGCCGAGATGACGATGAAGGAGGGGGGCAGCACGTTGTCGAGCCAGCCGCCGCGCCGCCACGCGGCCACCGCGCCCAGCACCGTCCCGAAGACGAAGCCCAGCACGGTGCTGACGCCGACGAGACCCAGCGTCCAGGGCAGGGCGCGCGAGATCACCGTGCTCACGGCGATCCTCTGCGAGAACGAGACGCCGAAGTTGCCGGTCATCGTGTTGCGCAGGTACTCGAGGTAGGAGACGAAGAGGTTCTGATGCTTCCCGATCCCCAGGGCCACCTCGATGGCCTTGAGGGAGTTCGGGTTGATGTGTCCGTGGAACTGGCCGAGGATGGCCTCGGCCGGGTTGCCCGGCATGAGTCGGGGAATGAAGAAGTTCAACGTGAGGGCTCCCCACAATGCGATGAGGAGGAATCCAAATCGCCGAACCAAATACCTCATTCCCCGACTCTGCCTCTACTACCTAATCACGCCTTGGGCTTCAACGCGTCGAGCACGTAGCCCCAGTCCGGCTGGTTGTACAGGCCGGGCTGCGCGTAGGGGTTCGCCGAGGTCGGGAAGCCGCTGATGTTCGTCGCGTTGTACTCGAACCAGTCGACCTCCTCCAGCACCGGGATGACCGGGGCCTGGGTGACCATCACGTTCTCCAGCTTGGCGACGATGGACTTCTGCGTGGCCGCACTCGTCGTCGTGCCGTACTGGTTGAGCAGCGCGTCGGTCGAGGCGCTCGAGTAGCGCTCCCAGTTCGACGAGGCCGCCGTGCCGATGGGCGCGGAGTTCTTGGAGTAGAGCCACTGGCGCATCTCGTAGAACGGCGTCGGGCCACCCGCTTCGGCGTTGTAGGCCAACTGGTACTTGCCCGCGTACAGGTTCGAGTAGAAGGTGTTCGCGGCCGGGGTCTGCAGGGTGATCTTGATGCCGAAGCTGGTCAGCTCCTGGCTCGCCACCTGCATCGAGGCGATCCAGTCGGAGTAGCCACCGTTGGTGCTCAGCGTGAAGGCCAACTTGGTCGAACCCTTGGTGTAGACGCCGTTGACCTTCTTGTAACCGTCCGCCGCCAGCAACGAGGCCGCCTTGGAGGTGTTCGAGCTCGTCGAGAGACCGGCGGCGGCCGCGGGCGAGACCCACGACTTGAAGGTCGGACTCACGATGCCGGTCTGGCTGGCCGCCGGCTCGTAGCCGTACTCACCGTTCTGAGAGATCAGGCTGCGGTTGAGCACGTCGCTGATGGCGAGGCGGACCTTGGCGTCGTTGAGTCCGGGCACCGTGAGGTTCGGGAACAGGGCCACGTTGGCGACCGGCGGGAACCAGTAGGTGTTGCCCGCCTTCTTGGCCACGTAGAAGCTCTGGATGCTCGGGATGAACTGCGAACCCCACGCCGACTGGCCCTGCGCCAGGTACTCGTTGCAGGTGTTGTTCGACAAGAACGCCGGCATGTTGACGACCTTGATCTGGGCGTCGCTCTTCTGCCAGTAGTTCGGGTTGGCCTTCCACTGGATGTTCTCACCCGAGCACTTGGACATGACGTAGCCACCGGTGCCCACCGGGTTGGTGACCGTCGCGGTCACCGGGTTGGCGATCTTGCTCCAGAGGTGCTGCGGGACGATCGGCACCTGGTCGGCCACGTAGTAGAAGTAGGGCACGGCCGCCGACTTGAAGTTCATGATGACCTTGTCGCCGGATTGGCTGACGCTCGAGAGCACCGACCACACCGCGTTGAGGTCGAGCGCCGGGTTCTTCTTCAACAGGTCGAAGGTGTAGACCACGTCGGCCGCGGTGAAGGGCGTACCGTCGGACCACTTGACACCCGAACGGATGGTGAAGGTGACGGTCTTGTTGGCGTTGCTCCACGCGTAGGACGACGCCAGCCACGGAGTGACCTTGCCGCTCTCGAGAGCGTTGACGAAGTCGAGCGACTCGTAGGTCAGACCGAACGAGTACGGCAACGACGAGGGCACGAAGGGGTTGAACGCGCACGACCACAGCGTCCCCTGTTCGTTAGCGAGATTGAGCGGCGCCTGCGACGGCGACGCACCCGCGGCGACCACACCGACGGTCGACGACCCCACCAAGGTGATCGTGGATGCCACGAGCACGAGTGCGGAGGTCGCGAGACCTACCTTGAACTTTTTCATCTCAAATACTCCTCCCAGGGGGAACCCCCAGAGTCCCCCGCTTCACTGTGCCACCGACGAGGGCAACGACGTGGCGCCACGGCGCCTCGCCGTCCAACATCGGACTCACGACGTCACATTATGTGAATTTTTAACATCTATCAAACACATTTGTGAGAAATTCTCACATTTTGACGAAATTTACCAACATGAAACATTCGGGAAGGTTGAGGGCCCGGGGTGTGGGGCCTTCAGACGCGCGGGCCTCAGGCCGAGAGCGTCACCTTCTTCAGACGCGGCGAGGAGTCGATGGATCGTCCGCGGGCCTCACCCAGACGCAGGGCCATCACCTGACCCACGACGACCTCGCAGAGTCCCACCACCCAGTTCGCGCTGGCCTCCGGCAGGACGATCTGCGCGTCACAGGCCACCTCGGCGCGATGCGCCGGTCGGATCACCACCACCGACATCCCCGACTCGCGACATCCCCGGAGCAACTCGTCGAGCACCGCGTCGCTCAGCTCGTCGGTGAGCGCCACCACCGCCGTGCAGCCCTCACCGTCGGCGCCGATGGGGCCGTGCAGGTAGTCGGGCGCCGCGTAGGACTCCGCTCGCACCCCGGTCACCTCGCGCACCTTCAGCGCGATCTCGGCGGCCACCGCGTAGCCCACGCCGCGACCGAGCATGGTCAGTCCCGTGACGTCGAGCAACTCCAGGGGCAGTGCCGTCTCCAGCGCCCAGGCCGCGGTGCGCCCGATGACCTCGGGCAGTTCGCTCACGCCGTCGAGCTCACCACCGCTCATCGCCTCCACCAACTGGGCCAGCGCGTGCCAGGTCGCCGAGAAGGTCTTGCTCGACGCCACGGCCCTTTCGGGACCCACCCGCAGACCGAGCACGGTGTCGCTGGCGCCGGCCAGGGGCGAGGCGTCGTCATTGGTCACCGCGACGGTGGGCGCGCCCTGGGCGCGAGCCTGTTCGACCACGTCGAGGATTCCCGGGGAGCGACCCGACTGGGAGATGGCCAGGACTCCCGCTCCCGCGAGACCGATCCGACGGTCCCCCTCGTAGAGCGAGGGTGCGGCGAGCGCCACCAGGGTCCCCGTCGTCTGACCGGCGAGGTACTGGAAGAAGAGTGCGGCGTTGTCCGAAGAACCCCGCGCGGCGACGAGGAGGTGGGTGGTCCCCTCGAGGGACTTCGCCGCCAGTCGGGCCTCGCTGGCTCCGACGTCGGCCCTCGCGCGCAGCAGCTCTCCCTGGATGCGGATCTCGTCTTCGAAAGCAGTCATGGCCGTACCTCTCTGATGTCGTGGAGCCTCGCCACGGTCCGTAGCGTAGTGGGCACCGTGAGACCCTCCGTGGGCTCAGTCGACGAAGAGGCGGACCGCGCCGCGCAAAGTCCCTTCGTTGTCGTTGAAGTGGACCGGACAACCCACGTCGACGAGGTCCTCGGCACTGAGGTGGCGCGCGTTGCCCCCTCCGACGTGCACGCTGTCGGCGGAGAACTCCGCGACGAACTCGGTCAGGGCCACGACCAGGCGCCGTCGCCACTCGTCCATGTCGCGTGCGCGGGCGGGCTCACCGAAGACCTCGTCGTAGGTGCCCAGGTCGTGGAACGTGGCGGCGCCCACGTCGCGGATCTTCTGCCACGTCCCGTCCACCATCAGCGAGATGCCGAAGGCGGTCCCCAGGGTGATCACGAGTTCGCGACCCTCGCCCGTCGCGTAGCCGTGCGCGGCCAGTGTGGCGTCGTTCACCACTCGCACGGGCACTCGGCATCGCGACTGCAGGAGGCGCTCGATGTCGCAGCCCACCCAGAGCTCGTGGATGGTGGGATCGATCGGGGTCGAGATCCCTCCCGCCCGCGAGAGGTTTCCCGGTTCGATGATGCGTCCCTCGAGCATGTCGCCGGGGAAGCCGACCCCCGCGCGGGCGCAGCCGCTCGCGTTCACGACGTCGGCGATCACGCCGACGAGGACGTCGGGCAAGCAGGGGTACGGGGTGTCGATTCGGGTCACCTCGGCCAGGAGACGGCCGTCGACGTCGACCGGGCAGAACTTGATCGAGGTCGCCCCGATGTCGACGGCCAGGGTCGGTCCCTCTAACGTGGTCGGTGAATCGGCCATGGGCGAAGTGTAGTGAGGCCCACGACCACCGCCCGGCGAACCGCCGCCAACGAGGAGAGTCCGTGTCCCACCAGACCGCGTCACCAGAAGCGAGCACGCAAGTCGAACTCACGGGTCCGGCCCTCGCCAACCTGTCGGGGATCTTCATCCTCATCGGTGCGACGTCGTCGCTCTTCGGTCCCCTCCTGGTCACGTTCTCCCACCACTTCAACATCTCGCTTCCCCGAGCCGGCGAGGTGTTGAGCGTCTACTTCGTCGGCGCGCTGCTCGGCGTGCTGCCGGGTTGGTGGGGACTCAAGCGCACGACGGGCCGCCGGGTGCTGAGCGTGGCGCTGCTGACGGTCGCCGTCGGCACCATGGCGTCGGGGTTGGTGCACTCCTGGTTCGTGTTCCTCGCCAGCATCTTCGTGCTCGGACTGGGCTTCGGCTCGCTCGACATGGGCCTCAACGTCCTGCTCTCGCGAACCCGCGAGGAGGGCCGGGCGCACCGACTCAGCATCGTCAACGCCGGGTACGGTCTCGGTGCGGTGATCTGCCCGCTGATCATCGTCCTGGCGCACCCCCGCAACTTCCCGAGCATCTTCGTGGGCATCTCGCTGGTGGCGCTGGCCCTGACCACCTTCAACCGCGGCGTCCACGCCCCCGCCCTCCAGGCCGAGGTGCTGCAGAGCCGCATCAGTGCGCTCAAGGCCCAGCGCCGACCCATCTTGCTCACCTTCCTGGCGGCCTACGTCTTCTACGTGGCGGTCGAGACCAGCGCCTCGGGCTGGATCTCCTCGCAACTGCAGCGAGGCGGGTTCTCCACCGCCGTGGGCAGCTTCGTCACCGCGGCCTTCTGGGCCGGGATGACCATCGGTCGCAGCCTGGGCGGACCGCTGCACCGCATCCTCAACGAACGCCGCCTGATCCTGGGCGGCCTCGTGGCGGCGATCCTCTTGGACCTGGCGGCCACGTCGAACCACCTGGCCCTGGTGGCCTACCCCCTGCTCGGCCTGATCCTCGCGTCGATCTTCCCGATGGGCCTCATCTGGTACACGCGCCTCCTGCCCCACGACAGCGACGGCATCACCCTCATCATCTTCGCCATGATGGCGGGGGGCGTCATCGGACCCGGCTCAGTGAGCCTCCTGGTCTCGCACTTCGGCGTGCACGCCATCCCCTACGCCTTCGCGGGCTTCGCCGCGATCGACCTGGCGATCTTCACGAGCGTGCGTCGCTTCTCTCCCGTCGTGGTGGACTGACCCGGCCCGCCGCTGGGCGGACCGGACTCCTCCTAGAGGTTCTGCTCGATCTCCATGAGGATCGCGTGACGGTCCTCCATGGCCGACACCTTGAAGTACGGCGCCTTCTGGTAGGCGTACCAGGCCATCGGGATGAGTCCGAGCGCCATGGAGCCCAGGCCCACGACTTTGGTGGTGGAGTTGAGACCCGGTATCACCTTGACGAAGACGACGCTCATGAAGACCGCGCCGACCAGGGGCCACAGCCCCATGAAGACGAAGTTCTTCACCGACTTGAACAGCTGTCGACGGTAGAGGACGATGACGGAGTAGCCGGCCAAGGCGTAGTAGATGCAGATCTGGATGCCGATGGCGCTATAGCCGTCCTGGAGGATGTTGTAGACCGACCCGATGTACTGCGACGCCACGAAGAGCGCCAACGAGATCACCGTCACCACCATCGTCGACACCAGGGGCGTGCGACGGGTCGAGTGGACGTGTCCGAGGGCCGACGGCAGGGTCTTGTCACGACCCATGGAGAACATCGTGCGCGTCACCTGGATCAACGTCGTCTCCAAGGTGGCGACCGTCGACAAGAGCACGGCGAGGACGATGGCCTTGCCGAACCAGCCCGGCGCGACGATCTGGCCGAGGCGCGCGAGGATGTCGGCCGCGTAGGGGGAGTTCGAGCCCAAATCCTTCGCCGGGATCACCATGTCCGAACTGATGGTGAAGACCTCGAAGAGCAAGAACACCACGATGGTGCCCAGGATGCCGCCCAGACCCGAGGTCGAGGTCTCCGCCTTGGTGGCCGTGGCCGCTTGTCCGACCTTGGTCTCCTCGTTCAAGTTGGCCGTGACGTCCCAGCCCCAGTAGTAGAAGGCCGAGAGTAATGCGCCGGCGAAGAAGGTGTTCCCCGAAGGGGTCTTGAAGACGTTGGGTGAGAACCAGCTCCAGTGGAAGGGTGCGCCCAGCTTGTGGGAGTGAAGGAAGGCCAGTCCGGCGAAGAGCAGCAGCAGCGCGATCTCGACGCAGGACATGATGATCTGCACCGTCACCGTCACCGTCACCCCGGCGGCCACCGCCCAGACCATCAACAGGAAGAAGAGGGCGCCCAGCGCGGTGATCAGGGTCTTGTTCGCCGCCAAGGATGGCCGCACGATGTCGAGGACGTTCGAGCCGGCGGGGAAGGTCGCGATCACCATGAAGATCAGCGCCGAGACGATCAGCGCCCAACCAGCCATGTAGCCCAGATACGGGTGAAGGGCTCGACGCACCCACGAGTACGTGGCACCGGCGGTCGAGTCCGACTTCGAGAGGTAGTTAAAGGCGAAGACGATGCCGAACATGAAGAAGCCGCAGTAGAGCAGGGAGGCGGCGCCGCCGACACCGACCGCACCGAACAGGTACAGGGTGGTGGCCGAGATGGAGTACGCCGGGGCGGAACCCGCGATCCCCATGATGGCCGAGTCGAAGAGTCCGAGAACCCCCGATTTCAGTGAGTGCTCGGGCGTGCCCGATGGATCCGTAGCGACCGTGTCAGACACGCCTACCTCTTTCTTGTGAGTATCACCTTCAATGTTTCTGGACTTCGCAAATGTGGAATTCAACATAGTCCTCGCCGGACGCCCACGTGCGACGGCGACGCAAACATCGCCAATCCCCGCGACCAGGCCGGTCGAAGGCCCGACGCTCAGGTAAAATCGCGCTGGGTCGGACCTCGGCCGGACATCGAGCGAAAGGTCGTCGTGCCAGCTTTCGAACGATTCGACCTCAACGGGCGGGCGGCGAGTCCCCGTGAGATCGCGCGACGCTGGCACGCCTTCCACCGCGAGGTCCGTCGCCTCTCGTCCACTCCCCTGGCTCGGGTCGTCGGTCCCCTGCTGGGCGACGACACCCTGCGTCGACGCCTGGTCGAACGCTGGCGACCCGAGGGTTCCGAGGCCGTGCCCGTCGCGCCCGCCAGTGTTGAACGCTTCCCCGCCAACTACGTGCCCACGCCCTCGTCGCCCGGCACCCACGACGTCAGCGACCACGTGGAGATCGTTCGACTGCGCGGCGACGACCCCGGTGAACTCCTCGAGGCCTTCCGCATCGCCCTGGCCTCGACCAAGGAATGGCTCCTCGTGGCGCTCGACGGTGGCGACCAACCCGCCCTCGAGGTCGCCGCCACACTCCTGGCACGCGCCGCCGACGCCGATGTCGTCTTCGCCGACGAGGTCGGCGACACCGCAACGATCCCGCTCCTGAAGCCCCGCGTCGTCGGCCCCCACACGCTGCTGAGCTACGACGTCGTCGGACGTCCAGCGCTGCTGCGCCGCGAGACGGTGGCGCGCGAGGGCGGCCTGCGCGTCGAGGCCGGGCGAGCGGCCGAGCACGACCTGTATCTGCGTCTCCATGAGGCCGGGGCACCCTTTCGCCACGTGCCGGTCGTCCTCGCCGGTCGCTCGAGGGCCCAACGCCACCACCTCGACCTCGCCACCGACACCCAGCGCGTCGTCGCCGAGGCGCTGCTGCGTCGCAACGTCACGGCCCACGTGTCCCTGACCGATCGGCCCTCAGTGGTGCGATGGTCGCCGATACCCGACCACTGGCCCAGCGTCGACGTCGTGATCCCCACGCGTGACCGCGTGGACCTGCTCGCCCAGTGCATCACCTCGGTGGAGGCCAGCACCTACCCGAAGGTCACGATCACCATCTTGGACAACGGTTCCGTGGAGCCCGCGACCCGCGACTACCTCGCCGCGACCCCTCACCACGTCGTCGACTGCGCCGGGCCTTTCAACTACGCCGCCATCGTCAACCGTGGCGTCAACCACTGCCACGGGGACTACGTCGTCACCTTGAACAACGACACCATCGTGCGCACCCCGGACTGGCTCGAGCAGATGGTCGGCGTAGCGAAGCTCGACGACGTCGCCATGGTGGGCGTGACCCTGCTCGACCGTCACGACGTCCACGAACACGACGGCATCGTCATCGCGCCCTATCCCCAGCACCTGCGACGAGGTATCAACTACCTGGTGGAGGACGAGATGGTGCTGGCGCGCCGCGACGTCGCCGCGGTCACCGGCGCGGTCCAGATGATCGCCCGCGAGCGCTACCTCGAGCTCGCGGGGATGGACGAGAGGCTCGCCGTCGTGATGAACGACGTGGACCTGTGCCTGCGCAGCCAGACCGGCGGTCGCCACGTGGTGATGCTGCCCGACGTCGAGGTCTCGCACTTCGCCGGATCCACTCGGGGCCGTTTGGACCCCTTGAGCGACCGCAACTACTTCGTGCGTCGCTGGGACGTCTTCGGCGAACTCGTCGATCCCTACTTCCCCGAGGCCCTGCGCCTGATCGGCGACACGATGCAGTACCGTTCGGTGGCAGACTGACGACGTGGGCAACCCTCTCGACGACCTCGACCTCTCCCAGCAACTCTCCTCGGCCGAGTCCGAGAAGCGCGTCGCCGCCGCCCAGAAGCGGCTGCTGCACCTGAGACTGTTCAGCGCGGGCCTGCTCGGCCCGGCCGCCGGCGCGCCGGGACTGCTGGTCCTCTTCGAGGGCTTCGACGCCGCCGGCAAGGGTGGGGCGATACGGCGCCTGACCTCGGGGCTCGACCCGCGCCACGTGCGCGTGGTGCCCATCGGCGTTCCCACGCCCGAGGAGCTGCGACACCACTTCCTCTGGCGCTTCTCGCCCTCGCTGCCCGGACGCGGTGGCATGACGGTCTACGACCGCTCGTGGTACGGACGCCTGCTCGTCGAACGCGTCGAGAAGCTCATCGACGACGAGACCGCCAAACGCTCCGCCACCGAGATCGTCGACTTCGAGGACTCCCTCGTGAACGACGGCGTGACGCTCGTGAAGTTCTGGCTGCACATCTCCGAGGAGGAGCAGCTCAAGCGTTTCAACGACCGTGCGAGCACGCCCTCCAAGCAGTGGAAGCTCACCGCCGAGGACTGGCGAAACCGTTCGCTGCGCCCCCAGTACCTGAGCGCGGTCAAGGACATGGTCGCGTCGACCGATCACTCCCACGCCCACTGGGACCTCGTGGCGGCCGAGGACAAGCGCTTCGCGAGGGTCTTCGTGCTCGAAACGGTGATCAAGCGCTTCGAACGCGACCTGGAGCGACGCGGGTTCAGCGTGCCCGAATCTCGCGGCATCAATTACCTCGCGTGAGCCGCGTCTCTCTAGACTTGGTCCGACGAGGGGAGCACCATGGCCAAGAAGGACTCGAAGAAGAAGGACGCTAAGAAGGGCTCGAAGAAGACGCCCAAGGTCCGCATCGGCGTGGTCGACACGATGTTCGCCCGCTACGACATGGGTCAGGCGGCCTGTGACGAGCTCGCCATCTGCCCGGGATACGGCACGACCTTCAAGGTCATCTCCAAGACCGTGCCCGGTTTCAAGGACCTCGCGGTGGCAGCGCTCAACCTCATCGAGGAGGACGGCTGCTCCATCGTCATCGCCCTGGGCATGCCCGGCTCGGCCCCCATCGACAAGCAGTGCGCCCACGAAGCGGCCCAGGGGATCATGCAGGCCCAGCTCTTCACCGGCACGCCCATCCTGGAGGTCTTCGTCCACGAGGACGAGGCCAGCGACCCCAAGGTGCTCGCCAGCGTCTTCGAGAACCGCTCGCGCAAGCACGCGCGCAACGCCTACTGGATGCTCTTCGAGCCCGAGCAGCTGCGTCGGCGCGCCGGCCAGGGCATCCGCCAGGGCTTCGACGACGCCGGCCCGCTGCAGCTGAAGTAGTCGAGATGCCCGAAGCCGTTATCGTCGCCGCCGGTCGTTCGCCGATCGGTCGGGCCTTCAAGGGCTCCCTCGTCGAACAGCGACCCGACGACCTGACCGCCCACGTGGTGCGCAACGTCCTCGAACAGGTGCCCGAGCTCGACCCCCACATGGTGGAGGACCTGCTGGTCGGGTGCGGCAATCCCGCGGGCGAGGGTGGCTTCAACCTGGCGCGCGTGGTGGCCGTCCTGTCAGGGCTGGACGACGTGCCCGGCGTCACCGTGAACCGCTACTGCTCCTCGTCCCTGCAGACCATTCGCATGGCCGCTCACGCGATCCGCGCCGGGGAGGGCGACGTCTTCGTCGCCGCCGGCGTCGAGACGATCTCGCGCTTCGCGTCGGGCATGGCCGACATCGACGCGGCCGCCAACCCACTCTTCGCCGAGGCCCGCGCGCGCTCCGCCCAGCGCTCGGGAGAGGGCGCGCCGGCGTGGGCCCCTCCCCACGGCCTGCCCGACATCTACCTGGCCATGGGTCAGACCGCGGAGAACGTGGCCCAGCTCGAGAGGGTCGGCCGCGCCGAGATGGACGAGTTCGCCCTGCGCTCCCAGGAGCTCGCCGTCGCCCACCAGCGCAACGGCTTCTTCGCGCGCGAGATCATCCCGGTGACGAGGCCCGACGGCACGCTCGTCGACGCCGACGACGGGCCGCGCGCGGACACCTCCCTCGAGCGGCTGGCCTCGCTCTCCCCGGTCTTTCGCCCCGACGGGACCATCACCGCCGGCAACGCCTGCCCACTCAACGACGGGGCGGCGGCGGTCGTGGTGATGAGCGACGTCCGGGCCCGCGAACTGGGCATCCGCGCCCGGGCCCGCATCGTGTCCTCCGGACTCAGCGGACTCAACCCCGAGATCATGGGGCTCGGCCCCATCGAGGCCAGTCGCCAGGCACTGTCGCGGGCCGGCTTGACCATGGCGGACATCGACCTGGTGGAGATCAACGAGGCCTTCGCCGCCCAGGTCCTGCCCAGCGCGAAGCACCTCGCCATCCCCCTCGAGAAGCTCAACGTGCGGGGGGGCGCCATCGCCCTGGGTCACCCCTTCGGCATGACCGGCGCGCGCATCATGACGACGCTGTTGCACTCCCTCGAGGAGTCGGGCAAGCGTTTCGGCCTCGAGACCATGTGCGTCGGTGGTGGCCAGGGCATGGCCATGATCATCGAACGGCTCGACTGAACCGCGACGGCGGCAATTGGATGTCCGTCAGCGGAGCGAACCCGGACGGTCACCTCCCTAGTGTGCTGCCCATGAGCGAACTCGACGAACAACGATGGACCGCGGTCAGCGGCCGCGACGCGACCGCGGACGGCCTCTTCGTCTACGCCGTCTCCAGCACCGGCATCTACTGCCGTCCGGGCTGCTCCTCGCGCACGCCGCGGCGAGAGAACGTCGCCTTCTTCGTCACGCCCCTGGAGGCGCGCGACGCGGGGTTTCGCGCCTGCCGCCGCTGCCGACCCGACGAGGCGAGGCGCCGGGACCCCTCCCTCGACGCGGTCGTCTCGCTGTGTCGGCGTCTCGAGGAGGACCCGGGTTGTGACGTGGCGGCCACGGCGTCGGCCCTGGGCTACAGCGAACGTCATCTCCGCCGTCGGTTCCGCGACGTGGTGGGCGTGAGCGTCGCCGTCTACGCGCGCGACCAGCGGGCCCGACGGGTGCGCGAGACCTTGACGAAGTCGGGCGCGGTGAGTGAGGCGCTCTACGACGCCGGCTACGGTTCGAGTCGCGGCTTCTACGAGCACGGCGCGCCCCGACTCGCCATGGCCCCGCGGACGTATCGCGCGGGGGGCCGTGGCGAGACCATCACCTTCACCACCTTCTCGACCCCGCTGGGCACGGTACTGGCCGCGACCACGACCCGTGGAGTCTGCGCCGTGCGCATCGGCGACGACGTGGCGCGACTCGAGACCGAGCTCGCGGCCGAGTTCGTCCACGCCGAGATCACGCGCGACGACGCGTCCCTGGCCGACGTCGCCGCGGTGGTGACCGAGTTGGCCCGCGGAGAGGGCGAGGCCGTCGCGCTCCCCCTCGACCTGCGCGGAACCGCCTTCCAGGTCAGGGTCTGGGAGGCCCTGCGCGGCGTGGCGCGCGGTTCGACGCTGAGCTACGCCGAACTCGCCGAGAGGATCGGCTCGCCCCGGGCGGTGCGCGCGGTGGGGTCGGCCTGCGGCGCCAACCCGGTGGCGCTGGTCGTGCCCTGCCACCGCGTGCTGCGCTCCGACGGAAGCCTGGGCGGCTACCGCTGGGGTCTCGAGGTCAAGCGGTCCCTGCTCGCGGCCGAGGGCGACGCGGCCCGATGAGGGGGTCGTCGGCCCCTCCCCGGGTCCTCGCCGGCTCCTGGCAGCTCTGGTTCGTGGTCCTGGGCGCCGTCTGGGGCTGCTCGTTCTGGTGGATCAAGCTGAGCCTCGTGGCGATGTCCCCGGTCGACGTGGCCTTCTCGCGTCTGGCCCTGGGGGCGGTGACCCTGTTGGCCATCGCCGCGGCGACGCGCTCGGCCCTGCCGCGACGGCTGGTCACCTGGGGCCACCTCTTCGTGACCGCGATCCTGCTCAACAGCGTCCCCTTCTCGCTCTTCTCCTACGGCGAGACGCACGTCAGCTCGGTGCTCGCGGGTCTGCTCAACGCCTTCACGCCCTTGGCGACCCTCATCGTCGTCCTCTTCGTGCTGCGCCAGGAGACGCCCAGCGTGGCCATTCTCTCGGGACTGGGCGTCGGGCTGGTCGGTGTCGTGGTCCTGATCGGCGTCTGGAACGGCTTCGGCGCCCACCAGTGGCTGGGCATCGGCGCCTGCCTGTCCGCGGTGGTCTGCTACGGCTTCGGCTTCCCCTACGCCCGCGCCCACCTGAGTGCCCAGGGCACCTCGCCGGTCTCGCTCGCCGCGGGACAGGTGCTCTGCGGCACGGCCCAGCTCGCGCCCTTCGCCCTGCTCTTCGGGCACCTGCACCACGACCGCCCGGCCACCTCGGTGCTGGCGCTGGGGGCCCTGGGCGTCCTGGGCACCGGGGTGGCCTACATCATGAACTTCCACATCGTCCGCCACGCCCCGGCCAGCGTGGTCTCGAGCGTCACCTACCTCACACCGGTGTTCGCGGCCGTCGTGGGTGTCACCTTCCTCGGCGAGTCCCTGAGTTGGAACGAGCCCCTGGGGGCCGTCTTGATACTGCTGGGCGCGGCGCTGGCCCAGGGACGGCTGCGACGGCGCGCTCGACCCCGGGGCACTCCCCGCTAGGCCCCGGGACGACGGGAGTACTCTTCGAGACGTGGGGTCGTCTCTGACGCGTCGGGTACTGGTCACGGCGGCGAGCGCGGTCCTGGTGACGTCGCTGGGCCTGACGTCGGCCGCCGCCTCGACGACGCGCGTGCTCACCTCGACCGAGACCTCCGTCGTCCAGGCCTGCGAGCACCCGATGCTGCGCGGCTCGCCCCACCTCGGGGCCGGTGCGACGTTTCGCCTGGCCCTCGTGAACCTCGGCCACTACCCCGTCGGCCACGGCGCGTCCAGCGACCTCGGCGTCTTCTCGCGGGGTCGCTCACTCGACGCCTGCGTCGCCGTGTTCACCCACCTGCGCGCCGAGGGCGGCGCCAGCCTCGTCGCGGCGACGACGCCGCGCCTGCGCAGCACCCAGCCCTTCTCCGGTCTGGCGGGAGTGATGAAGGGCGGCTACAGCGCCAATCGCGACCTCGACACGCTGACGGTGTGGGTGGCGGGAGAACTCGCGGCCGGGGTCACCGCGATCACCCTGCAGGTGGCCTACAGCGTCCCGTGCAAGAACGACCCGACGTGTCCGGGGCCCCTCTACGAGGCCGGTCGCTCAGCCGCGACGATCTCCGGCCGCTACTTCGCCGCCGCCATGGTGGTGGCCTACTCCGCGCCCCGGGCGGACTTTAGCGCGGTGCTGAGTTGGCGAACCGCCAAGGGGGCGTCCAACGTCGGTATCGGAGTCGAGAACTTCACCACGCCGCTCGCGGGGAGTCTGGCCCCCCACGGCTTTTGACGGCTAGGGCGTGGCCCGTCCCGTGTCGCGGCCCTGGGGGTCGGCCATGATCTCCTCGTGCTCGGCGTCGTCGACCACTCGCGCCTCGGTGGCGAGCAGCACGGGGATGTCGTCGCGCACCTCGTAGGCCTGGCGCGTGCGCGGGTTGTAGAGCACGTCGCGCGACGCCACGTAGCGCAGCGGTCCGTGGTCGCCGGGGTCCTCCAGGAGGTCCAGCAGGAAGGGGTCGAGGGCCACGGTCAGTTGGCTTTGATGAGGGCGATCATCGCGGCGGTGTGGCGCGCGCAGTCCTCCTCGGTGGAGGCCTCGACGTTGAGACGCAACAGCGGCTCGGTGTTGGAGGCGCGCAGGTTGAACCACCAGTCGCCGTAGTCCGCGGTGAGCCCGTCGAGCTCGTCGACCTGGGCGCCCTCCCCGGCCACGTACCGGGTGACCGCCGCCACGGTGGCCTGGGGGTCGGCGACCTCGGTGTTGATCTCGCCCGACACCGCGTAGCGGTTGAAGGGACGCACGAGCTCCGACAGCGGTCCGTCGAAGCTGCTCAGCAGTTCGAGCACGACGAGGGCCGTGATGATGCCCGAGTCCGCGCGGAAGTTGTCGCGGTAGTAGTAGTGGCCCGAGTGCTCGCCCCCGAAGACCGCGTTGGTCTCGGCCATGGTCTGCTTGATGAAGCTGTGGCCCACGCGGGTCCGCACGCCGGTGCCGCCGTGCTCGGCGATCACCTCGGCCACCGACTTCGAGCAGATCACGTTGTAGAGGATGGTCGCGCCGGGGTTCTTGTCGAGCAGGCTTGCCGCCACCATCGCCGTGGTCGTCGAGCCGCTGATGCCCTGGGCCCTCTCGTCGATCAAGAAGACCCGGTCGGCGTCGCCGTCGAAGGCCAGGCCGATGTCCGCACCCGTCTCGAGGATGCGCCGCTGCAGGTCGACGATGTTGGCCGGGTTGATCGGGTCCGCCGGGTGGTTGGGGAAGGTGCCGTCGAGTTCGGGGTACATGATCTCGACCTCGAAGGGCAGGCCGTCGAAGATCTTCGGCGCGACGTAGCCACCCATGCCGTTGGCGGTGTCGGCGACGATCTTGAGCGGACGCAGCTTGGCGACGTCGACGAAGGAGTGCACGTGCGCGACCCAGGCGCTCAGGACGTCACGCTCGCTCAGCGCGGCCAGCTCGCCGGTGGCCGGGGACGCGTGGAACTCGTTGGTCATGCGCTCGATGTCGGCCAGGCCGGTCTCGAGGCCGATGGGCTTGGCCTCGGCCAGGCACATCTTGATGCCGTTGTACTGGGCGGGGTTGTGCGAGGCGGTGAACATCGCGCCGGGCGCGTTGAGGTGACCCGAGGCGAAGTAGAGCAGGTCGGTCGAGGCCAGTCCGATGTCGATCACCTCGACGCCGCAACGTCGCACGCCCTCGGCGAAGGCGGCCACCAGTCCGGGGCCCGAAGGACGCATGTCGCGCGCGACCACGATCGCCGGGCCGCCCACGAAGCTGGCGAAGGCCGAGCCGATGGCGCGGGCGATGCCCTCGTCGAGCTGGTCGGGGTAGGTGCCGCGAACGTCGTACGCCTTGAAGATGACCGATGTGTCCATGGCGCCAATCCTACCGTCGGCCCTGGCGGCGCCTCCTGAGCGCGAAGAACGCCACGACCAGTCCCGCCACCACCGTGAGGTCGGTGACGGCGTTGCCCAGACCCACCGCCGGGCTCGCGCCGTAGACCAAGGAGACGGTGGTCGACGTGGGCACCACCACCATCAGGTTCGGGCTCACGCGATAGGGGCCGGTCGCGCCGCGCGCCTGCCAGCGGGGGTAGTAGGAGATCTTCACCAGCACCGGCACACCCACGCGCGACACGTGGAAGCTGATCGACTGCGTGCCCTGGGTCACGTCGCTGACCCTGACCGCCGGCAGGGTGGTCGCGGTCGTGGTGACCTTGGCGGGCGAAGTGGCGTGGGGCCACGACGCCGGACCGGTCATCGCGAGGGGCGTCGACCAGTCGTAGGGGTTGAGCCACCAGCTCTGGTTCGCGGCGAGCCAGGCCACGCGGCTCGTGAGACCCGACACGACTACGGGGTCGTGGCTCAGCCCGACCACCAGGGGACTGTCGAGGATGCGGTAGACGTACCACTTCACCCCCGGGGCGGGCCAGGCCTTGGTGGTGGCCACCAGACGCAGCCAGGGGTCGGCGTTGGCCTGTTCGACGATGCTGGGCGAGAAGGCGATGTAGTACTTCACGCCGAGCTCCTGGAGGTGCTCGACGCCCAGGGCCACGTCGGGCGGTCCGTAGTCGAGTCCCACCTGCGGGTTGCTCGGGCTCAGGCTCAGCTCGGCCTGGTCGAGGAAGTGGTACGGCGTGGTGGCCGAGGACTCGAAGAAGAGGCCCTCCATCGAGTCCACGCAGTTGTCGGTCCAGTAGGGCAGGAGCATGAGGGCCATCGGCGTGCCGAAGCGGCCCTCGGAGGAGTTGTACTCCCACATCGCGCGCCCGCAGCCGTAACGCTGGCCGACGCGCCCCATCGTCGTCATCAGGTCGTGGTACTCGGGCCACGCGGCCTGGCCCTGGTAGCCCTCGTAGTTGTACTGGGCCCAGTTGGTGACCTCGTTGCCCTGGGTGTCGAGGTGCAGCGTGGAGGCCAGGCCCGGGATGAGTCCGGGCATCGTCGACATCAGACCGAGCAGGATCACCGCGGAGGTGGCGTTCATGACGCGGTTGCGGTGCGCGCGTTCGTTCCACTCCTGTCGCCACCCGTGCGGCTCGCCCTCCTCCTCGCTCGCCGAGAACTCCGTCGCCAGGTCGCGCCGACGCCGACTCTCGATCATTCGCCAGGCCACGTACCCGACCAGCCACCCGGCCAGCAGGTGGATGCCGAGGTACCAAAAGGGGATGAGCCGTTCGTTCCAGATCGCGCTCTGGGGGTCGACGATGAAGGCCACCAGCGATCCGGCGGTCAACAGGGACAGCACCGTCCCCAGCCGGTCGCGCACGCCCATCGCCACGACCAGGGCCACCGCCGCCAGCACGATGACCCAGCGGTCCCCCGCCGGTCCGCCCTTGGCGGTCCACCAGCCCAGGATCGAGAAGATCTGGTGCAGGCTACTCGTCGGATCGTTGGTGTAGCCCATCGAGTTGGTGAGGTTCTGGGAGGTGGCGAAGCTCACGAGCCACCACGCCGAGAGGCCCAGGGACAACAGGACCGCGCCGACGGCGAAGCGCATCGGCCGCGCGTAGTCGCCGGGCACGCGCTGTTCGCGCGGGTCACCCCAGCCGCGGCGCTGGGCGAGTTCGAGCAGGACCAGGACGCCGATGGCGACCAGGGAGAACATCCAGGGCAGCAGGTGCGCGGCGAGCGTGAGGCTCAGGGCGACCGCCGCCATCCAGTAGCCGCGCCCGCTGCGCACGCCGCGCGCGAAGAGTCCGATGGTGATCATGCTCAGCGCCAGCGACAGCGAGAAGGCGTACTCGCCGGCCATGGTGGAGAAGAGGTTCCCGCCGTCGATGGTGAAGGAGGCGTCGAAGAGGAAGGGCAGGGTCGCCATCGCCAGCGCCGCGGGCACCGGTCGCGGCGCTCTGAACAGGCGGGCCATGAGGTAGGCCGCGAGGGGCATCAGCACCGAGCCGACCACGGTGGCCAGCTTGAAGGCCACGGCGAAACCCACGACGTAGCTGGCCAGCACCGCGAGGAAGTCGGGCAGGACGAAGTAGTAGGTGTAGGCCGGCATCCCGTCGAACCAGCCGGGGTACCACGGCGTCAGGTGCAAGAGGTCGCCCTGGCTGCGCAAGAAGGCCGGCAACGCCAGGTGCGAACCGGTGTCGCCGCCGGTGATGAGCGAGCCCGACAAGATGAGGCTCGGGTGCATCGACCAGACGGTGACGACGATGACGGACACCACGGCCACGGCGTCCATGGCCGACAACGCGTCGAGACGGCGCCACCAGCGCATCAGTGACCCAGCCGCTGGGCGATGAGCGACACCATGGTCAGGGCGTTGAAACCCACGTGCGTGGCCACCGAACTCGTGAGTCGCTGCGTGCGCCGCAGGACGAGTGCGAGCACGACGCCGAGGAGGAAGAGTCCCGGCAGCTGCAGCCACTCGCCGTGCGCCAGCGCGAAGACCAGTGCGCTGGCCACGACCGCGCCCACCGCCCCGGCGCGACCCCAGCGCGGGCGCCACGCCAGGTCGAAGCTGCGGAACAGGACCCCGCGGAACAGCCACTCCTCCACGAGGGGGGCGCCCACCACGGTCATCAGGGCCAACAGGGCGAACTCGGCTCCGTGGGCGGCGCCGAAGAGGTGATGGACGGGTTTGTCCATATTCTTAGGATGGAAGGGTGCGTAGGCGACGCCGACCGCCAGCTGGCAGGCGACGCCGAGGCCCAGGTAGCCCCCGTCGCTGGGTCGCACGCGCCACCCGTGAGCCAGCGGAGCCAGCCCGCCGCGGTGATGGGCGAGGTAGATCGCCAGCCCGAAACCGACCCAGAGACCCGCCAATCCAACGGCGTTCGACCACCACGGCGGGTCGGCCATCGCGGCGAGCGCGCTGAGCCCGCCGGAGAAGTGCGTGAGCGACACGACGAGTGCGTCGAGCAGGGTGGCGAGCACCTGGCCGACCAGGTACCCGGCGAGGGCCATCACGACGATGGCCACGACCCGCGGTCGATTCTTAAGATTCGTCTCGCTCACCACCCTTCACGCTAACAACTCTGGGGTTTTGCACAGGTGGCCGTCCCGGCGTGTCGTGGCTCACCTCTAGTCTGGGGAAGTGACAATGCCTCCTCCAGATCAGAACAACTGGCGCAAATTCGTGCCGGGTGGGTCCCAGCCCATGCCCCCCACCGCGCGTCGCACCATGGTGATCGTGATCATCTTGTTCCTGCTGGGTCTCTTGATCATCCCGTCAACCTTCTCCAACAAGACGATCAAGTCCGTCAACTACTCCAGCCTGCTCACCGAGGCCAAGGAGCAGAAGGTGGTCTCGGCCAACATCAACAACACCACCGGCGTCATCACGGGTCAGTTGAGCGACGGCACGAACTACTCCACGAACGGCCCCAACCCGGTCCTCAGCGACGAGGTCAGCGTGCTGCGCGCCGACAACGTCTCGGTCACCTTCGCCAACCCCTCGAGCCTGTTGTCGGCCCTGCTGCCCTACCTCATCTGGATCCTGCTGCTGGTGGGATTCATGTACTTCATGACCCGCCAGGCCCGAGGGCAGATGCAGGGCATGATGTCGGTGGGCCGCTCCAAGGCCAAGCAGTTCAACCAGGACAAGCCCACCACCACCTTCGCCGACGTGGCCGGCTACCTGGGCGTCAAGCAGGAGATCAGCGAGGTCGTCGAGTTCTTAAAGACGCCGGGTCGTTTCGCCACGATGGGCGCGTCCGTGCCCAAGGGCCTGCTCCTGGTGGGTCCTCCGGGCACCGGCAAGACCATGCTGGCGCGCGCCGTGGCGGGCGAGGCGGGCGTGCCCTTCTTCTCCGTGTCGGGCTCGGACTTCATGGAGATGTTCGTGGGCGTCGGGGCGAGTCGCGTCCGCGACCTCTTCGCCAACGCCCGCAAGCAGTCCCCGGCCATCGTCTTCATCGACGAGATCGACTCCATCGGCCGCAAGCGCGGCGCCGGACTCGGTGGCGGCCACGACGAGCGCGAGCAGACCCTCAACCAGATGCTCAACGAGATGGACGGCTTCGACCCCACCGAGGGGATCGTCGTCATCGCCGCCACCAACCGACCCGACGTCTTGGACCCGGCCCTGCTGCGTCCGGGCCGCTTCGACCGCCAGATCGTCGTGCCGCTGCCCGACCTCGAGGAGCGCCTGCCCATCCTGCAGGTGCACTCCAAGAACAAGCCACTCGACCCCAGCGTCGACTTGATGCTGGTGGCCCGCGGCACCCCCGGTTTCAGCGGCGCCGACCTGGCCAACCTGGTCAACGAGGCCGCGCTGCACGCCGTGCGCCGCAACTCGACGACCATCGCGATGGAGGACTTCGAGACCGCGCGCGACCGCGTCATGATGGGCCAGCAACGCGACTCGATGGTCCTGCACGACGACGAGCGTGAGCGCATCGCCTTCCACGAGTCGGGTCACGCCCTGCTCGCCTACGTGCTCGACAAGACCGATCCGCTGCACAAGATCACGATCATCCCGCGCGGCATGGCCCTGGGCGTGACCATGACCCTGCCCGAGGAGGACCGCTACATCATGTCGCGCCAGCACCTCGAGGACTCCCTGTGCATGCGCATGGGTGGGCGGGTCGCCGAGCTCCTCGTCTACGGGGACCTCTCGACGGGCGCCGCCGACGACCTCCAGCGCAACACCGAGCTGGCCCGGCGCATGGTGCGCGAGTGGGGCATGTCCAAGGAGATCGGGCCCATGGCCTGGGGCTCGAACAACCAGGTCTTCCTGGGCGAGGACCTCATGCACACGCGCGACTACTCCGACCACACCTCCCAGATCATCGACGACGAGGTGGAGCGCATCCTGCGCGAGCAGGAGTCGCGGGCCATCGAGGTGCTCACCCTGCACCGCCGCGGCCTCGAGGCCGTGACGCGAGCCCTGCTCGAGCACGAGACCATCGACGGCGAGACCGCCGCTCGCCTCATCGACGAGGCGCACGGCGAGCCGGTGCACCCTCAGGGGTCCAAGACGGTCAGTGCGCTCGGCCTCAGTCAGAGCCCCGCGGTCGCGCCCGTTGCGCCGGCCGACTCCGGCGACGGCGTGGCCGCACCGGCCCCCGAGCCCGTGCCCGCCGCCGCGCCCAACTGGCAGCCGCCGACCCTACCCTCCGTTTAGCGCGGTCGCCAGCATCGTCCCCGGGGGCGAGGTGACGAGCGCCGCGTTGACCACCCAGGCCGAGGTACTGCCGGTGACGACCAGCGTCGCTCCCGCGAGACGCTGACGCCCGCCCACCAGTTCGCCGAGGGACACAGTGGTCCCCGGCGTGACCTGCGTCGAGTTGGTGGCCAGCACCGCCCCGTGGCTGATGAGCGTCCAGGTCGCCGTCGCCGTCACCGCGCTCGCGTTGGTGAGGGTGGCTTGCGCGTAGCCGCCACCGGTCACGTCGGCGAGCACCGGACGCGACGACGCCGTACCCAGGGGGCTCAGGTTCAGACCCTGGACGACGCCGGTGGCCAGGGTCGCGTCCACCGGCTCGGTGGCCGACATGGTCACCAGGGCCTCGCCCGCGGCGGGGATGGCGGTATTGGGCGTGATCGTCACGACCGTGCTGTGATAGGGCGCCACCGTGGTCGTCTGGGGCGCGATGACGAACTTGCCGAGGTGGACGCGGAAGGTCACCGTCGACTGGGCCGGACCCGGGTCGGCCACCCGGATCTGGGCCACGGCCCCGTTGGCCGTGGTCACGAGCGGGAAGACGCCGTGGTCGCTCAGCTGGGTGACCCCGGAGTTGATCGAGGCGCTGTTGCGCGCGACCTGGTCCTCCACGACGACGAGCGAACCGCGCAGCACGCTGACCTGCGCGCCGAAGTTCTGGGTCGCCACGACCTCGTCGCCCAGGTTGAGCGTCAGTTCGGCGTGGGCGCCGACGCTCACGCCCTGGAGCGCGGCCGGCGAGAGGAAGCCCGTCTTGGAGAACGTGGTCACGTTGAACACCGCCGCGGTGGCGGTCGGGTTGTAGATGCTCAGCACCGCCGCCGAACCCACGGTGGAGTCGAAGCCCGAGCCGTACCAGTTGGTGAGTCCCTCGCTCACGCAGGGTGCCTGGGCGCGGTCGCGAGTGACCACCTGTTCGGCGACCACCCCTCCGCCGTCGATCTCGGCTGAGAGGGCGTAGGTGCCGCCCACGACCAGGTTGGTCGGCGCCACCGTCTGGCGCGCGTAGGGACCCAGGGTGAAGGCCGTCGCCACCGCGGACGCGGCGCCGGTGGCCACCGCGTGCACGATCACGTGACGGGTCTGGTCGGTGGTGTTGACGTAGACCACCACACCGCGAAGACCCTCGTGGGCGTCGGTGAGCCCGGTGCAGTAGAGCGCGCTCGACTGGGCGCCGGGAGCGGCGCCGTTGGACGTCGGGGCGACGTTGTTGACCGTTCCCTTGACGTTGAGCACCCCCACGAGGGCGATCAGCACCGCCACCGCGGCCACCAGGACCACGCCCGACCTACGCATCGTCGCCCCCCGCGCTGCGCCGGGTCCGCGGGACGCGACGTCGCCGCGCCCGGGTCCGCCCGGTGAAGAGCCATTCGAGTCGCTGCACCCAACCGAAGCCCAGCCAGATGATGCACCACAGGAAGAGGGTGAATCCCGCCAGGATCCCGTCGAGGGGGAAACGGTTGAGACGCAGGCTGGCCGTCACGGGCGTGTTCGAGGCCGGCAGGCTGTAGGCGCCGGCCCAGCCGTCGAGGGAGCTGCGCGCGACGCCGCGCCCGTTGGCCGAGAGGGAGAAGGCGTCCGCGGGCGCCAGGCCCGCCTCGAGCTGGTCGCCGCCGGGCAGCGTCGCGGTGCCGGTGGTCGGCGAGAGCACCGAGGTCCAGGGCGCCGCCTTGGAACTGCGAGCACGAACGAGTCCCGAGAACTGGGCGTTGGCGTAGACGTCGACCGTGGCCGTGGACAACTCGAGCGCGAGGTCGGTCTGGGCGTTGAGCGAGGGCACCAGCGTCGCGGGGACCTCGCGCACCGGCGAGGACTGCACGCCTTCGAGCTGGGGCGCGGACGCGTCCATGACCACGATGGCCGAGATGCCGGCCGGGCTGAGCAGCTGACCGAGGTTCACGGTCCGGCCCTCGAGGGCCTCCTTGACCGCGGTGATGACCACGTCGGTGGTGCCCGAACTCGGCGAGACGAAGAGGTTGTCGCCGCCGGGCAGTCCGTTGATCGAGGTGGCCGCCGCCAGACCCGGGGCGACCGTCCATCCGGGCACCGGCAGGATCGAGGGGTCGCCGAGCCACAGGACCCGGTACTGGGTCGCGGTGGGCGGCGCCAGGGTCGAGAGCGATTCGGCCACCGAGGTCGTCGGCAGGTCGAATCGCCCACTGCTCAGGGTCACCAGCCAGTCGAGGGGTGCGAGCACCAGGGCCGCCACCACGAGGACCGCGCCGAGCTGTCGCCAACCGAATCGCGCCGAGCGGACGTCGTTCTCGAGGGCGGCGACCGCCAGGCCCGCCATCGCCGCCAGCATCAGGCCGTAGAGCACGAGGAGGGTGTCGAGGTCGGGCGTGAAGGTGCCCAGCCAGTGATGGTCGCTCAGGGTGGCGACCAGCAGGGTGAGCGCGGCGACCACCGCGGCCTTGGCGGCGAAGGCCCGGCGGGGCCCCCGCGTGAGGATCAACGCCGCCAGGGCCGCCGCGGGCCACAGCCATCCCCAGGGGCTCGCGCCGAAGGAGCCGTCCACCCCGCGCAGCAGGTCGGTGAAGTTCGGGATCGACCAGGGTCCGCGCACGTCGCCGAAGACGCCCAGCGCCCGTCGGCCCGCGATGAAGGTGTCGACGGTGAGCGGCAGGAGGAAGATCGCCACGTTGACCACGATGGCGCCCAGCAGCCGCCAGGGACGGGCGCGCACGCCCTCGTCGGGTTCGAACAGGCGCGCCAGGCTCACGCCCACGACCACCAGGGCGACCAGGACGAGGGTGGCCGGGGCCATGGCGCTCACCAGGGCGATGGTCATGATGGCGCTCATGCGCTGGCCGGCCTCGCTGGTGCGCCAGCCCCGCTGCCCGAAGGGCACCGGCTCGCCGTAGGGCGTCACCCGAAAGCCGGGCACGTCGAGCAGGTCGAAGAGCCGCCGGACGATGAAGGGCAGACCCGCCACCACGGCGAGGACGTCGACGCGACCCTGACCGATCATGTTGAGTCCGGTGGGCAGGGCCAGGTAGGCGACGACCGCCGCGAGTCGCGCCCGGTTGGACACGCGTCCCCGCAACAGGCGTCCCACGCCGTAGGCGCCCAGCGGCACGGCGCCGATCAGCGCGAGTCGCGGCAGCACGCCCATGCGCCCCGCCACGAAGGTCCCGGCGAAGGCGACGATCCCGTAGCCGGGCATGCCCGGCGCGGACGAGCCCACCCCGTTGGGCGTCCACGAGGCGAAGAAGTGCCGCCAGGTCGACCACCACGAGTCCAGCGGCGCCAGGCGCCCGATGAGCGGCAGCCGCGTCGCCACGAGGTTGCGCGAACCCAGCGCCCACAGCAGGGCCAGGACGACCACGGCCAGGGCCTGGGAGCGAAAGGAGGTCAAGAAGGCCGAGGGACGCACTCGTCCCTCGTGCACGCCCACGCCCTCGTCGAAGACCTCGTCCTCGGCGAAGGCGGCGGCGAAGCCCACGCCGTCGGCCGTCTCGCCGCTGGGCCCCTCGGTCTCGGGCATCGCGTCGGGCAGGATGCCGCGGGCGCTCTCGTAGCCCTCGCGCATCAACACGAGGATGAATCGCTTGAGGCGACTGGCTCCGGGTTCCTGGAGCCGCAGCAGCTCGGGATCGGACAGGACCCGCGTCTCGTCGCGCTGGCGGCGCCGCTCGCGCAGGCGTCGACGGTTGCGCGCCAGGAAGGTCCACGACCCGACGATGGCGCCCACGCGTTCGCTGTCGCGACCCACCAGCGCGATGGCCATCTCCATCAGGTCCATCGCCAGCAGGGTCACCAGGGTGAGCCGCGCGCGCCAGTAGCGCCAACCCGTCGCGACCACGAGCAGCTGGTGGCGACGCTGCAACAGGGCGCGCGAGGCGTGTCGCGTGGAGCGGGCGCCGAGGGCCCGCTCACCGGTGGCGATGGTCTCGCGGTGCGCCACCCGGGCCTGGGGGGCGACGACGATGCGCGCGCCCGCCACCTGGGCGCGCCAACACAGGTCGAGGTCCTCGCCGATCAAGGGGATCAGCGGGTCGAAGCCGCGCAGGGTCTTGAACAGGTCCGTCCTCACCAGCGTGACCCCACCGGGTGCGACGAAGACGTCACGCTCGAGGTCTTGTTGTCCGTGGTCGATCTCGCCCACCTCGACACGGTCGCGCACGACGCCGAAACGGTCGCAGGTCTGACCGACGTGCAAGAGCACGAGGGGGTCGGTGTAGTTCACGAACTTCGGCGTCACGATGCCGGCGTTGGTGCGAAAGGCCGCCTCGACCATCAGGCCCACGCAGTCGGGGTCGAGGCGGACGTCGTCGTGGCAGAACAGGAAGAAGGCCGCCCCGTCCACCATGAGCGAGGCCTCGTTGCAGGCGGCGGCGAAGCCGAGGTTCTCGTCGAGCACCCTCACGAAGGCCGACGGCGCGATGGCGGCCACCCGTGCGACCACGTGCTCGTCGGTCCCGTTCGCCACGACGAGCAGGCTGAGTTCCTCATAGTCCTGGGCGACGATCGAGGCCAGTGCGGCTTCGAGGCCGGGGCCCGGACCAGTGGTGACGACGACGGCCACGACGGCCGGTGCACGTGTTTCCATCAGTACGTCAAGGCTAGTTCTTGACACTTCCACGGACACGCCACGAGGGCAACAACGCGGCGATCACGAGGCTTTCGCCCTCAGCGCGCGCGCTGGGCGGCGATGACGTCGTCGAGGGACCGCGCCAAGGAGTACACCGGTTCCCAGCCCGTGGCCTCGTGCAGCTTGGCGAAGCTGCCGCGGCTCACCGGGACTTCGACCGGGCGAAGGAGGTCGGGGTCGACGAGCATCTCGAGGCGGGGGTTGATGCGCCGACGTATCTCCTCGGCCACGTCCGACAGGGCGATGTCGTGGCCCGAGGCGACGTTGTAGACCTCGCCGGGACGACCCCACTCGGCCAAGAGGCGGTAGGCGCGCACCACGTCGCGCACGTCAGAGAAGTCCCGACGCGTCGACAGGTCGCCCACCATGATGAAGTGCAGGCCCTCGGCGGTGGCCTCCAGCATCCGGCTCACGAGGGCGGGGACCACGAAGTTGGTGGACTGGCCCGGCCCGATGTGGTTGAAGGGACGCGCCACCACCACGTTCTGGTGGCGGGTGCGCACGGCCTCGCGACCGACCAGTTCCGCTTCGAGCTTGGAGGTCGAGTACGGGTTGACCGGTCGGGTCGCCGACAGCTCCGTGAGGGGCAGGTCGTCCGGGCCCACCGCGCCGTAGACCTCCGAGGAGCTGACCAGCACGACGCGCGCCTCGGGCACGACCTCGTGAGCGGCGTCGAGCAGGTGCGCCGTGCCCAGCACGTTGACCCGCGTGAACTCCGCCGGACGCGTCCAGGACTCGGCGACGCTCGTCATCGCCGCGAGGTGGAAGATGATGTCGGGACGCGAGCGCTCGAGCGCACCCGTCAGGGCGGCCCGGTCAGTGACGTCGACCTCGCGGTCGATGACGACCACCTCGTCACCGACGTCGGCCAGGTGGCGAGACAGGTGTCCGCCGACGAAGCCTCGACCTCCGGTGATCACTGCGCGCACGTCACTCTCCTCGTGCTGAATGGTAGGCGACCAGATGTTGATCGACGCACCGGGCCCAGGTGAAGGTCTCGGCGCGCGCGCGTCCCCGCGCGGCCGCCGCGGCGCGCGCGGCCTCGTCCCGGGACAGCAGGGCGATCATGGCGTCGGCCAGCTCGTCGGGCGAGCCCGCCTCGGTCAAGGTCGCCGCGTCCCCGGCCACCTCCTCCATCACGGTGTGACGCGTCGTCACCACCGGCACGCCGCAGGCCAGCGCCTCGAGGACCGGCAGTCCGAATCCCTCCCCGCGCGAGGGGTAGACCGCCGCCACGGAACGCCGCAGCAGGGGTGCGAGCGCCTCGTCGGCGACGAAGCCCAGGCGACGGATCCGCGAGGCGACGGGGTGGCTGGTGAGACGGGCCTCGACCTCAGCGACGCCCCAGCCGTGCTGTCCCGCCAGCCAGAGCTCGACGCGGGGGTCCTCACCCGCCACCCGCGTGAAGGCGTCGAGCAGCACGTCGATGCCCTTGCGAGGTTCGAAGGTCCCCACGAAGAGGAAGTAGTCGACGTCGCGTCGGTAGCCGTGGCGCGCCAGGACCTCGTCGTCTCCGGTGGCGTCGAGGGAGAAGCGCTCCAGGTCCACCCCGAGGGGCGCCACCACCACGGGCGCGTGGTCGTCGAGCAACTCGTCGATGAGTCGCGACGTGTACTCGCTGACCGAGATGATCGCGCGCGCGTGGCGCGCCGAGTAGGCGATGGCCCGGCGGAAGAAGGCGACCTTGGAGCGTTCGTGCCACTCCGGGTTGGTGAAGAAGGTCATGTCGTGGACCGTCACGACGGTGGGCCTCGTGCCGCGACGCGGCATCGTGTAGTGCGGCCCGTGCCAGACGTCGGTGTCGCGCGCGACCGGCGAGGATCCCAGGCGATACGCCTCGTAGAGCAGACGCAGGGCGCGTTCGCGCGGCACCTGGGCCGAGACGGTGGCCTCGGGCGAGTAGCCGCGCCAGCGCGCGTCGTCCCCGCGGCGCGTCACCAGGGTCGTCTCGACGCCGCGACCGGGCAGTCGCCGGGCGATCTCCACGACGTAGCGCCCGGCGCCCGCGGGCTGGTCGGGCACGGCCGAGGTGTCCAGGGCCACCCTCACAGCCAGGCCTTCAGGTGGTCGAGGGCGCAGTTGCGCCAGGTCATCTCCGCCACCGAGGCCCGACGACGTTCGCGGCTGACCGCGTCGTCGCCGCGCTGCAGCGAGCTCAGCAGCCCCGCGGCGATGGAGTCCTCGTCGAGGGGGTCGACCATGACCACCTCGGGATTGCCCTCCACGCTCGGACAGTTGCGTGACGCCACGACGCGCGAGCCGGCGTGGAGCGCCTCCACGGGGGGCAGGCCCCAGCCCTCGGCGCGCGGCACGTAGGCGCAGACCGTGGCGTCACGGTAGAGACCCAGGAGCAGGGAGCGGTCGACCAGACCCAAGACGACGGCGTCACCCGGGTCCACGTGTCCCCAACCGGGCGGACCGGCCATCACCAGCGGACCGATGGCGGGGTCCTGGGCCCGCGCGGCGCGCTGGGCGCGGACCAGGCGCTCCACGTTCTTGCGGGGCTCGCGCGTTCCCGCGTAGAAGGTGAAGGGCCCGCTGACGCCGTGTTCGGCGAGGACCTCGCGGACGCGCGACGGCTCCGCCGCGTCGGTGGAACCGTCGTCCACCCCCAGGCGAGCGAAGCGGATGCGGTCCGGGTCGATCCCGATCTGGAAGAGCCGCACCCCCAGGCGGGGCGAGGTGGTGATGATCCGCAGGTTCTCCCGGCGCAGCAGGAGCTGCAACCGCGACTCGTGGAAGCGGATGCCGTTGGGCGTGGAGGACTCCGGCTCATCTCGCCAGAGCAGGTCGTGCATGGTCACCGAGTGCACGGCGCGCGCCCGACCGCCGCCGAAGGGTCCGGCGATGGACGTCGCGTGCACCACGTCCGCGTCACCGGGGACGCCGAAGGGGTAGCGGGGCCACAAGGTGGTCAGTCCGCGCAGGCCCAGCAGGGTCGTCCTCACCTCGACCCCGAGCTGGCGCACGGCGGCCGAGCGCGAATGCGGACCCACCCCGATGATCTCCACGCCCTCGCCGGCGCTCGCGAGCCCGTCGACGAGGCCGCGGACGTAACTGCCGATGCCGCCGGGCTGGGGTCGGCAGAGCTGGTCGACGCTGATGACGATGCGCTGGGTCATACGCGGCTCCGCTGCGCGACGTCGTGATAGAGACCGGCGTAGACCGAGGCCACGTTCCAGGGTGAGAAGTCCTCGGCGCGCACCAGTCCCGCCGCGATCAAGATGGCCCGTCGCGGCTCGTTGCTCCACAGGTCCTCGAGCGCCTCGATGAAGTCGTCCCCCTCGTGCAGCAGGGCCGCCGCGCCCGAGAGCAGTTCGCGATTGATCGCGGTGGCCTGGGAGAGCGTCGGCACCCCGGCCGCCAGCGCCGCGATCGCGAAGGAGGGGAAGCGCGCCCCGTCGGTGATGTGGGCGACGCAGCGCGCCTGGGCCAGGGCCTCGGCCCCGCGGCGGCGCTCCACGAAGCTCGCCGTGACGCCGGCCGCGCGGAACCGGGCGATGACCGCCGCGCTCGCCACGACGACGAGCGAAGTGGCGTGACGGGTGGCGAAGGCCTGGAGTTGTTCGACCAGGCTCTCGAAGAGTTGGGTGTTGCCCGTCACGCTCACCACCAGGGCGCCGCCGCCGTTGGTGCGGGGCACGCGCCCCACCGGCGGACGGACCACGACGATCTCTGGTCGGTCGAGGCCCAGGGCGGCCATCGCCTCGTGTCGGGCGGCCCGGCTCGATACCACCAAGATGGCCCCCTGGGACACCGCGCGCTGGAGTTGACGCACCCGACTCTTGGTCCCGCCCTCGCGCAGCGGCCGCAGGTCGTCCACCGAGATCAGCAGGGGCACGCGTTTGGTCGGCGGCGTCGATCGGCCGGCCACGTGCACCACGTCGACGTCGAGCATCGTGTCCAGGGCGCGACCACGACTGTGTCGCCACCACGGCGCCCACAGCGCCCGGGCGCTGAGTCGACGCTCGTCGGGCGACTGGGGCGCGCTCTCGGTGCGAAAACAGGTCAGCGTCAGGTCGTCGCGCTCGCCCAGGGCCCGGGCCAGGTCCGACATGGAATTGCTCATCGATTCGAGGGAGCCGTCGAGGTCCAGGCCCACGCGCAGGCGCGGAACGCTCACGAGGCCAGCGCCGCTTCGCGCAGCCGCGACGACCAGGTGGGCCACAACTCCTTGGCCCAGGGACCGAAGTCCACGCTGGAGGTGGCCACCAGCACCAGCCCCTCCTCCACGTTCACCAGGGCCAGCGCCCCACTGCGGCCGAAGTGCCCGAAGGAGGTCGCGGGCCAGTCGCCCATCCAGTGGTGGCTCGGTCCACGGACCTGGACCCCCAAGCCCCAGGGGCAGGGGTCGAAGCGCCCGAAGCCCGGCACGACACCAGCCAGGTCGGGCAGGAAGACCGAACGGGTCGCGTCGCGTCGTTCCGGCGAGACCAACGTCGGCGTGACCCACTGGGTGGCGAAGCGCGCCAGGTCCCTCGTGGACCCCCACAAGCCCTCCGAGGCCCGTCCGCGCAGCTCCAGGCTCTCGAGGCCCAGGGGGCCGGTCACGCGCTCGCGCAGCCAGGCGGCGACGTCGCCGCGAGCCAGCCGTCGCGCGGCCAGGTCGATCCCGATGTTCGAGTACACGCGTCGCGCGCCGGGCGCGCTCACGGGGTCGCCCTCTTCGAGGCCCAGGCCGCTCGCGTGGGCCAGGAGGTGCGCCAGCGTGGAGCCCTCGGGTCCCAGGGGCTCGTCGTAGGAGGCGCGACCCTCCTCGACCTCGACGGCCGCGGCCAACGAGGTCACCAACTTCGTGACCGAGGCCCAGGCTCGAGGAACGTCGAGGTCGCCGTACTCGACCAGACTCCGCCAGGAGCCCCCGCGCCCCGTCGACAGGCTCACCGCGGGCTCACCGGGCCACCGGTCGGCGATCACTGACGGGTCCACGTCGTCCAATCTACCGGGGCGACCTAAAGTCTCCGGGGTGATCACTGTTCTCAGCGGCGGCGTCGGCGCCGCGCGCCTGCTGCGGGCCCTGCGCCGCCACGACCCCGTCGTGGCGCTGACCGCCGTGGTCAACGTCGGCGACGACCTCACCCTGCACGGGCTGAACATCTGCCCGGACCTCGACACCATCATGTACACCCTCGCCGGCGCCAACGACGACGAACGGGGCTGGGGCCTGGCCGGGGAGAGCTGGCGCGTGATGGAGCGACTCGGCGAGCTCGGTGGCGAGGACTGGTTCTCGCTGGGTGACCTCGACCTGGCCACGCACCTCTATCGCACGCAGCGACTCGCCCAGGGCGCCACCAAGACCGAGGTGACCGCGGAGCTGGCCGCGCACTTCGGTCTCGACGTCACCCTGCTACCCGTGAGCGACGACGTGATCGCCACCGAGTTCGAGACCGAGCAGGGCGAGATGAGCTTCCAGGAGTACTTCGTGCGCCGCCACCACGACGTGCGCGTCAACGCGGTGCGGGTGCGCGGGGCCGACGAGGCCCGTCTCAGCGACGCCGCGCGCCGCTCGCTCGTCGAGGCCGAGCGCATCGTGATCGCGCCCTCGAACCCGCTGATCTCCATCGACCCGATCCTGCGCGTCCCGGGCGTGCGCGAGATCCTCGCGGAGCGCCACGACGACGTGGTGGCGATCTCGCCCCTGGTGGGCGGCGTCGCCCTCAAGGGACCCGCCGACCGCCTGATGCGCGAACTCGGTGGACGCGCCGACGCGCTCGGCGTGGCCGAGCACTACCGGGGTCTCGTCGGGCAGATGATCATCGACGTCGTCGACGCGCCGCTGGCCGACGCCATCGCGGCGACGGGCTGCCGCGTGCGGGTGACGACCACGGTCATGGCGGACTCCGCGCACGCGCGGGCCCTGGCCGAGGCGGTGCGCGCGTGAGCGAGCTTCGACTCTTCGCCGTGAAGGGGGTGGGCGAGATCGCCGCCGGCGACGACCTGGTGAGCGCCTTGCTCGACGCCCTCGACGCGCGAGGCCAGGCGCTCGTACACCACGACGTCGTGGTCGTCACCTCCAAGGTCGTGTCCAAGTCCGAGGGTCGCGTCGTCCCCTTCGACGGCAGCGACGATCAGCGCGAGGCGCTGATCGCTCAGGAGTCGGTGCGCGTGCTGCGCCGGCGGGGCCCGCTGCGCATCACCGAGACCGCGCACGGCTTCGTCAACGCCAACGCCGGCATCGACCACTCCAACACCCCCGAGGGCACCGCGGTGCTGCTCCCCCGGGACCCCGACCGGTCGGCCCGGCGCCTGCGCGCCGAGATCGCCCGCCGTCGGGGCGTGGAGGTCGGGGTCGTCATCACCGACACCTTCGGCCGGGCCTGGCGAAACGGCGTGGCCGACGTCGCGCTGGGCTGCGCGGGAGTCGTGGCCGTGCTCGACCTGCGCGGCACCCCCGACGCGAGCGGCCGCACGCTCGAGGTCACCGAGGTCGCCCTGGTCGACGAGATCGCCGCGGCGTCCAACCTGGTGCTGGCCAAGGACGCGGGGACGCCCTTTTGCGTGGTGCGCGGACTGGCCGAACGACACTTCGGGGAGGGCTCGGTGGTCGGCGACGTCGTGCGCGCCCCCCAGGGCGACCTGTTCCGCTGAGTCAGACGCTGAGCTGCACGTCGCCGGAGTAGTTCGAACCCTCCAGGACGCTGACCTCGGCGCCCACCACGCAGGTGGGACCGAGCACCGCCGCGGCCCCGATGACGGCCCGCGGGCCGATGATTGAGGACCGGATCTGCACGTTGTCGTGCACCACGGCGCCGGGCATCAAGACGACTTTGTCGAGGACCACGTTCTCGCCGACCACGCAGTCGCGGTCCACCACGGCGTTGTCCAACTGGGCGCTCGCGGCCACGCGGCTGGTGGCGTGGCGCCAGGTGGTCCCCACCAGGTCGGTGACCATGCGCTCGGAGTCGCGACCGTTGAGCACGTCGACGTTGGCCTGCAGGAAGGTGGCCGGCGTGCCGGTGTCGAGCCAGTAGGCGTCATCGGCCATGGCGTAGAGCGTGCCGTCGGCGGCCAGGGCCGGGAAGGTCTCGCGCTCCACGCTGACCTTGCGCCCCGAGTCGATACGCGCCAGCACCGAGGGCTCCAAGACGTAGGTGCCCGCGTTGATCAGGTTGGTGGGCGCCTCCTCGCGCGGCGGCTTCTCGATGAAGGCGCTCACGCGCCCGTGGTCGTCGGTCACCACCACGCCGTAGCGCGACGGGTCCTCGACCGGGTGCAAGGCGATGGTGCCTTCGGCGCCCGCGGCGCGGTGGAACTCCACCAGGGCGGTCACGTCGAGGTCGGTCAGCACGTCACCGTTGACCACCAGGAAGGTGTCGTCGATCCCGGCGAACTCGGCGGCGAACCTGATGGCGCCCGCGGTGTCGAGGGGCTCGGGTTCGACGGCGTAGGAGATCTTGACCCCCGCGATGGACCCGTCGGGGTAGGCCTTGATGAAGTGGTCGGGCAGGTAGCCCAGGGACAGCACCACCTCGGTCACGTCGTGCTTGGCCAGCATCTCGAAGACGCACTCGATCATCGGGACGCCCACCAGCGGCAACATCTGCTTGGGCATCTCGTAGGTCAACGGGCGCAGTCGCGTCCCCATCCCGCCGACCAGGATGATCGACTTCAAGCTCAGCCCGTTGCGGTCGTCGTCGTGGTCGGGGTCGTCGTCGTGGTCGGGGTCGTCGTAGTGGTCGCGCCGGCCGTGGTCGTCGTGGTCACCGAGATCGGCGTGGTGGTCGTGGTGGTCGCGCTGGCGGCCTGGTACTGGACCATGGCGTTGACCGTCGTGGTGCTGGGCGGAGCGGGGGTGACGCCCTTGGGCACGAAGGCCATGGTCACCCGCAGGTCCTGGACGAAGTGGATCGACGCCGGGTTGGTCGTCAGGATCGGCTTCTTCTGGGCGAAGGAGTCCCAGTAGGCGTAGACCACCTGGGCCGCCTTGTTGGGGTACTTCGACTTGCCCTTGCCGGGGCAGAGCTCGCCGTTCTTGTAGGTCGTCGCCGAGTTCGCGGTACCGGCCGCGGTCGGGATGGCCAGTTCGGTGGAGCCGAGGACCAGGCCGGGCGTCTCGACGCCGTACTGCGCCAGGGTGGCGTGGTTACCCGAGTCGGCCGACGAGATGGGACTGACCTCGATGACGTTGTCGGTCAGGGTCTTGATGCCGTAGATGCTCGAGGAGGCGTCGGACTTGATGTAGGGCAGGCTCTCTCCGCAGGCGTCGACCGACAGGGCGGCGAACCAGGTCGTGCCCACCGCGGGCGGGGTGCCGCTGGCCGCGCTGGCCGGGTGCTGGTAGTCGTAGCGCGCGAGGACCGTCGAGGCCAGACCCAACACGACGATGAGGATCAAGACCGCGTAGTAGTTACTCGGCCGCTCCTTCTTGTACGCCTTGCTGCCGCCGGACGCGCCGACCCTGCTGACCCATTTGCCTGTTGCGCTCTTAGCCACGGAGGCAACGCTACTAAAGATTCGCACTCCCTCGAACGGCCCGCCTCTCAGGAAGGTCGATTCCCCCTGATCGGGCCGATTCTGACCCGAGGGGCGCGGCGTTGGTCCGGACGGCGGTCGCTACCATGGCGTATGCGCCTCGTGTCGTGGAACATCAACGGAATCCGTGCCGTGCAGCGTAAGGGGCTCTTCGACCCCTTCGTCGCCAGTCTGTCGCCCGACGTGATCTGCCTCCAGGAGGTCAAGGCCGAGCAGCACGAGAGCACCCACCAGGTCGACGGCTACGAGGAGTACTGGCACCCGGCGGCGAAGAAGGGCTACTCGGGCACCGCCCTGCTGACCAAGCCCTCCCCCCTGCGCGTCACCACCGGCCTGCCCGCGACGCTGGTGAAGAAGTACGACCTGGCGCTCGACGCCTTCGGCAACCCCAACGACGAGGGACGCACCATCACCGCGGAGTACCCGGACTTCTTCCTGGTCAACGTGTACACCCCCAACGCCAAGGGCGACCTCGGCCGCCTCGGGCTGCGACACCAGCACTGGGACCCCGCCTTCCTCGCCTACCTCAAGAAGCTCAACAAGACCAAGCCCGTGGCGGTCTGCGGCGACCTCAACGTCGCGCACACCCCCGACGACCTGGCCAACCCCAAGGCCAACGAGGGCAAGGCGGGCTACACCACCGAGGAGCGCAGCCGCTTCGGCGAGTTGCTCGACGCGGGATTCGTCGACAGCTTCCGCATGTTCACCCCGGGGAGCGGCCACTACACCTGGTGGTCGAACCGCTCGGGCGCGCGCGAGCGCAACGTCGGATGGCGCATCGACTACTTCTTGGTGTCGGCCGACCTGGCGGGCCGCGTGACCGCCGCCGAGATACACCCGGACCTGCTGGGCTCGGACCACTGCCCGGTGTCGCTGACCCTCGACCTGTGATCAGGCCACGGGCGAACCGCGCAGTCGAAAGCGCGCCCCCGCGGTATCGGTCACGGTCGCGATGACGCCGTAGGGCGAGTCGAAGGGTCCCTCGAGGACCCGTCCGCCCAGTTCGCGCACTCGCTCGACGGCCGCGGCGACGTCGTAGACCTGCCAGTAGACGATCCAGTGCGGCTCCGCGCCCTCGAGGCGCGTCGCGGCGTCGAACACACCGGCCACGTCATGCCCGCCGGCGCTCAAGGTGGCGTAGCGGAAGTCGTCCGTGTCGCCCATCATCCGGGCTTCGAGCGCGAAGGTGTGCTCATAGAAGTCCCGCGCCGCGTGGAAATCGCGAGCGAAGAGCTCGAACCAGCACGGCGTCCCGGGTTCATCCAGGGTCGTGAAGCCGCGAAAGCTCCCGGCCTGCCACGCCCCCGTCACCGCCCCGGTCGCGTCGGTGAAGACCGTCTGCAGTCCCATGTCGGCCACGGGCGCCGGCGGGAACATGAAGGTCGCCCCGCGGCTCTCGCCGCGCGCCACCACGCCCGCGATGTCGGAGGTGGCCAGGTAGATCTTCCAGGTGTCGTTGGCGGGGACGCCCCCCATGTCGCCCATGCCCCCGGCCACCGGCGCGCCGTCGCGGGTGAACATGAAGTATCCGCCGAACTCCTCGCTGGGCTGCTCCGCCCGCCAGCCGAAGAGTTCGCAGTAGAAGCGCCGGCTCCCCTCGACGTCACTGGTCCACAGGTCGATCCAACACGGCGCCCCCTCGGGCACGACCCCTCGCTCGCTCACGCTGCCCCCTCATCGCTCCCCGGACGCTTGGTCGCCCGGCGACGCGCGCGAAACCGATTCGCCCGTGCCCGTCTCGTCCGACATCATGCCACGCGGCACCCCGCGTGCTTAAGAAGTTCCTATGAATCGTGTCCCCGCCGCGCGGCGTAGGGGCGGAGGGATTCGAACCCTCACTGGAGGCGGTTTAAGCGCCCTGCCTCTGCCAATTGGGCTACGCCCCCACGCGCGGCGACACAACGCTAACCCATCGATTCGCCGCCGCATCATTCGGTCCGTGTGAGGGGTCCCGGTAGCATTGGGTGATGAAATCCGTGCGTCGTCGGGGCACGACTCCCTTGGCCGCGCTCCTCGCGAGCGCCGCCCTCGTCGTGGTGGGCACCCTGGTGCCCCTCGACCAGTCCGGCAGCGGCGCCCAGACCATCGCGCAGACCAAGGCGGAGATCGCCCGGCTGTCGGCCCAATTGGCCAGCCAGGAGAAGTCCAGCGAGGTCACCGCCAACCGCTACGACGCCGAGAAGGCCCAGCTGGCGACGCTGACCGCCAACATCCTCACCCTCCAGGCCGAGGAGCGGGCCGAACAGGTCCTGGTCGATCGCACCACCCGTCACATGGTGCGCGCCGTCGTGCGCGCCTACGTCTACGGCACCACCAACGACCAGGTCATCGCCCTGTTCAACCAGAACGTGGGCGCGAACGACGAGCGCCAGGTCTTCGAACGCCTGGTGGTGGGCAACCTCACCGGCCTGCGCGACCGGCTCAACCACCAACGCACCAAGCTCTTCGCCGAGATCGCCCAGCTCTCGAGCGAGCACGCCACCGCCAACGCCGAGACCCTGGACCTGCAGGCCCTGCTGTCGCAGAACATCGCGGCGGCCGACCAGACGCGCTCCACCCTCGACCAGGTCACCGCGAACCTGCGCAGCGAGATCATCGCCTACGAGGTGGCCGCCGGCGCCGCCGCGGCCCGGGTGCGCGACACCGCCGCGGAGTCCTCGGCCATCGCCGCGGCATCGGAGGTGGGTGGACAACCCGCCGCCAACGAGGTGCTCGCCGCCATCGCCGCCAACACCCCCCCGCCGACCCCGACGAACGAGGTGTCGGGTTCGCCCGCCGGCAGCGCCCAGGGCGAGGCGGCCGTCGCCTGGGCCGAGAAGCAGGAGGGCGTGCCCTACGTCTGGGGCGGCGAGACCCCCGGGGTGGGCTTCGACTGCTCGGGTCTGGTGCAGTGGGCCTGGGGCAAGGTGGGCTTCACCATCCCGAGGACCACCGAGGACCAGTGGGCCAGCCTGCCCCACGTCCCCCTGACCCAGCTGCGACCCGGCGACCTGCTCTACTACTACAACCTCGACGGCGACAGCGCGGTCGATCACGTCGTGATGTACGTGGGCTCGGGCCCCTGGGGCACCAACACCATCATCGCCGCGGCCTACACCGGCACCAACATCAGCCTCGCACCCCTCTTCACGGGTGGACTCATCGGCGCGGCTCGACCCTAGGCCATGGTGACGACCGCGCAGTCCCTGGTGATCCCGGCCTTCAACGAGGCGACGCGCCTCGCGGCCGGCTTCGAACGTCTGCGGCCCACCCTCGAGCTCCTGGGGACCGAGACGACCGAGATCGTGATGGTCGACGACGGGTCGCACGACGACACGCTGCGCGTCGCCCACCAGACCTTCGGTCACCTGCCCCACTTCCGACTGGTCCAGCACCCCCACAACATGGGCAAGGGGACCGCGGTGCGCACCGGCCTCGCGCACGCGCGCTCCGAGCGGGTGATCGTCGCCGACGCCGACATGTCCATCGACCCCCGCCACTTCCCGGACATCCTCGAGGCCCTCGGCCGCGCCGACATGGCCCCGGGGTCGCGGGCGGTCAGCGGACACATCCGCTACGACTCCCTCGCGCGCACCCTCGCGGGCTCGGCCTTCCACCTCCTGGTGCACCACTACACCAGGACGACCGTGCGCGACACGCAGTGCGGCTGCAAGGGCTTTCGACTCGCGCCGGGCCGTCTGCTGGGCCTGTTGGGCCTGGTCAACGGCTTCACCTACGACGTCGAACTCTTCTACCTGGCCCTACAGCTCGGCCTGCGCGTCGAACCGGTGGCGGTGACCTGGGAGGACATCGGCGGCTCGACGGTCCACTTCGCCAGCGCCAAGACCCAGCTCTTCCACGACGTGCGCAGCGTCCCGCGCACCCAGCACCGCTGCCCCGTGGTCGAGGTGGACCCCGCCGTCGACCTCGCCGCGGTACGCCGCGCGGCGATCGAGACCCGCTCGGCCGGCCTCGTGGTGGCGCGCGGGCGCGACGAGGCCCTGGTCGTGGTGGCGCGCGACGCGGCGGTCAACGCCATCGGAATCGGCGAGTCGCTCGGGGGAACCGTGCGCACCGCCTCGCTCGAGGAGCTGCGCGGTCGCGAACTCGAAGCGGTCTGATCAGTCGTTGCGCGGCAGGAGCCAGTCGGCGACCAGCTGGGGAGCGCGATCGGCCCACTCCTCGGAGGTGATGGCGTAGCGCGCGTGGTCCTCCCAGGCGCCGTCGATCTCCAGGTACCGCTCGGCGATGCCCTCGAAGCGCAGGCCCAGCTTCTCCACGACCCGTCGCGAGGCGGCGTTCCGCGGGATGATGTTGATCTCCACCCGGTGCAGGCGCAGGGAGTCGAAGGCGTACTGCAGCACCGTGACCACCGACTCGGGCATCAGGCCCTGCCCGGCCACCGCCTCGTCGATCCAGTAGCCCACGTAGGCCGACTGCAGCGGTCCGCGCTGGATGGACGAGAGGGTGATCTCACCCACGAAGCGACCTTCGAAGAAGATCCCGAAGCCGAAACCGGTGCCCATCTGTCGCTCGCGCTCGCGGATCGCGCAACGGCTCGTGAAGCTGCGCTCGTCCTCGGCCAGGTGAGCGGCGTGCACCGACCGGGGCTCCCACTTGACCAGCCAGTCGTGGCAGCGGCGGCGCACCTCGACCCAGCCCTCGTAGTCGGCGTCGTTCAGCGTCCGCAGGACCACCCGGCGTCCGTGCAGGTTGATCGGCGATGCGGCGATGCCCCGGGAACTCACCATGGACGCTTTCTCACCCCTCCATCGTGGCAGGTGCGCACCGGCTCGCGCACGTCAGCCCAGCGTCGCCGCGACGCCGTCGAGGATGTCGTCCTCGGAACTCAGGAGCTCGTCGACGCCGAAGCGCTCCATGACCGCGTCGAGGATGAACAAACCGGCCACCAGCACGTCCTCGCGGCCCGGCACCATGCCCGGCTCGCCGAGCCGCTGCGCGGGGGTCATCGCCCCGAGTCGGTCCCGCCAGCGGCGCACGTCGTCGCGACTGAGCCGGTGGTGGTGCACCGCGTCGCGGTCGTAGTGGGTGAGACCCACGTCGAGTTGGGCCAGCGTCGCCACCGTGCCGGCCAGTCCCACCAGACGCACCCGGCCCACCAGCGCAGCGAAGGCCGGTTCGGCGGCGAAGGCCGCGTCCAGCTGCTCGGCGATCATCGCCGACGCTGCGGCGGCCGACCCCTCGGAGACCACCCCCGGTCCCAGGGCCCGTTCGGTCACGCGCACGCAGCCCAGTTGCATGGAGTAGCCGTGGACGACCCCGTCGAGGGCCACGGCCAACTCCGTGGAACCGCCGCCGATGTCGACGATCATCGTGGGTCGCGGATCGGGCGCGAGGCCGCGAGTGGCGCCCGCGTAGGAGTAGGCCGCCTCCTCCTCGCCGCGCAGTAGGCGCGCGGGCACGCCGGTTATCTGCGCGGCGCGGGCCAGGAACTCGGCGCCGTTGGCGGCGTCGCGCACCGCCGAGGTCGCCACCAGCATCCCGCGCTCCACGCCGAGGGCGTCCATGTACTCGCGGTACTGGGCGAGCACGTCGTAGCTGCGCGTCAGGGCGTCGGGCGCCAAGTTGCCCGACTTGTCCACCCCGGCCGACAGCCGCGTGATGCGCATCTCCCGCCGCAGGGTCCGCCCGTCGGCGTCGGAGATGAGGAGGCGCGTCGAATTCGATCCGCAGTCGAGGACGGCGACCCTAGTCACCGACGTCCACGATCTCGACTTCGGGCACGCCGATCTCGGCGGCGACCAGTGCCCCGACGGGGTCGCGGTGACCGGCGAGGTGGTTGGCCAGATGGGCGTGCAGGCACTTGACCCCCACGCGCGTCCCGCCGACACCGCCGCTGGCCTGCACCAGGTCGGTGCGCAGCGTCGCCGCCTCTCGTCGGCGGCGGTAGTCCTCGTGCGCGCGCGCCAGCTCCTCGGGATCGACCAGGTCCTCGTAGCGGTGCACCCCGCCCTCGCTCTCGAGACGGCTCACGGCGTCGTTGAGTTCGGCGTCGACGAGCCAGTACAGGGTGGGCATCGGCGTGCCGTCGCGAAGGTGCGGCTCGTTCTCGATCACCACCGGACGTCCGTCTCGCCGACGCACCACCACTGCGCAGCGCCCCTGCAGGGGTCGACCCACCAGGGACTCGATCACGGTGAGCTCCTCGGCGGACGCCTCGCGGAAGCTCAACGCCAGAACTCGAGGGTGCGCACGAAGCGCGCGACGAAGCCGTGCAGACCCGACGTGGTCGAGGTGGTGGTCGGGCCCGCAACGACGGGACCGGTGCCGATGTTGACCAGGGGCTGCGAGCCCGGGTCCGTCGAGTTCTGGGCCACGTAGCCCGAACCGTTGCCCGGCAGGACCTGGATCAGGCTCTGGCCGGGCATGACCAACTGGTAGTCCTGACGAGCCAGCGCGATGGCCGCCGACTCGGTCGCGACGGCCTTGGCCCGCTGGGCCAGCAGCGCGGACTGGCGATGGAGTTGGGCGATCTGGCTCGACGCCGCGTCGAGGGCCGACTGTTGGCGCCAGAGGGTCTTGAAGGGGAAGGCCACGGCCACGACCGCGATCGCCGCGAGCACCGACAGCGGGAAGACCCACCGTGGGTACCGCGTGTGATCACTTCGTGTAGCTGACACCTTGCGCCCCCGACAATGACGTGGCCCCGAGGAAACGGGCCGAATCCCCGAGTTGCTCTTCCAACCTCAACAACTGATTGTACTTCGCCACCCGGTCAGAACGCGCCGGAGCACCCGTCTTTATCTGACCCGCGTTGGTGGCGACCGCCACGTCGGCGATGGTGACGTCCTCGGTCTCGCCCGAACGGTGCGAGATCACGGCGCTGTAGCGGTGCAGGTTGGCCAGGCGCACGGTGTTGAGCGTCTCGGTCAAGGTGCCGATCTGGTTGAGCTTGATCAGGATCGAGTTGGCGACCCCCAGGTCGATGCCCTTCTGGAGCAGTTCGGAGTTGGTGACGAAGTTGTCGTCGCCCACCAGCTGGATGCGCTCACCGAGCTTGTCGGTGAGCAGCTTCCAGCCGTCCCAGTCCTGCTCGGCCATGCCGTCCTCGAGCGAGACGATCGGGTAGCGGCTGGCGAGGTCGGCCCAGTAGTCGACCATCTCGGCGCTGGTGAGCACGCGACCCTCGCCGTCGAGGTGGTAGACGCCGTCGCGGTAGAGCTCGCTCGCGGCCGGGTCCAGGGCGATGGCGATCTGTCGTCCGGGCTCGCGGCCGGTGGACTCGATGGCCTCGACCAGCACCTTGACGGCCGTCTCGTTGTCGGGCAGGTCGGGGGCGAAGCCACCCTCGTCACCGACGGCGGTGGACAGTCCCCGCTTGGCCAGCACGTTCTTCAAGGCGTGGTACGTCTCGGTCCCCCACTGCAGGGCCTCGGAGAAGGACGACGCGCCGATGGGCATCACCATGAACTCCTGGAAGTCGATGGAGTTCTTGGCGTGCACGCCGCCGTTGACGACGTTCATCATCGGCACCGGCAGCACGTGGGCGTTGACGCCGCCGATGTAGCTGTACAGCGGCAGGTCGCTCTCCATCGCCGCGGCCTTGGCGGTGGCCAGCGAGACCGCCAAGATGGCGTTCGCGCCCAGGCGGGCCTTGTTGGGCGTGCCGTCGAGGTCGATCATCGCGTAGTCCACCGCGCGCTGGTCCCCGGCGTCGTAGCCCTCGAGCGCGTCGTTGATCTCGGTGTTGACGAACTGCACGGCGTGGCGCACGCCCTTGCCGCCCCACTCCTCGCCGCCGTCGCGAAGTTCGACGGCCTCGCGGGTCCCGGTGGACGCTCCCGAGGGCGACGCGGCTCGTCCGAAGGCGCCCGATTCGAGGTGGACCTCGGCCTCCACGGTGGGGTTACCCCGCGAGTCCAAGATTTGACGGCCCAGGACAACTTCGATCGCACTCATGGCGTTTCTCCTTCGGATCTACGCTCTCAGGCTACTCGGCGCCCTCCGCGGACTCCCGGCGCCGGGCCTCGATAGCCAGTATCTGGTCGCGCAGGATCAGCACCCGTTCGCGCAGCATCGCCTCGAGGTCGAAGCCCTTCGCCGCGCCGATCTCGCTGAGTGCGCCCAGCAGTCCCTGCGTCGCCGCCGCCCGGGTCGCCTCCGGTGTGTCGGGCGACTCGACGATGGCCACCAGGTCCCCGAGGTCGACCGGGGCGTCCGGCGAATCGACGCCGAGGCTGCGGGCCTTGCGCAGGAGCTTGGCGTGCAACGAGAGCGACGGGAGCTGCCAGGCGATGCCCTCGAGCACGCTCTCGCGCCCCTTCTCCGCCTTCTTCCATCCCTCCCAACGGCTCTCCACGTCCTGCGCGTCGGCGACCACGACGTCGGAGAACACGTGCGGGTGACGACCGATCAGCTTCGAGCGTTCGGCGTCGGCGATGGTGGCCAGGTCGAAGCGTCCCTCCTCCTCGCCCAGCTCCGCGTGGAAGACCACCTGGAAGAGCAGGTCGCCCAACTCCTCCTCCGCGTGGGCCACGAGGACCTCGTCCTCCTCGCCCGCCTCGACCATGGCCGCGAGGTTCGTGAGGGCGTCGAGCGCCTCGTAGCTCTCCTCGACCAGGTAGCGCGTGAGCGAAGCGTGGGTCTGCTCCTGATCCCAGGGGCAGCGTGCGCGCAGCTCGTGCGCCAGGCTCACCAGGTCGTCCATCGCCTCGCCGGCGGTGCGCAGTCCCTCGACGTAGAGCGAGGTCAGGTGGTCGGCGTCGACGAAACCGGGGAGTTCGCGCGCGCTCATGCGCACGATGCGTTCGTCGTCGAGCCCCAGGTGGTGCAGGACCTGCACCGGCGTCGCGGGCGCGAGGCGGTCGGCGACCGTGGCGAGCACCTCGGGGGCGTAGGTCTGCAGGATCAACAGGGGCCCGGGGCCCCGGAAGGGTTCGCTGGACCCCAGCGCGTCGACCACGCGCAGCCCTCGGGTCATCGGATCCACGCCGAGTGCGCCGCAGGCCACGTCGATCACCGACACGGCGGGCTCGACGACCACGTCGACCTCGGAGCGCTCGCGCAGCAGTTCGACGGTGCGCTCGGCCACCACGGGCGACCCCGGCACGGCGTAGACCACCTCGGCGTCGGGCGAGGCCAGGGTCAGGGCGACCAGGTCGTCCACGATCCGCTCGTAGAGCTCCTCGAAGGACGCCGCGCTCTCGTACCACTCGTCGTAGCTGGGGACGTCGAAGTCCGCCGCGGCGGGGTAGACCGTCGTGCGCAGCCGCGCGACGCGCGCGCCGCGCAGCGCCGCGGCCGCCGACGCGGTCACGTAGCGCGCGTCACCGGGACCGAGCCCGACGACGCGAAGGCGCGGTCGGCTCACTGGTAGGGGGTCGTGGACACCGACGTCAGCTGCGAGGAGGTCGCCGGACCGGTGGTGGCCGGCAGGGCGGGCACGAAGACCTCCGGTCCGCTCGAGCTCAGACCCCAGCGCCCGTACTGCGGGTCGACGGCGACGGCGGCACGGTAGAGGATGTTGGCCTTCACCTGGTTGGCGCCCGTGGCGTTGCTCTTTTGGATGTCACTGATCACAGCGCCCTGCGCCTGGGCGAAGCTCGAGGGGGTCTTGGACAGCGCACCGACGTAGAGGGCGTAGGTCGTGCCACCGGTCGTGGGGGTGTAGGGGAAGGGCGAGGTCGAGAAGTGCCCCACGGGCGTCGCGCCGACGTCGGTGCGCACGCTGGCGAACGACGACGACGTGGGTCCGTAGCAGCCGTCCGCGCCGCCCTTGGCCGCCGTGGTGGGGTCGACGGAATACTTCTTGGCCAGCGCCGCGATCGACAGGCCGGCCTTCTGGGAGGCGGCGAAGGCCGGGACGTTGTTGGGGTCGACGATCGCCACGGCCACGCAGATCGTGTCGTAGTCGCCCTGGTGGGAGGTGTAGTAGGCCTTGATGTTCGCCGGCGTCAGGGCGATGGTCTTGTTGATCCGCGTCACCAGGTACATCGACGAGGCCTGGTCCTCGATCTGGGCGTTGCGCATCTCGGCGGGCATCGCCGCCAGGGCCTGGGCCGACGTGCCCGAGCAGGTCTGGGACTCCTGGGCGGCGGCCTGGGTCAGCTCGCCCTCGAGCGCGGAGGTCGCGGCGGCCAGTTCGCTGGGCGTGGCGACGTAGTGGAAGGTCTTCTTCACGTAGTTGTCCACCGCCAGGCCCTCGACGCGCAGGTTCACCCACGCCGCGGTGCCCGACGCCGTCACGGTGTCCTTGAGGTTGCCCGCGGCGGGCTCGGCCAGGGCCACGGCGGCCAGGGAGCTGTAGTAGCAGAAGAGGCCCGGGTTGTCGGCGAGGGCGTGCAACTCCGAGGCCAGGGCGGCGTTGCTCAGTGAGCTGCCGTTGACCGCCAGGGCGGTCGAGGAGCCCGCGAGCCCGTACCAACCGGCTCCGAAGACTGACAGGACGAGGACGAGAAGAACACGACGCACGTCCAAATGCTAGTCAGTCGCCGCGGGGGCGCCGGACGGACCGAGGATCTCCTCGAGGAGTTCGGTGAGGGCCCGGGCGTCGCTTGGCCCGTCCACTTCGCACCGGAACTCGCGCGTCTCCTCGGAGTAGGCGCGCGAACCGAAGCGACGGCGTACGCGCATCTGGGACGAGAGGCTCAGGCTCAGCGGGCTCAGGCGCAGCAGGGGACGGCTGCGCACGCCGACCCTCGCCGGCGCGACCGAGAGCGAGGTGATCCCGGCCGCCAGGCAGCGCAGGCGCAGCGCCGCGAGGTCGAGCAAGCCGCGCGCCGGCGCGGGCAGCGCGCCGTAGCGGTCCACCCACTCGGCGCGCAGGTCCTCGAGCTCGTCGAGGCTGGCGACGGTGGCGAGCCGACGGTAGGCCTCGAGGCGCGCGTCGTCGGCCTCGACGTAGTCCTTGGGCAGGTGCGCCTCGCCGGGCACCTCCAGGGTGATGGGCACCACGTCGGGGATGCTCACGCCCTTGGCGTCGGCCACCGCCTCGGCGACGAGCTGCACGTAGAGGTCGTAGCCGACCGCCGCCACCGGTCCCGACTGGTCGTGGCCGAGTAGGTTGCCGGCCCCGCGGATCTCGAGGTCGCGCATGGCGATCTTGAAGCCGCTGCCCAGCGCCGTGTTGTCGCCGATGGTGCGCAGTCGCTCGTAGGCGGTCTCGGACAGCACCTGGTTGGCCCCGTGGAACAGGTAGGCGTAGGCCCGCTGACCGCTGCGCCCCACGCGTCCGCGCAACTGGTGCATCTGGCCCAGGCCTAGGCGTTCGGCGCGGTCCACGATGAGGGTGTTGACCGAGGGCAGGTCGATGCCCGATTCGACGATGGTGGTGCACACCAGCACGTCGAAGCGCCGTTCCCAGAAGTCGATCATCACGCGCTCGAGCGTGCCCTCGTCCATCTGCCCGTGCGCGACGGCGACGCGCGCGTCGGGCACCAGCTGGGTGAGCCGCCGCGCGACCTCCTCGATGTCCGAGACGCGGTTGTGCACGAAGAAGACCTGACCCTCGCGCAGCAACTCGCGTCGGATGGCCTCGACGACCGCGGCCTCGTCGTACTCGCCGACGTGGGTGAGGATGGGCCGGCGGTCGGCGGGCGGCGTGGTGACCATGGAGAGGTCGCGGATGCCCGCGAAGGCCATCTCCAGGGTGCGCGGGATGGGACTGGCCGACAAGGTCAAGACGTCCACCCCCACCGTGCGCTGCTTGATCGCCTCCTTGTGGTTGACCCCGAAGCGCTGCTCCTCGTCCACCACCAAGAGCCCCAGGTCCTTGAAGGCCACCGACGCCGAGAGCAGGCGGTGCGTCCCGACGACCACGTCGACCGAGCCGTCGGCCAGGCCGGCGATGGTCTGGGCGGTCTCGACGTCGTCGACGAAGCGGCTCAGCAGCGCCACGCGCACCGGGAAGCCCGCGAAGCGCTCGCTCATCGTCGCGAAGTGCTGACTGGCGAGCAGGGTGGTGGGCACCAGGACCGCGGCCTGCTTGTTGTCCTGGACGGCCTTGAAGATCGCCCGCACCGCTATCTCGGTCTTGCCGAAGCCGACGTCGGCCACCACCAGGCGGTCCATGGGCCGTGGCGCCTCCATATCGGCCTTCACGGCGTCGATGGCGTCGGCCTGGTCGGGGGTGAGCACGTAGGGGAAGAGGTCCTCCATCTCGCGCTGCCACTGCGTGTCGGGACCGAAGGCGTGACCCGTCGCCACGTGGCGCTGGCGATAGAGGTTGACGAGGTCCTGGGCGACCAGGTAGGCGGCGGCGCGCGCCTTGGCCCGGGTCTTTTGCCATTCGGCGCCGCCCATGCGTGACAGCGCCGGCGCGTCACCGCCCGAGTAGGGGGTGAGGACGTCGATCTGCTCGGTCGGCCAGTAGCTGCGCCCGTCCTTGAACTCGAGGATCAGGTAGTCGCGGGTGACGCCGTTGATGGCGCGCGTCGTCGTCCCCGAGAACTTCGCCACGCCGTGCTGGCGGTGCACCACGTAACTGCCGATCGCCAGGTCGTCGAAGAAGCCGTCAACGTTGCGCGCGCGGGTGCGCGCCGCGCGGTGCACCGCGCGCCGTCCGGTCAGGTCGCCCTCGCTCCAGACCACCACCTCGGGCGAGTCGAGGGAGAAGCCGGCCGGCAGCGTGCTCTCGAGCACGCTGAGTCGCACGTCCAGGACGCGCGCGGGGTCGGTGGAGACCTCCAGGCCCTCGGCGCGCAGCTGCTCGGCCATTCGCGACACCGCCGCCGGATTCGCGGTGAGCACCACGCCACGGCGTCGACTGCTCCACTGGCGCACGTGCGCCGCGATGCGCGCGGGGTCCCCCTGGACCACTGGCGGCGAGGTCAGCCCGTGGTCGTCCGACGTCGACGCGCTGGCGACCAGGGCCACGTCGAGGCGACCTTCGAGGACCTCGTCGTAGGTGTTGTGCAGGAGGGGCACCTCGTGACCGGCCCCCCAGGTCGTGGCCACGGCCGCCGCGAGTTCGCGCTCCTCGTCCAAGAGGTCCGCCAGGCGGTGTCGCACGCGCTCGGGTTCGACGACCATCACCGCCACGTCGCCCAATTCGTCGAGCAGGGTGCGGCGCTCGCGCACCACCAGGGACATCCAGCCCTCCATGCCGTCGAAGAGCTGACCCTGGCTGAGGCGGTCGAAGACCTCGCGCCCCCAGGGTTCGGCGAGCGCCAGGGACTCGCAACGGGCGCGCTCCTCGTCCGAGGGCAGCCACTCGCGGGCGGCGCCCACGGTGACGCCCTCGAGGTCGGCCGTCGAGCGCTGCGTCGCGATGTCGAAGGTGGTGAGACGCTCCACCTCGTCGCCGAAGAGGTCGAGGCGCACCGGTTCGGAGGCGTGGGCGGGCCAGACGTCCACGATGCCCCCGCGCACCGCGAACTCCGCACGGTGCTCGACCAGGCTCTCGCGACGGTACCCGCGACGCACCAGTCCCTCGAGGAACTCGTCGCGGTCCATCTCGGCGCCGCGACGGACCTCGAGCGGTTCGTTGGCGTCACCGTCGGGCAGGATCTGGGCCAAGGCGCGGATGGGGGCCACGACCACGTCGGGCCGTTCGCCCCTCGCCAGGCGCCAGCGCAGCAGCGAGCGCTCCGCCATCACCGAGTCGTCGGGGCTGACGCGTTCGAGGGGGTGGGTGTCCCAGGCCGGGAACAGCGCGACCTCGGCGCCGCCGAGCAGGGCGCGCAGCGCGTCGGTGAGCTGCTGGGCCTCGGTGGAGGTGGCCGTCACGACGACGTAGCGGCGCTCGAGGGCGAAGGCGGCCACCGTCGGGGGCGTCGCGAAACCACTGGGCACGAAGGCCCCGGCCTCGTGGGCGGCGCGCAGCGTCGGCGCGATCAGCTCGAGGACCCGGCGCAGCCCCGTCGATTCAGTCACGGGCGGCGTTGATCTGACGCTGCGCGACCTCGAACTCGGTGTCGACCAGGACCTCGAGGGCGTCGGCGGCGCGCGCCACGTCGAGCTCCAGGGCGGCCTTGCGCGCACCGGTGGGTCGCTTGAGGACGTAGTCGGTGACCTGGTCCTTGTGCGTGGGACGCCCGATGCCGATGCGCAGGCGTGCGAAGTCCTGGCTCCCGAGCACCTGGGCGATGGAGCGCAGGCCGTTGTGGCCGGCGAGGCCCCCTCCGAGACGCAGTTGCAGGCGTCCCGGTTCGAGGTCGAGGTCGTCGTGGGCCACGACCAAGTGCGTCAGCCCCGCCAACGAGGTCCGGGTCAGCAGCGGGGGCAGCGCCGCACCCGATTCGTTCATGTAGGTGGTGGGCACCGCCAGGGTGACGGGTCCCCGAGGAGTCGTGATGGTGGCGCTCACCGCGCGTTGACGGCGCTCGAGCGCGAGGCGGACCCCGCGGCGCTGCGCGAGCAGGCGCACGGCGTCGCCGCCGATGTTGTGGCGCGAACCCGCGTACTCCTCACCCGGATTGGCGAGGCCCACGATGAGCAACGTGCTGGCACTCCCGCGCCGGCCGCCCTCCACCGAGCGCCGCAGCGCCACGGCGAACTACGGCTTCGCGTCGGCCGTCTTGGCCGCTCGGCCCGCGTGGGTGTTGACGACCGAGATCGACAGGTCGCCCGCCGGGGTCACGCCCTCGGGCAAGGTCACGTCGCCGACGCGGATCGCCATGCCCGGCGTGAGGTGCGAGATGTCCACGTCGATGTGCGTGGGGATCTGGTCGGGGCGCGACATGATGTCGAGGCTGAAGAGCTGCTGGTCGATCTCCCAGTCCGCGTGACGGACCTCGACGGCGTCGCCGATGACGTGCAGTGGCACCGTGGCGGCCACCGGTCGGTTGGGGTCGACGATCTGGAAGTCGATGTGCGCCACGGTCCCGCGCACCGGGTGGCGCTGGATCTCGCGGGCCATCACGATGTAGGACTTGCCGTCGGCGTCGAGCTCGATGAGGGTGTTGAGGCCCTGCTCGCCCGAGACCGCGGTGCGGAAGCTCTTGGCGTCGACCGCCACCGGCAGCGGGGACACGCCCTCGCCGTAGACGACGGCGGGGATGGAGCCGGCGTTGCGCAGGCGCCGCGAGTTGCGGCTCCCCTGGGCCCGGTCCGTGGACGCGTGCAACGTGGTCTGTGACATGACAACTCCTTGTGCGAATTCTCCGCGCGCAGCACCCGCGCACAGGGTGAAGAGTCTAGCCGTCGGCGAGCCCCCCGGCCCACTGGGCTAGAGGAGGTTCTCGCCCCCGAAGATGTCCGAGACCGAGGAATCCTCGAAGATGGCCGAGATGGCGTTGGCCACGATGGACGCCACCGACAGGATTTCGAGCTTCTCGAAACGCCGTTCGGGCCCCAGCGGCAGGGTGTCGGTGACGATGACCCGGCTGACCGGGGCGTTGAACAGGCGGTCGACGGCCGGGGGCGAGAAGACCGCGTGGGTCGCCATGACCCAGATGTCGCCGGCCCCCTGGGCCTTCAAGAGGTCGCAGGCCGCCACGATCGTGCCGGCGGTGTCGATCATGTCGTCGATCAGCACGCAATGGCGCCCGGCCACGTCGCCGACGATGTGGCGGGCCTCGGCGACGTTGGCCGTGCCGCGCGGACGGGTCTTGTGCACCAGGGCCAGGTCGCAGCCCAGGTGCTGGGCGTAGCGTTCGGCCACCTTGACGCGTCCGGCGTCGGGGGCGACCACGACCATGTCCGCGGTATTGGCGTGGGTCTTGAGGTAGTCCTCGAGCACGGGCGCGGCCACCAGGTGGTCGACGGGGATGTCGAAGAAGCCCTGGATCTGGCCGGAATGGAAGTCGACGGACAGGACGCGGTTGGCGCCGGCGGTCTGGAGCATGTCGGCGATCAGCTTGGCGGTGATCGGCTCACGGCCCGCCGACTTGCGGTCCTGGCGCGCGTAGCCGTAGTTCGGGATGACCGCGGTGATCGAGCGAGCCGAGGCGCGCTTGGCGGCGTCGATCATGATGAGCTGTTCCATCACCGCGTCGTTGACCGGTGAGGAGTGCGTCTGGACGATGAAGACGTGCGCGCCGCGGATCGAGTCGTCGAAGCGACAATGGATCTCGCCGTTGGCGAATTCGCGAAGATTGGCCTCGGTGAGCTCGACGCCGAGTTTGTCGGCGATGTCCTTGGCCAGCGTCGGGTGCCAACGTCCCGTGACGATCACGAGACGCCGTTTCGACAAGGACTCCACGCCGCAATGGTACAGGTTCTGACCAGCCCCGACCTGCCCTACGATTCCCGGTGTGAGTACCTACGACGAGTTCGGCTTCCTCCAGGACAATATGAGCGAATGGGGCATCGAGCCGCGAGAGGTGAGCGTTCGTCGGGCGATGGTCGCGGTCGAGGGGCTGCGCCACGTCAGCGCCCTCGTGTGGGGCGACGGCGCCCCCGAGATGGTCCTGCTGCACGGCAGCGCCCAGAACGCGCACAGCTTCGACACGGTCGCGCTGGCGCTGGCGCGTCCCCTGGTCGCGCTGGACCTGCCCCACCACGGACACTCCGACGCCTCGCCCGTGGGCCCCTTCGCCCCCTTCGAGCACGCCGAGGACGTCGCCCGGGCCATCGGGCAACTCGCCACGCCCCCACTGCCGCTGGTGGGGATGAGCTACGGCGGCATGGTCGCGATCACCCTCACCCACACCCACCCCGACCTCGCGAGCCGCCTCATCCTGGTCGACATCACCCCCGGGGTGAGCCTGCGCAGCGCGCGCCACATCATCGACTTCATCCAGGGCCCCGAGTCCTTCGAGAGCTTCGACGAGATCCTCGAGCGGACCATCGCCTTCAACCCCGGCCGCAGCGAGGCCTCGCTGCGCCGCGGGATCCTCCACAACGCCGTCCAGCGATCCGACGGGACCTGGGTCTGGCGTCACCAGCGCCACGGCGAGCCCCCCCGGCGGCCCAACCAGGACCTGCACCTGTGGGACTGGCTCGAGGCGGCTCGCGTCCCGGTGACCCTCGTGCGCGCGATGGGTCCCTCGTCGGTGGTGAGCGACGAGGACGTCGAGGAGTTCACGCGTCGCCGACCCCACGACGAGGTGATCGAGGTCCCCGGCGCCAGCCACTCCATCCAGGGCAGCCACCCCCTGGAGTTGGCCCGGATCATCGACGGGCTCACGGGCTCCTAGGGCCACGACCGGAGGAAACGCGCTGACCGCGCCGGTGGTGTCGCGCGCTGGCGGGGGAGGGCTCGAACCTCCAACCTACGGATTCAAAGAGCGATTCGACCCGTTGTTCCAGTTGATTTCGTTGCAACAGTCCTTTGATTGCAAGGCTTTTGTCAAAATCCTGTCGATCTGGTTGATGTCAGCTGACCTGGTGTGTGGGATTTTGTGTGGGATTTTTCTTGGAGAATTCCACCTGTACGTTTCGACGAACTCGGGTCGACCCAGTATGTGTTCGAACGGTTCGCGATTCATGGAACCAAGATGTCGCCGACGATAGCGAGAGGTTACGACGCCCGGCAGACGCATTGACATCCTTGCGGCTATCCGCCGACGGGAACTCCATACGGCCCATGCCGCAGCTCCTACGAGTGACTGACGCTTCACCGGGTCATTGCGCATGGCCCGAGTGAGCCTTGCGGGTGACTTCGGTCACCGGAGCGACATCAACTAGCGATCGACGCCGATCCTGTCGATGTCGGGAACGCTATTGGTACGCCAGTCTCAATGAACAGCTCGAGGTGCGCTTTGACTATTCGAAGGTTCGAGCCGATCTTGAGAACAGGTACGGTGAACTCTCCGCGCTTGTAGAGATTCCAAGCTGTGGTTCGGTGAATACCAAGCACCATGGCGGCTTCGCCGAGGGTCATCATGGCACACGTACTCAAATCAATTCGAGGCGCCGTCACGGAACCCGCGGGCAACTGCGTCAGGTCGTCGATGGCCATCGCCACTACCTTCCGATCTCAACTTCACGGTTGGTCAGTGTGGGTGCATCGAGAGCCTCGAGCTCAGCCGCAGACAGCGGCCGATATTTTCGCATCTGTTCATCGCCGAAAGAACGATCGGTTACCCCCTCGATGTTCTCGGTCTCAGTTGAATCTTCAGTCGGCTGGTCAATATCGGTCTGAACTTCGTCGCGGTCGTGCCCGCTTTCACCGTCCACTTCAGCAGTGATATCAGCCACCACTTCTGGCGGCCCCATCTCGACGCCCAGTTCGTTCGTGACCTCAGCGGTTGGCTCTTCCATTTCGAAGGTCTTGAGTACCGCCGTAGCGGCCCTCTGGATGCGCCCCGCGGATGCCTTGATCCCCTCGATAGCATCAGGAGTTCCACCGGTCCATCCGAGGACATAGCCGAAGGAGTAGTCACTGGTGTCCATGCCCAGCGCCGTGCAGATGACGTAAGCGGTGGACTCGGCTTCGAGTTCCTTGAGTCCACGGCTCAAGTCCTTGGTCGTCACATACTCCGGATCATGCAGAAGGGCGTGGCCAATCTCGTGGGCGAGCGTCTTGGCCTGTTGCGCCTCGGAGTTGGTGCTGACCACGCGAATGAGTCCCGACGAGTGGGTCGTGTCACCATTGGCGCCGCTGTCGAGTGACTCGGGTCGCTCGACGCGAAAACCAATACTGTGGGCGAACTCGGTGAGCCGGTCGAACACGCCCTCTGGCGCCAGTCCCTCCAACTTGTTCACGACGTCGGGCAGATCTGGCCCCTCGGTCTGGCTGATGTCGAACACGGGCACCAATTTGAAGCCGCGGATCTCGCGGGCATCTTCGCCCTCGCTCACGTCATCCCGCTTGTACCTCATCGGGGCGAGGATTCGTAGCGCCGTCTCCTGGGCCATCACCTGATGGTCGAGTGCTCGCCACGCCCTGATATCCCGCGACTCTGGTGGCGTAGGGATTCTGCAGTTGGATCAACATGACGTTGTTGGGGCTGTACGAATAGAACCGGCTCTGCACGTCGAGGTACTGCGTCCACTTCTCCGAAGTCGTGAGCTCGGCGATGCCGGTTTGCAGTTCAACGAGTAGACCATTGGGATCACGCATCATGATTCTCCTTAGCCTCAATCCACCGTCGTGCTCTCGTAGTTGGTGAATTTCGGTCGTCGTGAGACCGCTGATCATTGCGGTCACGGCACTTTCGGTGATTGCCTGACGCGAGCACGTGTCGAGCCACACTTTCGACGAGGCATGTTGCTTG